>CAZRLJ010000019.1:0-1531 GCA_964600905.1 uncultured Acutalibacter sp. | reverse complement strand
TCAAGGCCCTGGCGGAGCTGGCGCACAGCGCCGGAAAGCGGTTTACCCTTCATCGGGCCTTTGACGTGTGCAGCGTTCCCCTGGAGGCCCTGGAACAGTGCCGGGAGCTGGGGGTGGATACCATCCTGACCTCCGGTCAGGAGGGAAGCTGTCTGGAGGGGCTGGGCCTAATTGAAAAATTATGTAAACTATCCCAGGATGTGGAGATTTTGATCGGCGCCGGAGTGGACGCCGACGCCATCCGCCAGGTGCGGCAAAGGATTCCTCAGGCGGAGAGCTTCCACATGAGCGGCAAGGCCCTTGTGGAAAGTGGCATGAGCTACCGGAAGGAGGGCGTCAGCATGGGACTGCCCTCCATGAGCGAATTTGAGATTTGGCGGACGGACGAAGGAAAAGTGCGGGCTGCATGGGAGGCGCTGAATCAGTGACAGGCTTTATGGAATACGGACAGCGCTTCTGGGGCCTGCGCCGGGAATTTCTTGGAAACGCCGGACGGCCTTTTGACCGGGCGCTGGAAGGCTGCGGGGACGGGGAAAAAATCTGGTACCGATATGTGCTGGCGACCCTGCCCCTGTCCGACCTGGGAGACTATGGGCCGGAGCTTCTGTTAAAGATCGTCCGGGAGGCCCTGGAGGCCAGGCGGGACTTCTCCTGGTGCGAAGAGCTGCCGGAGGAGATTTTTCTCCTGCATGTGCTCTATCCCCGCATCAACAACGAGGCCCTTTCCGACTGCCGGAGCCTGTTCCGGAACGCGCTGGCCCGGCGGATCAGCGGGCTTTCCCTGGAGGAGGCCGTCCTGGAGGTCAATCGCTGGTGCGGGGAAAACGTCACCTACCGCTCCACGGACGACGTGACCTCCTCCGCGCTGGATATTTTCCGGAGGGGCTTTGGCCGGTGCGGCGAGGAGTCTGTTTTTGCGGTCACCGCCCTGCGGAGCGTGGGCATTGCTGCCAGGCAGGTCTATGCGCCCTGGTGGTCCCATTGCGATGACAATCACGCCTGGGTGGAGGTCTATGTGGGCGGCCGCTGGCGGTATCTGGGAGCCTGCGAGCCGGAGCCCGTGCTGGATCGCGGCTGGTTTACCGCCGCGGCTTCCCGGGCCATGATGATCCACGCCCGGGCCTTTGCCCAGGGAGACCGGGCTGACTGGGGCTTTCTGTTTCCCGGCTGCGATCCGGCGGATCTGGGCGAGGAAAACGGCGTGGTGTTTGAAGCCGTGACGGAGCGGTATGGAGCCCTCCGGATGGTGACGGTGACGGTGCGGGACCGGCAGGGAAGGCCGGTTTCCAATGCATTGGTGCATTTTGAAGTGTTGAATATGGCGGTGTTCCGGGAGATCGCGGTCCGAAGGACGGATCAAGACGGGAATGCCGTGGTGCGCCTTGGCCTGGGCAGCGTGCGGATTCGGGCGGCAGGATACGGGGAAGCGCTGCTGGATGTATCCGAAAAGGATCACGCGGAATTACAGGAAGAAAGCGATGGAATCCGGCGGGAGCTGCCGGGAGAATTTGATTTTTCCGCCCCGGCAGGG
>CAZRLJ010000018.1:0-28515 GCA_964600905.1 uncultured Acutalibacter sp. | reverse complement strand
AGGAGCTGCTCATGCGGCTTTCCATCAAGGAGAGCTTCTACCAGGTCTGCACCGAGCACGGCTTTTCCTTCCCGAAAACCACCACCTGTTCCTATGAGGACCACAAAAACATTGAGCTTCCTTTTAATTTTCCCGTGATCATCAAGCCCTCCAACTCTGTGGCCTATTGGAACTGCAAATTTCCCCACAAGAAGAAGGTATTCGTGGCGGAGAACCGCCGGGAGTTTGAGGCGATCCTGGACGCCATCTATGGCTCCTCCTACAAGGATCACCTGATCCTTCAGGAATACATTCCCGGGGACGACAGCAATATGCGGGTGATGAACTGCTACTGCGGGCGGGACGGCAAGGTGAAGCTCATCGCCCTGGGCAACGCCCTCTTGGAGGAGCACTCCCCCGAGGGCATCGGCAGCTACGCCGCCATTATCAACGGCTACGATGAAAAGCTCAACGAGCAGATGAAAAACTTCCTGGAAAGCATCGGCTACGTGGGCTTTGCCAATTTCGACATGAAGTACGACCAGAGGGACGGCACCTACAAGCTGTTTGAAATGAACCTCCGCCAGGGCAGGTCCAGCTTTTTTGTCACCGCCGCCGGGTACAATCTGGCCAAATGGCTCACAGACGATGTGATCTACCACAAGGACATGCCCTGCACGGTGGCCACCAACAAGGTGCTGTACACTATCATCCCCAAGCGGATCATTTTTGAGTATGTGAAGGATGAAGAGGTCAAGGCCGAGGCCCGCCAGCTCATCAAAGAGGGCCGGGTATGCAATTCCTATTACTATAAGAACGACCGCTCTTTCAAGCGCTGGCTGCGGTTTATGAAAAACCAATACCACTATTTTGAAAAGTACAGGCGCTATTTTGGCAATAAGGGCCTGCGAGACTGAGCAAAAAAGACTTTCTCTCCGGGGAGGTGCGGCCATGAAAACACTGGGAATCATCGGCGGGCTGGGGCCCATGGCTTCCGCCTACCTTTTGCAGCTGATTATCGAAATGACCGACGCGAAAACGGACCAGGAGCACCTGGACGTGATCCTGTTTGACCGTCCCAATGTGCCGGACCGCACCGCCCATATTTTGAACCGGTCAAAGCCCTCTCCCCTGCCCTCCATGACCGCTACCGCACAAACCCTTGAAAGGCTGGGAGCCGGGGTGATCTGCGCTCCCTGCGTGACCTCCCACTATTTTTACCGGGAGCTGGCAGCCAGCGTGGGCGTCCCCTTCCTGAACATGGTCACGGAGACAGCGGCGGAATTGAAGGCTGCCGGAAGAAAACGGATCGGCATTATGGCCACCACCGGCACGGTCAGCACCGGGCTGTTTCAGTCCGCTTTTTCGGACATGGAGCTGGAACCGATCCTGCCCTCCCAGCAGGGCCAGCAGCTGGTGATGAGCCTGATCTATGACGACATCAAGGCGGGAAAGCCCGGGGACCCCGAGAAATTTCAGGCGGTGCGAAAGGAGCTTCTGGCTGCCGGGTGCGATTCCATTGTGCTGGGCTGCACGGAGCTTTCTCTCATCAAAAAAGCCTCCCGCCTGGGCCCGGAGTATCTGGACGCCCTGGAGGTACTGGCAAAGCGCGGTGTACAAGAATGCGGCGCACCGCTGAAAAGGGAATATGAAAAGCTGATTTGAGCGGAAGGGTAAGGCAAATGGAAATTCGGAAGGCTCAGAAAAGCGATCTGTCCCGGGTGGCGGAAATTTTTGTTTTCAACAATAGGATCAACTACTTTCCCATCTTCGGGGACGAGAGCTATTCCTTTGGAGAGATGCAGGTCATTCCCTTGGCGGAGGGCTACTTTTCGCAGAAGGAAATCCTGGAGAATCTGTATGTGTTTGACAGTGGGATCATCAAGGGCTTTGTGCTGATGCAGGAAACGGAAATTGAAAAGCTGTATGTGGATCCCTTTTTCCAGGGCGGCGGCGTGGGCGGAAGGCTGATTGAATATGCCATCCGGGAGCTCGGAGCGGACCGGCTGTGGGTCCTGGAGAAAAATACACGGGCTACGGCCTTTTATCAGCGGCATGGCTTCCGTCCCACCGGTGAAAAGAAACTGGAGGAGGATACCACGGAATACCTTCTCCGAATGAAGCGACAGCCCCATTCCGCGGTGTGAAAGCCGGATGGCCGACAGGTCGTTGTTTCTTTTTGAGATTCCTTCGCTCTGCTTTCAAAATAAAATGCAAAAGATTGGAGTGTGGCTCTATCATGTGTGGATTTGTGGGCTTTTTCAATACCCCGGTAGTTTCAGACCATGAGGGGACGATCCATGCCATGGCCGACCGGATCATCCACCGGGGCCCGGACGACGCCGACTACTATGTGGACGAGGACGTCTCCCTGGGCTTCCGGCGGCTTTCCATCATTGACCTGGAGGGAGGACGTCAGCCCATTCTCAACGAGGATGGCTCCATGGTCCTGCTGTTTAACGGGGAGATTTACAATTACCAGGGCCTGCGGGAGGACCTGCTTGCCAGGGGGCATGTTTTTACCACCAAAGCCGACTCGGAGGTGATCCTCCACGGCTATGAGGAATACGGCGCTGAAATTTTGCAGAAGCTCCGAGGCATGTTCGCTTTTATCATCTGGGATAAAGAGAAAAAGCAGCTGTTTGGCGCCCGGGATATTTTCGGCATTAAACCCTTCTACTACTATCACGCCAACGGCCAGTTCCTGTTTGGCAGCGAGATCAAATGCTTTCTCTCCCATCCCGGCTTCAAAAAGGAGCTGGACGAGGAAAAGATACCCGAGTACCTCTCCTATGAATATATCCCCTATGAGGACACCATTTTCAAGGATGTAAAAAAACTTCCCGGCTCCCACTGCTTCACTTACCGGGACGGGCAGTTGAAGGTGGAGCGCTATTACCGCATTCAGTACAAGGTGGAGGACGACAAGTCCCTGGACTACTGGGAGGAGCAGATCACCAGCGAATTCGCGGAATCCGTGGCCATGCACCAGATCAGCGACGTGGAGGTGGGGTGCTTCCTGTCCTCCGGCGTGGATTCCAGCTTTGTGGTCAACGAGATCGCCAAGGGCACAAAAAAGGTGAAAACCTTCTCCGTGGGCTTTGAGGAGGAAAAGTACAGCGAGCTGCCCTACGCCCAGGAGTTTTCCGAGGAGATCGGCGTACCGAACATCTCCAACAAGGTAAACGCCGACGATTTCTTTGATGCCATGCCCGCCATTCAGTATTTCATGGACGAACCCTTGCCCAATCCTTCGGAGATTCCCCTGTACTTTCTGGCCCAGAACGCCCGGAAATATGTAAAGGTGGTGCTTTCCGGCGAGGGGGCTGACGAGCTTTTCGGCGGCTATCCCATGTATTTGCAGGGAGGCCACTTTGCCGAGTACACCCGGAAGGTTCCCCGTCCCCTGCGGAAAATGGCCGGGGCGGTGGCTGGAATTCTGCCGGAATTCAAGGGTAAGCATTTTCTGGTTCGGGGCGCTATGGAACCCTGGCAGCGGTTCATGCGGGCCAATTATGTGTTCCAGAGCAGCGAGCGCCAGAAATATCTGAAGCGGCCCATCACCTCCAGGCTGCCTGAGGAGTACAGCAAGCGGTACTTTGACGAGATCGCCGACCAGAAGCTGGACGAGCCCACCCAGCTCCAGTACGTGGACATGCACACCTGGATGATCTACGACATCCTGCTGAAGGCCGACCGCATGAGCATGGCCAATTCCCTGGAGCTGCGGGTCCCCTTCCTGGACAAAAAGATGCTGGAGCTTTCCACCCGCATCCCCACCCGTTACCGGGCGGACTGCCAGAGCGAGACCACCAAGCGGGCCCTCCGGGCTGCGGCTGTGAAGCAGCTGCCGGAAAAGACCGCCAAGCGCAAGAAACTGGGCTTCCCCGTACCCCTCTCCGACTGGCTGATGGAGGACAAATACTATAACAAGGTAAAGGAAGCCTTCCAGAGCGATATTTCCGAAAAGTTTTTCGTCACTGAGGAGCTGATGAAGCTCCTGGACGACCACAAGGCCGGCCGGGCCAAAAACATGCAGAAGATCTGGTCCTTCTACACCTTTATCGTCTGGTACGATCAATTCTTTGTGAAAAACTGATTTTTGTGAGCGGAAAAAATCGGGAGCAGCCACTATAGCTGCTCCCGATTTTCCTGTTTGAAATCAGCAATGCTCCAGCTCGTACAGGACCAGGGCGACGCGGCGACTGTCCGGCGCCCAGGAATTCACATTGATGGAGCCCTGCCCGCCGAAAAAGTCCAGCAGCTTCCGCTTTCCGCTGCCGTCAACATTCATAATGTGCAGCGCCACCTGCATATTGGGCAGGTGCTCGTGAGGGTCCAGCTCCCCCTTGCGGAAGGTGAGGTACACCACCCGCCTGCCATCCGGAGAAACATGGGGGAACCAGTTGTTGTCCTCGGCATCTGTCATTTGGGTGGGACAGCTCCCATCCCGATCCATCCGCCAGGCCTGCATCAGGCCGGAACGGGTGGAGTTGAACCACACATGCTTCCCGTCCGGAGAATACTCCGGGCCGTCGTTGAAGCCCTCGCCGTGGGTCAGCGGCCACTCCTCCCCGCCCTCGGCGGAGATGGCATAGACATCCACCAGATACCTGCCGGGAGGCCAGCCGGGAATGCCGTCAGGCCGGTCGGTAGGCCGAAAGGCGCAGTAGCAGAGCTCTTTTCCATCGGGAGACCAGCCGTGGAGATAGCTGGGAGCCCGCTCCGTAATGAGCTCTACCTCCCCCGTGGCCGGATCGGCAATGTACACCCGGGAGCCCTCTCCCACAGGGGAATGGCTTACGGCGATGCGCTGGCCATCCGGAGAGGGCACATGGTCGTTATTGCAGTTGTCGCAGCTGCCGGTGTCCATTCTTTCCACCTGATCGCCGGAAATGGTGTAGCGGTAAATATGGCCGTCGGCATTGTACCAAATTTCGTCCTCCCCCGGCCAGTTGGGCGCCTCCACAATGCCAGGGAAACGGCGAAGCTCCCGAAGCTCCCCCGTATCCACATCCAGGGTGCAGAGAACGCTGGATGTCCTGTCCCGGCGGAAGGTCATGTTCGTCAGCACATGCAGGGCGTTTTCGATGTCCTCCATGGTGCAGGTATCCATATCCATCACCTGGGGGATCCCGTGGGCCCTGGCAAACTGGAAGCAGGCCAGCAAATCCAGATTTCCCTTCCCCACAGGAACCTCTTTCGGCTGGCCAGAAAGGTCCATATCCTTGTAGTGCAGGGACCAGATCAGTTTTTCATTGCGCCACAGAAAGGCCTCCGGGTCCTGGCCGCCCACCGCCAGCCAGCCGATGTCCGGCTGAGCGCCCACCAGGCCGCCGCAGAGGTCCAGCAGAAATTCATAGGCGGTTTTGCCCCCCAGCCTGCCGGAAATCTCTCCGCCGTTGTTGTGGAGCAGCAGCTGCACGCCCTGCTCCTTCAGGGCGCGGGCGCATTTTGTGAGGCTTTCTCCATAGGCGCGGTAGACCTCCTCCGTGATCTCCTGGGGGCAGCCCAGCACGTACTGGGCAACGCCGCACTTTTTCGCCAGCCGAAGCATTTCCGGCAGAGCCGCCTCCGGGTCTCCGGTAAAGGCGTGGACGGAAATCATCTCCAGCCCCAGCTCCCTCAGGAGGGGAAGCCGGTTTTCCAGGTCCTCCGGAGACCAGATGCCGAACTTCCGCGCTTCCTCGCTGCCGGGAATGGCGACGCAGGGCTCCAGCTGCCTGTAGCCCATCCGGGCAATGGCCCGGAAATAGCCCTCCGGGTCCGGCTGCCACAGGGGCCTCGGACCATATGTCTGAATACCAAATCTCATTGCAATTCCTCCCTGCCTATACGATACCGGGAATCCCGGAAAAAGTCAAGGAGGAATGCCCACTTTTCACGAAGTCCCTTCTACGGTTCCATTGAGGACCTCCACGGCGTTTTTCATCTCCTCCGCCGTCTGGTCGCTTTCCAGATAGTCTGAGGAATAGAGCACCACCCCGGCGCATTCCGCCGCCCGGGCCTCGGTGATCTGCCGTCCGATCACATCGTCGGACAGCTGCCAGGTGCCCCCGTCGGCGTCGCCGCCCGCCTTGTACAGGGCCAGTCCGGCGTAGAGCTTCAGCCCCTGATGCCGGGGCAGGGCCAGCCACTCCTCCATGGCCTGAGAAAAGCCCAGGGAGGGGTTTTCAAAGCTGTAGTAAAGCTGGGGGCAGATGTAATCCACATAGCCCGGCACTGCGCACCAGGCCTTAACGTCCGCTCCCATTCCCAGGTCGTTGGAGATATTCCCCTGGGGTGAAATGCCAAAGGAAACATCGGGGGCCGCTTCCTTGACCCGCTGATACACCTCCTGGATCATGGCGCTGATATTGGCCCGCCGCCACTCCTCCAGGGGCAGGGGGGACTCTACAGATTGTGTGTAAAGCCCGTAGGCCTCGCTGTCAAGGCTTTCTTCTTTACATGGATAAAAATAGTCGTCAAAATGGATGCCGTCTACCTCATAATTTTCCACGATTTCTGCGGCCCCATCGGCAATCATAGTGCGCACATAGGGCCAGGCCGGATTCAGATACTCAGCTCCCTGGTACTCCATAAAGTAATAGGGGGTGTCCTCCTTCAGCACAAGATATGGATTTCCGCTGTCCAGAACCGCCGGGGTCTCCGCTGTTTTCACCCGCAGGGGATTGATCCAGGCATGAAGCTCCATCCCATGGCTGTGGGCATATTCCACCATGTATGCCAGCGGATCAAATCCCGGATCCTTTCCCTGCTCCCCGGTGAGAAGGTGGGACCAGGGATACAGGGCCGAGGGATACAGGGCGTCACAGAAGGGCCGCACATGGACAAACAGGGCGTTGATCCCCCGTTCTGCCGCGGAATCCGCAATTTTCCGGAAATTTTCTTCAAAGGCGGCCTGGGTCTTTTCTTCCGTGGCCAGGGACATGTAGGGCACCCATACGCCCACCAGCTCCCGGTCCTCCTGGGCAGCGGCGGGCTTGCCCTCTGCCTGGGGCGGGATGACCGTGCCCTCCGCCGGAACCGGCGAAGCCGTCCCGGAAACAGGCGCGGCGGAAGGAGCCGCTTTCCCCCCGCCGAAAAGCCACACGGCTCCCACCGCCAGGGCAAGTCCCATCCACAAAAACACATAGGAATATTTGCGCAAATTCAACCGTTTCATCTGTTTTCCTTTCCTGTTCCCCGCCGTTGACAGGGGTTGCTTTTTCTGCTATCATTAGCAAAATTATATGAAAAGGGGGCCTCAGTTCATGACGGGTTTTGTTTTGAAGCTCATTGCCATTTGCAGTATGCTGCTGGATCACACCATGAAGATCCTGCCCATGCAAACCATTTTTGTGAATGCTTTCGGCCTGTCAGCGGACTCCTCGCGGTTTCTGGTGATGGCCATCCTGCCCCTGGGCCGCATTGCTTTTCCCATTTTCGCCTTTTTCATTGCCGAGGGCTGCCGCTATACCCACAGCGCCAAACGATACATCGGCAGGCTCCTGGTCTTTGGACTGATCTCCGAAGTCCCCTTCCGCCTGTGCTTTACCAGGCTTTCCGTTCAATCTGCTCTTTCCCTCTGGCCGATCTGGACGGAGAATGTATTTTTCACCCTGGCCCTGGGCGCCCTTGCCTTCTTTGCCTGCAAGGCGCTGCGGGAAGCGAACCATCCTCTGCTGGCTCTTCTCCCCGCTCTGCCCCTGATGGCCCTGGCGGAGCTGCTCCATACAGACTACGGCGCGTGGGGCGTGCTGACGATCTTCCTGATTTACGCCCTGCCGGAAAAGCTGCCCCGGCTGCTGGGGCTGGGCGCCATTCTATCGGCCCTCTATCTGCTGTATGTCCCCTGGAACGGCGCAGAGCTGCTCCTGCTCCACAACCCTTACTATCTGCTGAACTGGGCGGCCGCCATGGCGGCGGTGGTACTGCTTGCCTTTTACAACGGGCAGCGGGGGAAGCCCCTCAAGTGGATGTTCTACATTTTTTATCCGGCCCATCTTTCCCTGCTGGCAGTGTACACGGTGCTCTATATTCTTCCGAATATCCAATACTGAGCGTAAGGGAGGTTTTCCATGAAGGCCTACAAATTTCTCCTTTTTGACCTGGACAATACTCTGCTGGACTTTAACGCCGATATGACTATGGCCTTTGAGCGCCTGTACCGCAGCCAAGGCTGGGACGCATACCGGCCCTACAGCCGGGCCATGCTGGACCTCTACGAGGAATACAACAATAAATGGTGGAAGAAGTTTGAAAGGGACGAATGCACCAAGCCAGAGCTTTTTGTCAACCGGTTTGTGGAATTTCTGGAAGCCGCCGGGCTTCCCGGTGATCCGTCAGAGCTCAACGAAAAGTATTTTCACTTCCTGGGCCAGGGCGGCGTCTGCTTTCCCGGCGTCCCGGAGATGCTGCAGGAGCTGGGAAAAACGGCGGAAATCTATATCATCACCAACGGCAACGGGGCCACGGCCCGCACCAGGATCCGCAATTCCGGCCTGCTCCCCCTGATCCGGGACTATTTCGTTTCCGAAACCATCGGGTATGCCAAGCCGGACGTGGGTTACTTTGAATACGTCTTTTCCCATATTTCCGGCTTTGAGCGGGACAGGGCCCTGGTCATTGGGGATTCTCCCTCCTCCGATATTCAGGGAGCCGTCAACGCCGGAGTGGACAGCCTGTGGTATCACCGGGAGAATGTCCGGGAGGAGGTCCCCAGCACCTATGAAGCCTCCGGCTTTGGGGAGATCGTGGAATTGCTCCGCCCGAAGGCCGACTGAAAAAAAGAGGAAGCCGCCTGAAAAGGCGGCTGCTAGTCTGTCGATAAACCTTTCGGGAAGGCCGCTCTTGACCTTAGCCTCCCTCTGACGAGGGTGAGCACGTGCCGGTGGCACGTTGACGCGAACCGACCGAAGCGAAGCTGAGACGGTGGCACGGCGTAAGCCGTGACGGAGGGAGAGAAAGCGATGGCCTTTACTTTTGGCAGTGAAGCTATCTCTCCCTCAGTCAGCTGCGCTGACAGCTCCCTCATCAGAGGGAGCCAAGGGCTCTCTCCCGCCCTCACGTCAGAGGGAGCCAAGGGCGGCTACAAGAATTTTTTTGACATGCTCGAAGCCGCCTTTTCAGGCGGCTTCTTTTTTGTGAAAAATCCGGTTAAGCCCCAATTACCAGGCCCGGCCACGGACCAGGCGGATCTCCCGCTGGTACACGGTCTCGCCGGTGTCGGCGTCTTTCAGCGTAACTGTAGCGGTGTCCAGCAGCTTCAGAGACTTGCCGGGCAGGCAGGTGATGTTGACGGAGTTGTCCTCGCTCTCCGCATTTATCCCGGAAACAGCTCCCGCCGCAACGGGCGCTCCGTCAACGGTGATCTCCATCCTCAGGTCATTATCCGGCGTTGCTGTGCACATGAAATGGGCCGTGATCTTGGTGCCGGAAATGATCTCCAGAAACTCCAGGGCAATCCCGTTCTGGAACAGATCCTCTACCTCATACAGATCCATCTGCCGGGGATACCCCTCTCTATGCTGGATGTCGTCAAATCCGGCATGCCAGTTCAGCTTGTAGAAGCTCTCCCGGAAATCAGCGGCGTATTCATACCCATCCTCCAGATAGGTCTCGCTGGGGACGGCCTCGCCGGTGGTCAGGTCGATGGTCACCTCGCCCAGAACCTTTACCTTGCAGACTTCCATGACCCCGGTTTCCGGGTTCATTTTGGCCATCTCAGGGTCAAGCGCGGCATCATCTGTCAGGAACCGGAGAACCACCTTTTCCGTGCCGCTGGGCAGGCCGTCAAAGAAATGGGTGGCGGAAATGGTCTCTGCATAGGGGTCGATGTCATCCGGGCCGGGAATGACGCTCTCCCCCACGGTTCCCCGAATCTGCGTGCCGTCCAGAGTGCAGAGCATAGGATAATCCACGGTGTAGCCGCTGACGCCCCAGAAGGGAATTTCATAGCTGATCTTCGTATAGGACGGCGTGGCCTCCACGGAGTTGATCTTGATCTCGTCGCTGCCGCCGATCACATTGATGGTCTGGTTGTGGCTGGTATCCACCGTGATCTCCATATTTCCGGCAAAGGTTCCGGGAAGATCCTCCCAATCCGCCCCATCATTGTAAATGCCACAGAGCTGCCCGGTGGAGTAGCTCAGAGACAGAACCTCTCCGTTTTCCGCAGGGTCGGTCAAGGGAACGGCCGCCGTGCCCTCAAAGAGCTCTGGGCCGGGATATAAAACCAGGTCTCCGTCCGTCAGCTTTTCCCCATTGGCCGTCACCAGCAGAGGCATGGAAAGATAATAGTATTTCTCCAGATATTCCTCCGGAGCACCCATGGTAAAGGAGAAATGCAGGTACTTGCCGTCGCTGTAGACCTCCCGGGCGGTCAGGGCCAGCTCTCCGGCATTGTCTCCCACCGCCGACGCATTGAGCTCCTCCACCCTGCCGTAGGTATCGATATAGGTGCCCACAGCGGTCTTTGCCTCATGGTTGTACTGCCGGAACAGCCTGCCCACAATGGGCAGCTCCGCGGCAATGGCCGGGCTGGCAATGCCGATGACACCCAGGATCACCAGGCCCGCCGCAAACACAGCCGCCGTGGCGCCCGCCCACTGTACCGCCCGAAAAAGCGGGCTTCTTTTTTTCTTTACGGTTCCCGGCAGCCGGGCATATGCCTCCTGCAGGGCGTCATCCACCGTTCCTGAGGAAACCAGGACCTTGTATTCCGCTCGGACCGCGTTTCGCATCTCACGTTCATTCATTGACTGCACTTCCTTTCTCATATTGGCAGCGAAAATGGCGTTTTGCCCTGGCCAGCCGCTGCTTGACGGCGTTCTCCTTGAGGCCCAGCAGCCTGCCGATGTCCTTCTGGCTCATGTCCTCCACATAGAACAGCGTCAGCAGAAGCTGCTCCGATTGGGCCAGCTCTCCCAGCGTGTCCCGGACGTCCAGGGAAGTATCCCAGTCGTATTCGGCGCTTTGGGATTCGTCCCCCTCCGACAGAGTGAAGGGATCAAAGGGCACTGTCCTGTTTCGGCGGAGAAGGTCGTAGCAGTTGTTCAGCAAAATCCTGGTAAGCCAGGTTTTGACATAGGCCGGCTTTTTCAGGCTGGAAAGCCGTTCAAAAGCGTCCAGGGCCGTTTCCTGCATGGCGTCGGCTACGTCCTCCTCGCTGTGGAGAATGGAGCGGGCCACCCCGATCAGGGACAGCTTGCAGCTCTCCATCAGCTCCACAAAGGCTTCCCGGTCGCCGGACCGCGCCCGCCTTGCCAAGCGTTCCATACTTGCCGTTTTCATCATCCCCTTTCACTCCTTAGACGGTTAGAGCGGCAGAAAGGTGTTGCAGTTTTTCTTGCGGATTTTCTGCTTCTATGTCAAAAGCCGCTGAGCATAGTCCGCCCAACGGCTCTGTTTCCGATCAATAGAGCTTTTGGCTCCTTGCCAGCGTTCTGTATGGCTCCTCTGAAAATTGGGAATCTGCTAAGCCACGGTCAGCCGGTTATATCATCATCGGTTATTCAAATTTTGAACGAGAAAACCCAGGAAAACATCTTCTGAATTTTGCTCTGATCTCATCACCGTAAAGAGTAAGGTGTACTTCTGCTCATTTGCACCCTCTTCCAAATAATCTGTCAACAAGTAGCTGAAATCGATATAGGAACCGCCTTCGGTTTGCTCCACGATCCATTGTACTGCATCGTCCTCATCTTGCTCTGCATATTCCACGGTATTGCTTTCAGATGCGGAGCCCCTGGTAACAGACACAGGCTCTCCCAGCTGGCCCTTCAACGCTTCCAGACACGCGCTGACAATAGCGCCGATGTCAGCATCTTTCTCCAGCTTCATCCTCGCCTGGATCGCAGTGGGCATATCATTGTAAAAAGCCAAATCGGTGTCCAAAGAATAGCCGCACCATTCGTACTTTTTGCTGTACCCTTCTGCACTGGGGGTATAGGCCAGCTCCCCAGTGGCGCCGCTGTCCAGTCTCAACAATTCCAGACACTTCGTCTGAGAGGACTGTCCAAAACCCTGCAAAAGGACTTTATCAACAGGAGCCCCTTGCGTTACAGAAGATGAGTTCTTACAAGCAACCAAAGTCAGGGCCAACGCAAATCCAAGGATTGCACAAAGTATTTTTTTGCCCACATACGCTAACTGCATGAAAGTTACCCCCAACGATATGATATTGGATTGTTTTCAAAGAAGGTGTCTCCACCAATGACAGCCTCTACCTCAAATCCTAAACCGTGGACCCACGGAAGCGGTTCAACTGCTTGGCTTGCACTAAAAGAAATATTCTTACTATACATGGTATTGAAAGCAGGAGTATTTTTAGTCAAAATCCACTGGTTTAGGTACTCGTTTCCGGTCGAAACATAACTACCATTACTTACATTATACAATTCGCCACCCAAAACAGTGTTAATGGTAACTTTTGAGGGCTGTATTCCGTTTGTATTCTTAAAGCATGTAAAATATTCCCCTGTAGGCCGCACATAATTCCTACCTCCGGTAGTAACACGCTCATATACGGTTGTGGCTTTGATTGTAGTTCCAGACCAGGTATAATTGTCAGTTGTGCTACCTCTCGGCTCTACAAGGAGAGCTGCTCCAGCATCCGCTTTTACAACATTTCCAAGCTCATCTTCACAGTATGTCACAAGGAAATTATCTTCAAAAACTCCATTTTCTTCTGTATGAACATATACAACAGAGGAATTCGAAGCATTGCGGGCGGATTTTTCACTACCAAGAACCGTAATTACAGTATTAGACGTGCATTCCACACCATAGTTTGTCAGAAATTGAATCATCCTATTGGATGCTTCATCTCCGGCCACAGAAGCTACCACTTGGGAATTATCTGAAATAGTAACTTCCAGTTCTGGTGTGTTTTGAGCATGTGCAGGAAGTGCCCAACTAATGCTTACAAGGAGGGAAACCAAAACAAACGCAATAATTTTTTTCATTTTCCTTTTTCCTTTCATTTTTGAATTTTTGTTTCTGTTCTTTCTTGCATTTTGCGAATTTCTCAGGTATACTACACCTGAGATCCATGAGAAAATCTTTCACCGAAATTTTCGGTGCTGTCCTGCATGACAACGATTTCCCATGGATTTCTTTTTACTTTCCCATCGGAGCCTCCCCCTTTCCAATACTTTCAAATATATAATATATCTTTAACAATATTTTGTCAACAAAAACTTTACTTCTTTCAAATATGTGGTACAATAGGGATGTTAGGAGAAACGACATGAGTTTACGAGACAGTTTCAAAACAGGCTCTTTGGAAATGCTTGTGCTGGCTCTGCTAAGAAGCGGCGACAAGTACGGGTATGAAATATCACACCTGATTGGTGAGCGCGGTTCCAGCGTGATCGCAGTACCGGAAGGGTCTCTGTACCCCACCTTTTACCGTCTGGAACGCGAAGGGTCTATCAGTTCCCGCAAGGAATTGGTGGGGGCGCGCCGCACTCGGGTGTATTACCATTTGGAGCCTGCAGGCGAAGAAAGGCTTGCCAAGTTGATCGCAGAATACAAAATAGTCAGCCAGTCCATTCAGAATATTTTGGACGGGCTTGATTGAGGGGGTGGGATTTTTATGGAAAACACAGTGTCCAAAAAATATTTCAGAAAAATCAAACGAAATATCCCTTATTTTGCGACGAACCGGCGAAAATTCCTTCAGGATTTCCGGGAAAATCTATCCTCCTATCTGTCTGAACAGGAGACTGCTTCCGAAGCGGAGTTAATTGAGCGGTTTGGCTCACCGGAAGAAATTGCTTGTTCTTTTCTCCCGGCTGACAATACTCCGGAGGATTTGAAGAAAATCAGAAGGAAAAATTGGATCGTGCGGGCGGTCGTCGCGCTTTTTGCGGCGATACTGATAACGTTGGCTGCAGTTTTTACCGTGTACACCGTAGAACAGCACAATTTCTTTCACGGTCATTATGAAGTAACCATGGGGGAAGGACATTCTCCTTCCCATCCCGACGCCGTAGAGGTCCATACTGATTCACCAGACCATACATAATTGAGAGGAGTTTTTCCAATGAGACGTTTTCTAATCCTTATCCTTACAGTCCTTGTAGCCGCTTCGGCTCTGACAATCACGGCAGCAGCCGCTCCGGGGGACAGGCTGATTTCCACCTCCACGGAATATTTGGAGGACGGCAGCTTTATTGTGACCAGCGTTTACGAATCCGCCATTCAGCCGAGAACCGGAAAAACGGGGTATAAAGAAGCAGTTTACAGAGCGTCTGACGGAACAAAAATTTTTTCTGTGACGGTTGACGGTACTTTTGAATATACCTACGGGGTCAGCTCCAAGGCAACCGGGACAAGGGCAACGGTTGCCATCTACAGCTCCCAGGCTTCTTATGTCAGCAGAAACGCTTATACCAGCGGGGCCTCCGCCATTGCAACAGGCGTTGTCAAATACAATGGAAACACGGTTTCCAAAGCAGTTGTTTTGAGCTGCGACAAGTACGGCAATTTGTACTGATATTTTTCAACAGAAAGCTGAAAGACAATTTCATCAGCGGTGCGCACAAAAACCGCTGCACACCGCGAGAAAGAACAATAACACGATGAACGAATCCCTCCCTATGGATGAACGCATAGGGAGGGATCACTTTTACTGTCTTATGCAGCCAGGCCCTGATCGTGCGCAGCGGCCTTGTGGCGTTTTATTTACTTCTTGCCAGCGTTCTTCTTTTCGCGCTGACGAGCCTGCCACATTCCAAATAGATTGGGGGCAATGCACTGAGAGGAGAAGCAGCCGGCAACCACGCCTGCCATCATGGGGATGGAGAAGGCCACCACCGTGCTGATGCTGTAGAGCCCTGCCACGACGCCTACCGTCAGCAGAGACAGGAAGGTGGTGACAGAGGTCAGCACCGTGCGGCCCAGGGTCTGGTTCAGGCTCAGATTCATGACTTCTTCTACACTGGCACGGGGCCCCAGCTTCCGCCTGTTCTCGCGGACACGGTCGTAGATGACGATGGTGCTGTTCAGGGAGTAGCCCAGAATGGTCAGAACCACCGCAATGAAAACGTCATTGATCTGCATCCCGAACACCACAAACACGATAAAGGCGATGCAGATGTCGTGAAGCAGCGCTACAATAGCGGTAACACCGGCAGACAGGCCGCCGATCTTCTTAAAGCGCAGGGCGATGTAAACCAGCAGGAACACCACCGTAATGGCGAAGCACACCAGGCACTTCTGGAAGAACCGGGCGCCCATGGTGGCGTCCACGGAGTTTGACTCCAAAAGGCTGAAAGAGGTGCCGTCGAAGGACTCGCTGAGAATGTCGGCCACCTGGGTCTGCTCATCGGGGGTCAGGCTCTGGTTTCCGGCAAAGGAGACCGTCACGGACTTGGAGTCGGAATTGATCTCCTGGTTCACAGCCACGGAGCAGTCCCTGCCCAGGCTGTCCTTAACGGTACTCTGGATGCTGTCGGCGGAAACTTCCGTGCCCTCCATGGAGTAGCGGATCATTGCGCCGCCGGCAAACTGAATGTCCAGCTTCGGGCCAACGACCACGCTGGCGATGAGGCCCGCAACGATCACAACGATGGAGATGGCGTAGAACACCTTTTTCTTATCTACAAAGTTAACGCTCTTAGCGGTCCCGCCCACACGGCTCTCATCCTTATAGCCGCCAAAGAGCCACTTTTTATGGAGGCCCTTGAAGCCGGCCAGAGAGAGGGTCATCAGACGGGTGGCCAGAACGCCCATGACAAAGTTAGCGATGATACCCACCAGCAGGGTAAAGCCGAAGGAGAAAATGGAACCGGTGGTGGACTCGCCGAAGATCATGGACAGGATATTGCTGGGCCCGAACACGCCCATCAGCATAATGGCAACGATAGCCGTAGTGATGTTGCCGTCAAAAATAGCCCAGAAGCTGCTCTGGAAGCCGCGCTGCAAAGCGCCGTCCAAAGTCTTGCCGTTTCTCAGCTCCTCACGGACACGGCTGGCGGTGATCACGTTGGCGTCCACGCCCATGCCGATGGAGAGAATGATACCCGCAATGCCCGGCAGGGTCATGGTAAAGGAATTCATATTGGCAAAGTAGCCGGAAATGGCCGCAAAGGTGATGCCCACCTGGCCGGCCAGCGAAATGACAGCCACCACGCCGGGCAGCCGGAACACCACGATCATCAGAACTGCCAGCACGATAAAGGCAATAATCCCCGCCAGCATCATGGCCTCCAGCGCCTGATTGCCCAGGGTGGGCGCCAGGGAATTGAAGTTGGAGGTCTCCAGGGCAAAGGGCAGGGCGCCCGCCTGGATCTTGTTGGCAAGGTCCGTGGCCTCCTCACTGGTAAAGGTGCCCTCGATAACGCACTTTCCGTCGGTAATCACAGCCTGTACAGTGGGAGCGGAGATCATCACATCGTCCATCCAAATGGAGATCGTGCCGTTCATCAGCCGCTCGGTGGCCTCCGCAAAGGCCTCCTTACCCTCCTCGTCAAACTCCAGGGAAACCACATACTGGGTCTCGCCGGTCTTCTGGTTCTGGGTCACGGCAGGTTCCGCTTTTACCACGTGGCTGCCGTCCAGAATAATGGCCTCGGCAGTGGTTCCGCTGGGACCTGTATAGACGGGGTTGCCATCCTCGTCCATATCGTAGCCGCTGTACTCCATGCCCTCGCGGAAAGTCAACTGGGCAGTGGCAGCCAACTCATTGATAGCGGCCTCGGGATCAAAATCGGTCTCGTCGCTCTTCCAGGGGAACCGCACGATGATCCGGTTATTGGCTGCGTCTGTGTACAGCTCGTAGTCGGTGATACTGTTGGACACCATACGGGTCTCGATAATGGCCTTGGCGGAATTCAGCTGATCATTGGTAGCCTTCACATCCCCGGCCGGGCTGAAGGTGGCCTCCACGCCGCCCCGGATGTCGATGCCCCAACGGATGTCGCCGGCGCCCTTGATGCAGGTCTCCTTAAAGTCGCCGTTCTGGCCGTACACACCGAACAGGGACGTGTACACCAGCGCGGCAATCAGGATCAGCACTACAAAAAAGACTGGTTTCTTTACTCGCTTCATGGGTCTTAGCCTCCATTATGGCCGCCTGTCCATCCGGCCTTGCCAGATGACGGCTGCGGGCAGCCAATATTCCTTGATTCGTTTCCCTTCGGAAGGCTTCTCGCCGAAAGAACCTCCCACAGACGGGAACGTCTGCTATTACAGAAAACAGGGCGGCGTTATCGGTCGCAGGCCGCCCCGGTTTCCAGTATCACAAAAGAATTATTCCCCGGCGGGAGTCTCCTCTGCCGGAGCCTCTGCCGGCTCCTCTACAGGAGCGGGCTCCTCCGTGGAGTACACGACCTCCTCGGCGGGAGCCTCAGCGGCTGCGGCGTCCTCGGCGGCCTTCTGCTCCTCCATCAGGGCCCGGATGGACAGGGACACCCGATGGCGGTCAAAGTCGATCTCCGTGATCTTCACCTGCACCTCGTCGCCCACCTTCAAAACATCCTGGGGCTTCTCGATGCGGTGGTCGGTGATCTGAGAAATATGGATCAGGCCGTCAATGCCGGGAATGACGCTGGCAAAGGCGCCGAACTGGGTCATGCCCACCACCTTTGCGGTGCAAACGGTACCCACGGGATACTCCTGCTCCAGCTTCACCCAGGGGTTGTCCTCCGGCCGCTTATAGCCCAGGGAAATCTTGCCGTTTTCCCGGTCAAGAGACTTTACGTACACATTCACGGTATCGCCCACAGATAGGACCTCGCTGGGGTGCTTGATGCGGTTCCAGGACAGCTCGGAAATATGGACCATGCCGTCCACGCCGCCCAGGTCCACAAAGGCGCCGAAGTTGGTCAGGGACTTGACGGTGCCGGTGAATTGCTGGCCCTCCTCGATCTGCTCCCAGAACTTCTCCCGCTGGGCCTTACGCTCCTCCCGGAGCACACTGCGGATGGAGCCCACAGCCCGGCGGCGCTGGCGGTTGACCTCAATAATGCGGAACTTCACATCCTGGCCCTTGAGGGCTTCCAGGTCCTCGCCCCGGGAGGCGGTAGCCTGAGAAGCGGGGACGAAAATGCGCATGGCGTCCTTCAGGACGATCACGCCGCCCTTGACGACCTCGATGACCTTGCCCTCCAGGATCTCCTGGGACTCCTGGGCCTTCTCGATGTCATCCCAGCCCCGCATGGCGTCCACACGGCGCTTGGAAAGCATAATGGTGCCCTCCTGGTCATTGGTCTTCATGATGAGGAGCTCCATTTCGTCGCCGATCTTTACCAGATCTTCCGGCTTGGCGGTGGGGTCATTGGACAGCTCAGCCACAGGGATGAAGCCGGCCTGCTTCCTGCCGACTTCCACGTACACTTCGGTGGGGGAGATTCCCACGACAACGCCATGTACCTTCTCGTCTGTATTTAAGCTTTTGAGAGACTCCTCAAGCATCTCCTCAAAATTTTGTTCCGTGCTGTTGATTTCAGACATGGTGGATAGTACCTCCTTTATAATGCTTGCGGGGGTAGATGCTCCCGCAGTAATGCCAACGCGCAGTCCGGTTTCCAGAACCGGCAGCTCAGCCGCCTGTTCGATCAAAAACGTCTGGCAGTGTCCTGCACAGATGTCCCGCAGCTTCGCCGTATTGGAACTGTCCCTGCCCCCGATAACAATCATCCGGTCACATCGGCGGGCAAGAGCTTCCGCTTCTTTTTGCCGCTTCGCAGTAGCAAAACATATTGTATCAAAAATTGCGGCGTTTGTACATACTTTTTTGAGAGTTTCCAAACAATTTTGCCATTCTCTTGTGTCAAAAGTAGTCTGTGCGGCAATAGCAACGGATTTTTGGGGAAGATCAGGACGATTTTTCAGGCAATTTGCCAATTCCTGGTGATCCCGCACCACATAATGCTCCCCTGCGCAATGCCCTATGATCCCCCTGACCTCCGGATGGTCGGCATTTCCGCACAGCAAAAACACCCTTCCCTCCTCCCCGGACTTCCGGGCCAGGTCGTGGATCTTCTTCACAAAGGGACAGGTGGCGTCCACATAGGGGATCCCCAGCCTCTCGATTTCGTCCACCACACTTTGGGCCACTCCGTGAGAGCGGATCACCAGGGTGCAGCCCGGCGGCGTTTCCGCTGGAGCGTCCACCGCAAAGGCTCCCCTGCTTTTCAAATCGGCCACCAGCTGGGGGTTATGGATGATCGGCCCCAGGGTGACCACCTTTTCTCCACGGTCCAGCAGATCGTACACCGTGTTCACCGCCCGGTCCACGCCAAAACAGAAGCCGGCGGTCTCCGCCACCTCAATGTGCAACAGGCTCACTCTCCTTTTTCCGACGGCTGCGCCGGGGAAGTCCCAAGCTCCGCCAGGGCCTGCTCCCGCAGGTCGGCAATGGCGTCCATCACCGTTCTGCTGGCCCGGCGCAGCTCCATGCCGGAGCCGTCTGCAAAACTCAGCTCCGCCGCCGTCAAGGGCTTTCCGAACTCCACGATGGACCTATGAAAGGGCGCGGGCCGTTTGCCCCCCTCGCCCGTAATGCACACCGGCACCACCGGCGTCTTGGTTCGGTACGCCAGCAAGGCTGCTCCGGTTTTGGGCTTTTGCAGCTCCCCTGTTTTGGAGCGGGTCCCCTCAATGAACACACCCACCACGGAGCCATCCTTCAGCAGCTTCTCCGCCTGCTCCAGGGCCTCGGCCCCGCCGGTACCCCGGGCCACCGGAAAAGCGCCCACAAAGCGAAGCAGCCCCCCCAGGATCCTGTTGCGGAACAGCTCCTCCTTTCCCATAAAGAAAATCTGCCGGCGCTGGAGCACCGCCAGCATCAGCGGGTCCTTGATGGCCACATGATTGCTGCAAATCAACACCGGGCCGTCTGTGGGAACATTCTCCACTCCCTCCGCCTTGATCCGGTACACCAGCCGATAAAAGGGGTACAGCAGGACCTGTGCCAGGGCGTACAGCCAGTTTTTCCTTTTTTTCTTCTGCTCTGCGGCCAATGCCATCACTCCATTCTCTCTCTGACCCAGCCCAGCAGCTTCTCTACCGAGGCCTCAAAGCTCAGATCAGTCGTGTCCAGCAGCAGGGCGTCCTCTGCCTGCTTCAGGGGGGCGGCCGCCCGGTGGGAATCCTGATAATCCCGCTTTACGATCTCCGCCAAAATCTTGTCATAGTCCGCCTTTTGGCCGGATTCCTCCAGCTGCGCTGCCCGCCGCCGGGCCCGCTCCTCGGGAGAAGCCGTGAGGAACACCTTCAGCTGGGCCTCCGGCAGCACCACCGTGCCGATGTCCCGGCCGTCCATGATCACGTTGTTCTGCCGGGCCAGCTCCCGCTGAAGCTCCAGCAGGAAAGCCCGCACCGCCGGAATTGCCGAGCAGGCGGACGCCGCCATAGAGACTTCCGGCGTCCGGATGCTGCCGGTCACCTCCCGGCCGCAGAGAAACATTTTTTGTCCCTCCTCGCCGTAGGCCATGTCGATCTTTATTTTGGGCAGCGCTGCTTCCACCGCCGCCGGGTCGTCCGCCGCCACGCCCTGCTCCAAAAGGTACAGGCCGATGGTGCGGTACAGGGCTCCCGTGTCCACGTATACAAAGCCCAGAGCCGCCGCCGCCGCTTTCGCCACGGAGCTTTTCCCCGCCCCGGCGGGGCCGTCTAACGCCACTGCAAACATGATGTTTCCTCGCTTTCAGGTATTTCGTTTCAAAAAATCGTCGATCAATGCAAGATCCTCCAAATCCTTTGTCCGGCCCAGGGCTTCCTTCTGCTTCCGAATGCTGGAAAGGCTGGCGGTCCGCAGGCCCTCTAGCTCCACCACTTCGTCGGTGTGCCAGTCCTCCAGCACCTCCACCTGGTCATTGATTTGAAAGATCCGGGTGCCGTCCAGCCCGTCCCGCCGGAAGGGAACGCCCCGCTCCTCCAATTTGTCCGCAAAAGCCTTGGTGCAGATCAGGTCAATATCCCGGGTGCTTTCTTTTACCCCGTACAGCACCAGTGCCGCGCCGGAGGTGAGCCAGCAGCCCTCCAGGAAATCCAGGTCTTCTAAGATGCGCAGAATATCCTTGCGAAAGAGCCGTTGTTCTTCCATCGTTTCTCTCCTTTACAGATGGTTCCCCGCCAGCCTGCCGGTGGCAAAAGCGATTTGAAGATTGTAGCCGCCGGTATAGGCGTCGGCGTCTATCACTTCGCCTGCAAAGTACAAGCCCTTTACAAGCTTGGATTCCATGGTACGGGGGTCGATCTCCTTTAGGCTCACACCGCCGGAGGTGACAATGGCCTCGGCAATAGGGCGGAATCCCTGAATTTCCACGGTAAAATCCTTAAGAAGTTTACATAATTCTGTTCGTTGCTCCCGGGTCACGGAATGGCACCGGGTCTCAGCGGGAATACCGGAGCGCTCCACCGCCACGGGGATCAGCTTCTGGGGCAGCAGCTCATCCAGAGAGTTCCCGAAAAAGCGGTTGGCATTTTTCCCCAGGTCCCGCAGAAGCCGGGCGTCCAGCTGCTGGAGGTCCAGGGCGGGCTTCAAATCAATATGGACAGTATATCTGCCCGGCTCCATGGGGTGCATATGGGCCGAAGCGCTGAGGATCGTGGGGCCGGAAAGGCCGAAGTGGGTAAAGAGCAGCTCTCCGAAGTCCTCGTACACCGGCTTTTTCCGGTCTGGCCGGGTGACGCGCACCCCGCAGTTTCGCAGGGAAAGGCCCATCATCCTGGCGCAGAAATCACCCTGCTCTACCAAGGGCACCAGGGAGGGCACAGCCGGCCGGACCGTGTGGCCCAGGGCCTCCGCCAGCCGAAAACCGCTGCCATCAGAGCCTGTACCGGGATAAGAGGCCCCGCCGCAGGAAATGAGCACCGATTCGGCCCGGTATTCTCCCCCGGCGGTCTTCACTCCCACGACCTGCCCCTGTTCTGTCATCACTGTAATTGCCGGTTCCCGTAGCACCTCCGCCCCGTTTCCCAGAGCAAAGCGGCTCAGGGCCTCGGCCACGTCGTCGGCGTTATCCGACACAGGGAACACCCGGCGGCCCCGCTCCGTTTTCAGGGGAACCCCAAGGCTCTCGAAAAATTCCATGGCGGCGGAGGGAGGAAAAGCCGTCAGCGCCCCATAGAGGAATTTCCCTCCCCTGGGAGCGGCGGCGACGACCTCCTCCACCGTGCAGTTATTCGTCACGTTGCACCGGCCTTTTCCGGTGATGCGGACCTTCCGGCCCAGCTGCCGGTTCTTTTCCAACAGCAGCACACGGCAGTTCCTTGCGGCGGCGGTCCCGGCCGCCATCAGCCCCGCGGCTCCGCCGCCGATGACGATCACATCATAGCTATGCACAACGCTCACTGGTTGGCCTCGTCCACCTTTTCGTAGACGCCGTATTCATCCCAGATCCGCTCGATCTGCTGGAGGGTCTGGCCCACCCGGTCCTTCATCCGGATTGCCAGGGTGACGATCAGGGCGTTGATCACGCTCAGAGGACCCACCAGGGAATCCACAAAGGACACCATATCGCTGCGGGCCGTCAGCACGTGGGCGGCGTTCTGAGCCACGGGGGACAGGGCGCTGTCCGTAATAGCCACCGTGGCCATGCCCCGGTCCGAGGCAAACTGCATGGTTTTGGCCGCCTTTCTGGAATACCGGGGAAAGCTGATGGCGATAAGAGCATCGTCCTTGCCGGCCTGGACCATCTCTTGGAGGATATTGGCCTCGCTGGTGCCCTGCACCAGGATCACCGTGGGAAATACCAGCCGGAGATAGTGAGCCAGGAAGGTGGCAAGGGCCATGGAGCTGCCCATGCCCATCACGTAGACGCATTTGGCGGGCATCAGGGCCTCCACCGCCTGATAGAATGCCTCGTGATCCATATTCTCACGAGTCCGCCTCAGAATGTCGATGTCCTGGCCCAGGACTGCGTCCAGCAGCTGCTCTATGGCCAAATTGCTGGAGGTCATCTCCAGCCGCTCCACGCTTGTCATTTTGCTGCGGATCATCTCCTGCACGGCCTGCTGGAGCTCGGGATACCCATCGTAGCCGATTTCCGTGGCGAAGCGCACCACTGTGGATTCGCTGACCCCCACGGCCTGTCCCAGCCTGGCCGCCGTCATAAAGGCGACCTTGTCCGCGTGTTCCTCGATATATCGGGAAATATTCCGCTGGCCTTTGGAAAAGCGGGGACTGCTCATACGAATCCGCTCAGAAAGCTGACTGTTCATGCAACCTCTTCCCTTCTCATGTCATACCCGTTCATTTTAAGGCTTTCTCCTGCAAAAATCAAGGGATAACCCCACTTTTTCTCGGGTTTTACAGAAGATTTCTGCAAGTTTTTCTCATTTGGCTTCAAAGCGTTCCTCCGGAAGCCTCAGAAAACAGAAAACGGCCCCCGGCGGAGCAGCCGCCGAAAGCCGTCTATTTCATTTGCAGCACCCGCCGCACCTGGTCGTGAAAACGGCGCAGGTACAGGACGATCAGCCCGTTCAGAGCCCGGTCGTAAAGCAGAAGCATCACATTGGCCAGAACCAGCAGCACCGGGGCGGTGGCCTTTCCCAGGAAGCCGATGCTTTCCCAGGGAATGCCCAGCACATAGATGGAAAGCGCCGTTTCCAACACCACGGCGGCATTGAACACCGCCAACTTTGCCGCCCAGCACAGGGCCTTGCTCCGAATTCTGCCCAGCACGGGCAGCAGCACAGGATAATAGCCAAAAAACAGCACGTAGATCAGGGCCGCCTCCCGGTCCGGAGCCAACAGGAAAGAAAGGGCCCCGCACACCAGGTACACCCCCAGGCCCCAGCGCTTGCCCAGCTCCGCCACCACGGGGATCAAAAAGCACCCCGCCAGCGCGGGAAGGGCAATGGTGGCGGTGGGGATCACACCGGTCAGGAACATGACCACCGTGGACAAAGCCGCCAGCACACCGCAGAACGCCACCTTCACAGAATTTCTCATTACTTTCACCTTACCATCCGGGATCAGACAAATTCAGGGAAGCTCTGAGTAAATGGACAGGCCAGATCGGCGAGAAGATATTTCGGCTGTCAAAGGCCCAAAATTGCAGGAATACTTTGTGTATTTCAAAATTTGGGGACAAAGACAGACGGAATATATTCCGTCGAGATGTGCCCGGACAATTTGCTCAGAGATTCCCTTTAACAACAGGAGATCAGGTCTCCGCCCATACACTCGCAGCAGCAATCCGCGACCATAAGGCTGCTGCACAGGTCGCAGGTATTGCACCCGCCTGCGTTCATTCCACCGGACGGGTTGTAGCCGCCGTAGACGCCCCGCCCCTGGTTCATGGCTTGGTTCAGGGCGGCGCTGTATTCCCCGTTGCCAGGATCCATCTGGCAGGCCCGGGAAAAGTGATCCTTAGCCTCCTCCAGCCAGCCCCGGCGGTACAGAACAGAGCCCTTGAGGAAATACCATTCGGCGTTGCGCCGCTCCGCAGGAACGCCGTTGAGGATCTGCTCCGCGTCGGCGATCCTTCCGGCCATAATGAGGCTGCGGACGTCGTTGAAGCCGGAGTCTCCCCGGCTGCCCACCGGATTGTAGCCGCCGCTGTAAGTGTTCTGGCGGCTCCCCGCCTTGCGCTGGGCGGTGACTTCGTCATAGGCTTCGTTGATCTCCTTCATCTTCTCGTCCGCCAGGTCCTTCAGAGGGCTTTCGGCGTACTGGTCCGGATGATACTTCTTCGCCAGGGTCCGGTACGCGTCTTTAATTTCCTCATCGGTGGCAGAGGGAGAAACTCCCAATACCTGATACGGATCCTTCATGCTCATTCTCTTTCCTCTCTTCTTCCGCTTCCGCTTCACGATTCCCACGGTAAATCTATCTATTTTGAAAAGCCTTTACAGCTTGTTTCCTTTTCGCTTTTCCTTTACGTGGAGAAACAAAATCTCCCGCTGCATTTCCGGCAGGCCCTGCTTCACCACGTTCTCAATAATGGGGCCAAAATTGGCCATCTCAATGAGATTCATGGCCGGGATCATCTGGGACAGGGTGGCGTTGAGCGCCTCATTGCAGGTCTCGTCCGCCAGACGGCGCTCCTCGGGAGACAGCTCTTTCTTTCCCTCCAGACCCAGCCGGGCGATCATGGGATTGAAGGAACCCTCCTTCATATCCTCCGCCAGATCGTCGGCGGCGTCCATCAGATAGACCCAGCGTCCTAGAAAGTAGCCGAAGCGCTCCAGCGCCGCGCACTGGCCGGGATCGCAGCCGCCCAGCTCCCGGAACACCCCAGCCAGCAGCGCCGCAGTGGGCTCCGCACAGGCGTCCACACCGGACCGCTCCTTCTCCGCCGCCTGCTGGTCTTCCATGGCCTGCCCAGCGGCTTCCGCCAGAAAGGGGTACCGCGCCGCCGCCCTTTTTGCCTTGCGGGAAACAAAGGGCAGCAGGATCCGGCAGCCCAGAGACTTCCAAAAGCCCTCGTCGTCTCTGTCGTCCCGCAGCTTGTGATAGGTAAGCAGCACGGAAAGGGCCGCCGCCTTTTCATATTCTTCCCCGGCGGACTCAATATAACTGCATTTTTTCAGGGGATTTACCACACATTTCCCCTCATGCAGGGAAACCTTGGCCCCGGAAACAGCCAGCGCCAGCATGGCGTAAAAGGCGCAGTCGTAGCTCAGGGAGAAACGGGAAAGCCAGCCGTAGCTCTTTCCCATCCGGCGGCACAGCTCGCAGTAAACAGCTTTGTACTGCTGGTGCTCCCGCACCCGCAGCTCTGATTGGAAAGGCCGCACATACCCAAACATACTCGATCTCCTGCCTTCATGGTGCTTATTTTATCGCATTCCGGCGGAAAGATGTTGAACACAATGTAAACATTTGAACGGCGCCGCCAAAAGAAACGGGAAAGCCTCCGGCGAAATTTTCATCCGGAGGCCCCAGGTCACCGCCTATTTGTCTTTCTTCAAAAGCCCCGCCAGGTACTGGCCTGTATAGGAGCCCTTCACCTTGGCCACCTGCTCCGGGGTACCCTGGGCCACGATCTCGCCGCCCCGGTTGCCGCCCTCCGGCCCCAGGTCAATGATATGGTCCGCGGTCTTGATTAGGTCCATATTGTGCTCGATGACCACCACCGTGTTGCCGGAATCCACCAGCTTTTGCAGCACCTCAATGAGCTTGTGCACATCGGCGATATGCAGCCCCGTGGTGGGCTCGTCCAGAATGTAGATAGTGCGGCCCGTGGAGCGCCGGGACAGCTCGGTGGCCAGCTTGACCCGCTGGGCCTCGCCGCCGGACAGAGTGGTGGCGGGCTGGCCCACCTTCACATAGCCCAGGCCCACATCCACCAGGGTTTCCAGCTTCCGGGCCAGCCTGGGGATGTCCCGGAAAAAGTCCAGTGCTTCCTCGGTGGTCATTTCCAGCACATCGTAAATGCTCTTCCCCTTGTACTTCACTTCCAGCGTTTCCCGATTGTACCGATGGCCCTTGCACACGTCGCATGGCACGTATACATCGGGGAGAAAGTGCATTTCAATACAGATGATTCCGTCGCCCTGGCAGGCCTCGCAGCGGCCTCCCTTCACGTTGAAGGAGAACCGGGAAGCGTTGTAGCCCCGCATCTTGGCGTCCTGGGTGCTGGCAAACAGCTCCCGGATATCCGTAAACAGGCCGGTATAGGTGGCCGGGTTGGATCGGGGGGTGCGGCCGATGGGCGACTGATCGATCTGGATCACCTTGTCCAGGTTTTCCATGCCCAGAATGGCCTCATGCTTGCCTGCATGGGTATGGGCCCGGTTCAGCTCAGAGGCCAGCCGCTTGTATAAAATCTCGTTGATCAGGGAGGATTTGCCTGACCCCGACACGCCGGTGATACAGACGAATTCCCCCAGAGGGATCTTGACGTTGATATTTTTCAGGTTGTTCTGGGCCGCGCCCCTGATCTCCAGGAAATTGCCGCTGCCCTTCCGGCGCTTCTCCGGTACGGGGACCTGCTTCCGGCCGCTGAGATAATCGCCGGTCACCGAGCCCTTGCAGCTCATGACGCCCTCCACCGGGCCCTCATACACGATCTCGCCGCCATGAGACCCGGCGCCGGGGCCCACGTCCACCAGATAATCCGCCGCCCGCATGGTATCCTCATCGTGTTCCACCACTATGACGGTGTTCCCCAGATCCCGCAGGCGCTTCAAGGTCCCCAGCAGCTTTTCGTTGTCCCGCTGGTGCAGGCCGATGCTGGGCTCGTCCAGGATATACAGCACCCCCATCAGGGAGGAGCCGATCTGGGTGGCCAGCCTGATCCGCTGACTTTCGCCGCCGGACAGGGTGCCGGAGGAACGGCTGAGGGTCAGGTATTCCAGGCCCACGCTCTGCAAAAATCCCAGCCTGGCCTTGATCTCCTTGAGGATCATGGCGGCGATCATCCGCTCCCGCTCCGTCAGCTCCATCTGCTCGATGAATTCCAGGGCCTCCGTCACGGACATATCGCAGAAATCGCTGATATTTTTTCCACCCACGGTCACGGCCAGGCTCTCCTTGGAAAGCCGCTTGCCGTGACACTCGTCGCAGGGCACCTCGCTCATGCAGGTCTCGATCTCCTCCTTCATCCAGCTGGAGGAGGTCTCCCGATACCGGCGCTCCAGGTTGGTGATCACGCCCTCGAATTCCGCCTTGTAGGAACCGCTTCCGTACTCGCTTTCCCGGTGCAGGGTGATCTTCTCCCCCTTTGTACCGTAAAGCAGGACCTCCACGATCTCCTCCGGCAGCTGAGCCACCGGGGTATCCAGAGAGAACTTGTAATGCTCCGCCAGGCCCTTCATATACATGGCGGCGATGGTGTTCTCCCCCATGGTCCAGCCGCTGGCCCGAATAGCGCCCTCGTTGATGGAAAGCCGCCTGTCTGGAATGATCAGGTCTGGGTCGATTTTCATGAACACGCCCAGGCCGGTGCACTTTTTGCAGGCGCCGAAGGGGTTGTTAAAGGAAAACATCCGGGGGGCCAGCTCGTCAATACTGACGCCGTGCTCTGGGCAGGCATAATTCTGGGAGAAGGTAATGTCCTCGCCCCCCTCTACGCTGATCACCACCATGCCGCCGGAAAGCCCCGCCGCCACTTCGATGGAATCCGCCAGCCGGGAGCGGATGCCCAAATTCACCGCCAGACGGTCCACCACGATCTCGATGGTGTGCTTCTTATTCTTTTCCAGTGAGATGGTCTCGTTCAGGTCATAAATCAGGCCGTCCACCCGGGCGCGGACAAAGCCGGACCGCCTGGCAGATTCAAATTCCTTCTGATGCTCCCCCTTCCGGCCCCGGACCGTGGGCGCCAGCACCTGGATGCGGCTCTTTTCCGGCAGGGCCAGCACCTGGTCCACGATCTGGTCCACCGTCTGCTGCTTGATCTCCCGGCCGCAGATGGGGCAGTGGGGAATGCCAATACGGGCATAGAGCAGACGGAGATAATCGTAAATCTCCGTCACGGTGCCCACGGTGGAGCGGGGGTTCTTGGAGGTGGTCTTCTGGTCGATGGAAATGGCCGGAGACAGGCCGTCGATCATGTCCACGTCCGGCTTTTCCATCTGGCCCAGGAACATCCGGGCATAGGAGGAAAGGCTCTCCATGTACCGGCGCTGCCCCTCGGCGTAAATGGTATC
>CAZRLJ010000017.1:0-29155 GCA_964600905.1 uncultured Acutalibacter sp. | reverse complement strand
CGGTAGATCCGGTCGTTGGCGTCCAAAATTTCCATCTTTCCGGCATTTTCCCCCAGGGAGCGGAGGCGGTCCGGATCGGAGAGGATCTTCTCCACCTTCCTCCACAGGCTCTCCCCGGTCAGGTCCTTTTCCTCGATGATCTCCGCCGCGCCCCGGTTCACCAGGGCCATGGCGTTGTGGAACTGGTGGTTCTCCGCCACATTGGGCGAGGGGATCAAAATGGAGGCCTTGGACTTGGCTTCGATCTCCGTCAAGGTCATGGACCCGGCCCTGCCGATGACAAGATCGGCGGCGGACAGGCACTGGGGCATGTTGTCAATGTATTCCAGCAGGCGGATCTGCGGATTCTTCTCAAGCTCCAGGCCGTACTCCCGGCACTCGTCCAGGAATTTTTCATCGTGGCGGCCGTAGCCGTGGATATGTTGATATTTCCCCTCTTTGGCGCTTTCGGCCAGCATCCAGGCCACGGCCCGGTTTAAGGCGGAAGCTCCCAGGCTGCCGCCAAAGGACAGCACCACGGGACGCTCGTCCAGCCCAAGGGCCTTCCGGGATTCTTCCCGCTCCGCCGCCAGCACCTCTCCCCGCACCGGGTTCCCGGTGACCGTGTAATTGACGGAGGGGTCCAGATATTTCGCGGCCTCCGGTACGGCAAGCATCACGGTGTTGACATGCTTTGCCAGCATCTTGATGGTGACGCCGGGATAGGCGTTGGACTCATGGACGACGCAGGGGACCCCCAGCTTGGCCGCCTCCCGGATCACCGGGCCGCTGACATAGCCTCCGGTACCCACGCATACATCGGGCTGAAATTCCCGGATGATCCGCTTGGCCTCGGCGGTGGCGGTAAACACCCGCACCACCGTCTGAGCATTGCGCACCAGGTTTTTCGGGGTCAGCTTCCGCTGGAAGCCGGAGATATGGACGGTTTTGATGGGGTATCCGGCCTGTGCTACCAGCCGTTCCTCCATGCCGCCCTGGTTCCCCACATAGAGGATCTCGGCGTCCGGCTCCTTCTGCTTCAAATATCCGGCGGCTGCCAGAGCGGGATTGATATGCCCGGCGGTTCCGCCCCCGGTAAAGAGTACGCGCATTTTCATTCACCTCATCTAAGGAAATCTCTGAATCAATCGGCCAGGTCAGACCGGCCGCCGAGCTGCGCCCGGAGGGTTTATTGAGAGATTCCCTAAGTTTTTTCCACACTGGCGCTGCGGGAGATGTTCAGCAGCACGCCCATTTCCCCCAGCAGCATCAGGAGCGACGTGCCCCCGTAGCTGAAGAAGGGCAGGCTGATACCGGTATTGGGGATGGTGTTCGTCACCACGCAGATATTCAGCACAGCCTGCAGGCCCACCTGGAAAATGATCCCCAGGCCCAGCAGGGTGCCGAATCTGTCCTGGGCGTGAAGGGCCACATACATGCCGCGCCAGATCAAAAGGCTGAACAGGATGATCACCACCAGTGCTCCCACAAAGCCCAGTTCCTCGCAGACAATGGCGAAAATGAAGTCGTTCTGAGGTTCCGGCAGGTACAGATACTTTTGCCGGGACTGTCCCAGCCCCACGCCCAGCAGTCCGCCGGAGCCGATGGCGTACAGGGACTGGACGATCTGATAGGTCTCATTCGCCATGGTCTCGGGATTAAAGGGATCCAGCCAGCCGTCCACACGTCCGGCCTGGTAGCTGTCGCCGCCGGAAAGCTTCAGGTACAGCACAACGCCGGCCAAAATTCCCAGAATTGTCAGGTAGCGGTATTTTGTCCCGCCCACAAACATAAGGATGGCGCCCAGGGCCGCCACAATCAGCATGGCCGACAGATGGTTTTCCGGATAGATCAGCAGCACGGGGAGCCCCAAAAAGAGCACACAGGGCAGGACGCCGTGGCGGATGTCCCCCATCTCCCTGAAATGCTGGGAGATATAATGAGCGCACAGCAGGATCACGGCAAACTTTGCCACCTCGGAGGGCTGAAAACGGATGGGCCCAAACTGGAGCCAGCGATAGGCGTCGTACTGGGGCGGGGCAAGCTTCCTCAGGCCCAGCGCCTTGAAGACCAGGATCAGTGCCAGGAGGACAATGGAGAAAATGTAGATAAAATAGGCCAGACGGTGGAACCGGTGATAGTCAAAGGTGGAAATCAGCAGCATGGCAACGACGCCGGCAATCGCAAAGCCGCCCTGGCGCTTAATATAATAATAGCTGCTGCCATCGTAATAGTAGCCGGAGGCGTAGCTGGCGGAAAAGAGCATCACCAGGCCGATGGCCAACAGCACCATAATAAAGACGAACAGCGGCATGTCCAGCCCCCTGCCCAGAGAAAACAGGCTGCGCTTGATCTGCTTGCGCTTCTGCCGCTCCTCCCGGCTGGGCCTGGGCTGATTCCGTTCATCCTCCGGGGGAACATACTGCGGGATGCGCCGCAGTCCCCGGGCAGTTCTTCCTTCAGCCGCCATGCACTTTCCTCCCTTCTCCTCTTAGTGTGTGCAATAATCTGCATTTCAGCAGAGAAAAATCACAATTTCAAAACCTATCCGTAGATCACACAGAGCACCGCCACAGCGCCGCCCAGCAGCGTGACCAGACCAAACACCCCGCAGATTTTCACCTCCGACCAACCGCATATCTCAAAATGATGATGGATCGGGGACATCTTAAACAGCCGCTTGCCATGGGTGGCCTTAAAATAGGAGACCTGCAAAACCACGGACAGTATCTCCGCCCAGTAGATGATCCCAATGGGTAGAAGCAAAATGGGCATATCGATGCCAAAGGCCAGGGCGCCCACCATGCCCCCCAGAAACAGGGAGCCGGTATCTCCCATAAACACCTTGGCGGGGTGGAAATTCCAGATCAGGAAGCCAATGCAGCCCCCGGCAGCGGCCAGTGCCAGGGCGGACATGCCGATCATGGAGCGCAGCCCGGCACAGAGCCCCAGCGCCAGAAAGGCAAAAAAGCTCACCGTGGTGTTCAGGCCGTCTACGCCATCGGTGAAATTCACCGCATTTGTCAGGCCCACCAGCAGCGGTGCCGCCAGAAGGTAGTATGCCCAGCCCAGGTCGATCCGCCCCACAAAGGGAATGGTGGTGGCTGTGTTTCCCCCGGCCAAAGCCAGGGAACCCAGATAGGCGGCGGCCACGGCAAATTGCAGCACCAGCTTCTGCTTCTCCGTCAGTCCCAAATTTCTCTTTTTGATCACGCTGATGTAGTCATCCATAAAGCCGATGGCCCCAAAGGCCAGGGCCATGCCCAGCCCGGCCAAGAGCTTTGCGGTCATCAGGGCGGTCTCATGGACCCCCAGCCGGTAAAACACCGGCACGCAGACGCATACCGCCGCCACGATGCCTATGATGAACATCAGGCCTCCCATGGTGGGCGTTCCCTGCTTGTTCTTGTGCCAGCTGGGACCGATCTCTCGGATCGTCTGCCCAAAATGCAGCTTGTGCAGAAATGGAATCATCCATCTCCCCAGCAGGGCCGTAACCCCAAAAGCCACCAGGGCCGCAGTCAAAAACAGGATACTGTTCATCTGATCCTCTCCTCTTTCCACATCTGATATGCCGTTCTGATGATCGCACCTACTCGGAAACGTACACGTCTGTATTCATATTATCCGCAAAGGTCAGGGTGATCACCGTGCCCTGCTTCACCTGTTCCCCGGCGGGAATATCCTGAATGCTGACTACGCCGGTGGCCGCAGCGGAGCCTGTCACCGTGACCTGCAATTCATTGATCAAGGCCAGGTAGTTGGCATTGGTCAGGTCCATCCCCACAAAGTCCGGAACCTCTACCATAGCCTCGGTTTCATCATAGCCTGTGGTGTACAGCACCACCTTGCCGTCTCTGGGCACTGCCATGCCGCTTTCAGGGATCTGCTCGGTCACCAGGGCCTCGCCGTCTTCCTCGTCGCCGATTACGCTGTAGGAAAGGCCCATGGACTCCAGTTCTGCATAAGCCTCATTCAAGGTCATACCCACCACGGAGGGAGAGGTCAAATCCAGCTCTGCCATTTCCGCGTCGGTGTACTTTGCCTCTACGCCCAGGTAGGGCAGGGCCTCCCCCATGATCTTGGCGAAGATGGGCCCGGCTATGGCGTTGCCGCCGTTTAAGTTGCCGTTATTGAGATAATCCGGCTCGTCAAAGAACACCAGCAGCGCATATTGGGGATCCTCCACCGGCGCAAAGCCGCAGTAGGAGGCGATATAATCTTTGGTGGCGTTGGGGTCCAGCAAAATATCCGCGTTGTACTTGTCGATCTTTTCTGAGGTCCCGGTCTTGCCGCAGATCCGGTATCCGCTCACATAGCCGCCCTTGGCCGTGCCGATATTAGGGGTGCTGGCGTTATCGTAAAGAATGGAGGTGATGATCTGGGAAGTCTCGTTGGAGATCACCTGCCGCCGGTAGTCGGTATCGGCGGTTTTTACAATGTTCCCCTCGCTGTCGATGATGCGGTCCACCACATGGGGCTTTACCAGATAGCCCCCGTTGGCGATGGCGCAGCAGGCGGTGAGCATCTGTACCGGCGTTACCGTAAAGTTCTGGCCGAAGGATTCCACCACCAGGTCGGTGGGGCCCATCTCCGCCAGCTCGTGGTAAATCGTGTCGGATTCTCCGGGCAGGTCGATGCCCGTGTCCTCCGTAAAGCCGAAGGCCTCCCGGTATTTGCAGAAGGTCTCCGCTCCCAGCATTTCGCCCAGGTGCATAAACCAGGGATTGCAGGAATTGTACAGGCCCTCCCGGAAGCTCTCTGTTCCATGGCCTGCGTGCTTCCAGCAGTGAATGGGTTCATCCACGCCGGCCAGTTTGAAGCTGCCGGTACAGGTGTAAGAGGAGGTCTCGGAGATCACGCCCTCCTCAAGGCCCATGGCGCCGGTACACATCTTAAAAACAGAACCGGGAATGTAGGTATCGCTCACTGCCTTGTTCCGCCACTGGCGGTACAAGGCGTCGGTCTCCGCCTGCGCCTGCTCCTCCTCTGGCAGCGCCGCGATCTCCTCCACCATGCCCTCGTCCCGGATGGTGAAGGGATCGTTGGGGTCATAATTGGGATGGGTGGCAAGGCCCTTGACCGCGCCGGTCTTCACGTCCATCATAATGGCCACGCCGCCGTTTTTGATTTTGTACTTTTCGATGCCCTCGGCAAGATACTTTTCCAGAATGCTCTGCACGGTCTCGTCAATAGTAAGCACCAGGTCGTGGCCGTCCTCGGCGGCGATCCGCTGCTCATGCTCAAAGGGCATATCCGTACCCACGGCGTTCTTGGAGGCCACCAGGCGTCCTGAGGTGCCGCTGAGTTCCTTGTCGTAATAGGCCTCCAGCCCATCCAGGCCCTGGGAATCGGACCCGGTAAAGCCCAGCACATTGGAGGCCACGGTGCCGTAGGGGTAGTAGCGCTTGTAGTCCTCGATCATCCGCACGCCGCCGCCGATCTCATTTTCCGAAAGGAAGTCATTGATCTCATCCCGGGTATCGGTCTCGATCTTTCGCTTGAGCACATCGTAGTAAGAGCTTGCCACGCCGCAGCGCTCGTAAATGTCCTCCTCATCCATTTCCAGGATCCGCGCAAGCCCCTGGGCCACCAGGCGGCGTTTCCCCTCCATGTCGTCCTCGGAGAAATAGTGGGGCTCCAGCACCACCGTCCACACACTGGCGCTCTGCGCCAGCACCTTCGTGCCGGTGGCGTCGTAGATCGTTCCCCGCTTGGCGGAAAGAGAAGTGCTTTGCAGGCTCTGCTCCATGGCCCGGGCGCTTAGCTCCTCGCCCCGGATAAACTGCCATCGAACCAGATTCAGCACCACCAGGCCGAAGCCCGCAAAGATCAGGGCCCCGGCCAGGACTTTGGCTTTCGTATTCAGTTTTTCCTTGGTGCCCTTGGCCATACAATCACTGTCCCACAGGCAGGGCAAAATCCTCCGCGCACCTGCACAGGGAGGATTTCGCGCCATGCATCTTTCATATCAAATGAAGTAGCAAAACGAGAGTCAAGATTCCTCTTGGCTCTCTTTCAAGCTCTGCGCCGCCATTCCATCATATTCGGGAGAGGCGCTTCCTATGACGGGCTGCCCTCCTTAACCGGCCTATTCGGCAAACAGCCTTCGGATGGCGGACAGCACCTTGTCCAGCGGGGAGCCGCCATCGGTGCTGCGCACCACGGTGCCCTTGTCCTGCTGCGCCACGTTCACATAGGTGACCTGGCCGCTGGTGATCTTGCTCATGCCCAGTTGGCTTACGGCGTAATTTTCCACCTGAGAGCCGTTCATCTTCTGGGCCGCCTGCATATTCAGCTGGACCTCCAGGCTCTGGCTTTCTTCCAGCTGCTGGGTGGCGGAATTGATCTGCTCGGTGAGCACGGCCAACTGCTCCTGGCTGTACACCATGGTCGCCGCAAGGGCCAGGAAGCCGCAGAACGCAGCCACGGCGATCACTGCCCGGAGGGGACGCAGCTTGGGCCGGGCATTGCGCTCCAGCTCCTTTTGGGGAAGCTCCACCACATTTTCCCGGGGCTTTCTTACCGGCTGTTCCCGCCGGGGCTCTCTTACCGGGACCGTATTGTCGTAATTCGCTTCAAACAGCGAGAAATCATAGGCTTGCGCACGTCCGGCCATGGGAAACTCCTCCTTTGTCTTTTGGCCGTCCCTGGGGAGCGGCTCCGATGCAGTCCGGCCGCGCCGCTTGTTAGCGGCGCCCCGCTCCCCCGCGGGACATTTCAGCTTTTTCAACGGCAGGCGATCTCCGCCCGCCTCTATTGCAATGGCGCCCTTTTGGCGCTTTCCTGATTTACAGCTTTTCGATCACCCGCAGCCTTGCGCTCCGGGCCCTGGGATTCTCCGCGATTTCCTCCTCCGACGGAGCCAGTCCCCTTTTGTAGACCAGCTCGCCCTGGGGCTTTCTGCCGCAGACGCACACCGGGAAATCCTTAGGGCAGATACAGCCCTGGCACCAGTCGTTCATCTGCCGCTTGACGATGCGATCCTCCAGAGAATGGAACGTGATCACCGCCAGCCTTCCGCCGGGCTTTAACAGGGAAAACCCCGCCTCCAGCCCTTCCCGGAGCCTGTCCAGCTCGCCGTTGACGGCGATTCGCAGCGCCTGAAAGGTCTTCCTTGCCGGATGTCCCTGCTCCCGTCTGACAGCGGCGGGCACGGACTCCTTTATGATCTCGGCAAGCTGTCCGGTGGTGGTGATGGGAGACCCCTCCCTGGCCCGGCAGATGCCGCTTGCGATCCTGCTTGCGTTTTTGTCCTCCCCATACCGGAGGATCACGTCCCGCAGCTCCTGCTGGGACAGACTGTTCACCAGCTCCGCCGCAGTGGTTCCTTCCTGGCTCATGCGCATGTCCAGCGGCGCGTCGTGATGATAGGAGAACCCACGCTCCGGCGAATCCAGCTGATAGGAGGAAACGCCGATGTCCAGCAGCACACCGTCCGCGGCCTCCACCCCCTGCTCTGCCGCCAGCTCCCGCATTTGGCTGAAATTTCCCCGGATCACGGTGGAGCCGGGATATTTCGCCAGCCGATTACCCGCCGCCCGGATGGCGTCCGGGTCCTGGTCAATGGAGAGGAGCCTCCCGGTGGTGAGCCCTTGAAGAATGGCCTCGGAGTGGCCTCCGCCCCCCGCGGTGCCGTCGATATAGACGCCGTCAGGACGGATATTCAGGGAATCTATGGTCTCCCGAAACAGTACAGGCTTGTGACAATACTCCATGGCTTAGAAGTCCAGCATATCCATGGACGCCTCCACGGCTTCGTCGGTCTGGCTGGCCAGGTACTCGTTCCAGCGGCCGGTATCCCAAATTTCGGCTCGGTTGGCGCCGCCGATGACGGTCACGTCCTTATCCAGCCCGGCGTACTCCCGCAGGCTTTGGGGGATCAGGATGCGTCCCTGCTTGTCCGGCTCCACCTCCGTGGCTCCGGAGAAGAAATGGCGCTGGATGCCTCTGCCCTTGGAGATGGGAATGGCGGTGATCTTCTGCACCAGCTTCTCCCACTGCTCCGCAGACTGCACGAAAAGACAGCCGTCCAGACCCTTGCTGACATAGAACCGGTCGCCCAGGTCTTCCCGGAACTTGGAGGGCATGGTCACCCGGCCCTTCAGGTCCATATTATGTTGAAATTCGCCGATCAACATAATAGCGCTGTCCTTTCTGTTGGATTCTGTCAGGGTGCTTCAGGGAATGAATGGCGGTTTCCACATTTTCCACCCACTTTTCCACCACTTCATGGAACTTTAACCCACTATTCACCACTTGACAGCACTATTATAGAACATCGCCGCCATAAAATCAACAGGAAAAATGAAAAAAAGAAGCCCGAAACCCGCATAGAATCTATGTTCGAACAGATTTAGCCCAAACAAAAATTCCCCTCACAACATGTTGTGAGGGGAATCCCTTGTCTAAAAATAATTTATGAGTGCTTTACAAAATATTAAGGTCAGATTTGTGCATTGCGCTGAGAGGACTTGATGTTCTGCCTGGTCTTGCGCAGCTCCGCCAGGTTCTCGGAAAGGGATTCGTCCGTCCGACGCATCAGGTCGTCCACATAATCGTTGCTGGCCTTGCGCATTTCCTTAAACTTGGCCTGGGCCTGAGCCAGCAGCTCGTTGGCCCGGGCTTGCGCCTGGCGCACGATCTCCTCCTGCTCCACCAGGGCGTCGGCCTTCTCCTGGGCCACCCGGACGATGGTATCCGCCTCCCGGTGGGCCTCGTCAATGATCTGAGCACGGTCTGCCACGATTGCCCTGGCCTTCATGACCTCCGTGGGAATTTCCTCCTTGAGATCGTCCAGAATCTGGCGGATCTCCTCCCCATCCACGAAAATCTTTCCGGCAGAAAGAGGCATTTTCCAGCCCTTTTCCAGCTCGTCGTACAATTCGTCGATGAGGCCCTCAATGGTAGCCTGATTGTCGCTCATATAAACCCGTTCCTTTCAAAATTGGACTTCTTGCAAAGTAATGGATATATGGAAAAGCCAGTGACCTAAGGGCCGTTTTGAGGCGGCCCCCTCAATCACGACTGATTTTGCACAGCCGATCGGCAATGGTGTTCAGCACACAGGGGGGCACAAAATGGGAGATGTCTCCCCCGAAGCCCGCCACCTGCTTCACCACGCTGGAGCTCAAAAACATATGCTCGGCGCTGGTGGGAAGGAACATGGTCTCCAGCTCCGGATTCAGGCTCTTGTTGGTCAGGGCCTGCTGAAATTCGTACTCAAAATCCGACACGGCCCGAAGCCCTTTCACGATGGTCATGGCGTTTCGCTCCCTGGCGTAATCCGCCAAAAGGCCGTGAACCTTGTCCACTTCCACGTTTTGCAGCTTCTCATGCTCAATGACGGCCTGCAGCAGCGCCATCCGCTCCTCCACAGAAAAGCTGGCGTTCTTCAGCGGGTTGATGGGCACCGCCACAATAACCTTGTCGAAGATCCTGGCGGCCCGGCTGATAATGTCCAAATGTCCCAAGGTCACAGGGTCAAAGCTGCCGGGACACACGGCGACCCTCATGCCGACCTCTCCTTCCTGTCGTCCTCCCCGCCCCTTTCGTAAGCGGTCAGGGAAATCCTGCCATAGCGGTATGCCTTTTTCTTGCGGAATCCTCCGGCCTGCTCCGGCAGTTCTTCCTCTCTGGAATGCTCGCAGACAATGATCCCGCCGGGATTCATCCGCTCCGCCACCAAGGGCAGGGCCTTCTCCAGCAGCCCCGTGAGATAGGGCGGGTCCAGAAAGGCGATGTCGAAGCGCTCCGCCGTTCCCCGAAGGAACACAGCATAATCGGAATGCACCACCTGGGCCCGGTCCTCAAAGCCGGTAGCCCGGATGTTCTGCTCCACCACCCGCACGGAATCCCGGAAGGAATCCACAAATACCGACCGGGCGGCCCCTCTGCTCAACGCCTCCAGGCCGATCTGGCCGGAGCCGGCGAACAGGTCCAGGAACCTTCTGCCCTCGATGGAAAACTGGAGGATGTTGAACAGGGACTCCTTCACCTTGTCGGTGGTGGGGCGTACCTGCATCCCCTCCGGGGCCGTCAGCTTTTTCCCTCGTTTGGAACCGGTGATGATACGCATAGCATTCTCCAAATCTGTATCTCCGACATTATCTCATTTTTCAGGGAATATGTCAACTATTCGCTGAATTTTTTATTTCCCATGGAAAAACTTGTATACCTGTAAGGCGGCGGGCCTGGTCATGCCGGGGCAGCCCTCCAGCTCCGGAAGGTCCGCCTCGCTGACGGCGGTAACGGTCTTGAAATGCCGCATCAGCGCCTTTGCCCGGGTCTCTCCGATCCCCTCAATAGAGGTCAGCGTAGAGGAGATGGCCGACTTCTTCCGGCTCTGCCTGTGGTACCCGATGGCGAACCTGTGGACCTCATCCTGGATGCTGGAAACCAGGGTAAAGGCCCGGCGGGTAGAGCTGATGGCGATCTCGCCGCCGGTCATGGCAATGGCCCTGGTCCGGTGCCGGTCGTCCTTCACCATGCCGAACAGGGGCACGTCAATGCCCATTTCGTCCAGCAGGGGCTGGACTGCCGCCACATGGCCCTTGCCGCCGTCCAGCAGGATCAGGTCCGGCATGTGGCCGAAGCCCTCGCTGTCTCCGGCTTCCTGACAGGCCATGTACTCCTCAAAGCGTCGGCGGATGACCTCCCGCATGGAGCCGTAGTCGTCCTGGCCGGATACGGTTTTGATCTTGAACTTCCGGTAGGCTGATTTCAGCGGACGGCCATTTTCAAACACCACCATGCCCGCCACGTTGTCGGCGCCGCCCTGGTTGGAAATATCGTAGGATTCGATATAGGCGGGAACCTTTTCCAGGCCCAGCAGCCGCCGAAGCTCGTCCAGAGCCGAGGCGTCCCGGCCGGAATTTCCCGTGTGCCGGGCAATGCTCTCCGCCGCGTTGGAGCGGCACATGTCCACCAGCTGGCGCTGATCCCCGCGCTGGGGCAGCAGCAGCTTCACGCCTTTTCCCCGGCGCTCCGTGAGCCAGCGGACGATCAGCTCCTCGTCCTCCACAGGGCCGTCTACGGTGATCACCGGTGGGATCCTGTCCCGGATGGCATAATACTGCCGCAGAAATTCCGAGCGGGCCTCCCCATCGGGCTGGCAGCCCTCTGTCAGGAAGCTCTCCCGGTCGCTGAGCTTGCCTCCGGTGAACCGGAATACCTCAAAGGCGGTATTGGCCTCCCCCTGGGCCAGGGCAAACACATCCTGCTCCTCCACCCGGCTGGCCACCACTTTCTGGCGGTCCTTCATCTTCTCGATGGCGCCGATCCTGTCCCGCAGCCGGGCGGCCAGCTCAAACTCCATGTTTTCGGCGGCCTCCTCCATCTTCTCTGTCAGGGTCTTCACAGAGGTGGCGCTGCCGCCCCGGATGAAGTCCAGGGCTTCCTGAAAGGCTTCGTTGTACTCCTGCTCGCTGATCCTGCCCCGGCAGGGGGCGCAGCACTGCTTGATATAGTAGTTGAGGCAGGGCCTCCCCTTTCCAAAATCCTGGGGAAATTTCCGGCTGCAGTCCGGGAGCTTGAAAATTTTCAGGGCGGAATCAATGGTCTGCTTGATGGACCAGGAGCTCATATAGGGGCCGATGTATTTTGCCCCGTCGTTCTCGATCTTCTTTGCCTCCGTGATCCGGGGCCAGGCGCCTGGGGAAATCCGGATATAGCTGTAGCCCTTGTCGTCCTTCAAAAGGATGTTGTACTTGGGCTGGTGCTGCTTGATCAGGCTGCTTTCCAGCACCAGCGCCTCAAATTCGCTGTCGGTGACAAGGTACTCAAACCAGTCCACATTGGACACCATCCGGCGCACCTTCAGCTCGTGATTGCGCTCCGAGCCGAAATACTGGCTGACCCGGTTTTTCAGGGCCTTGGCCTTGCCAATATAAATGATCTCCCCAGCCTTGTTGTGCATGATGTACACGCCGGGAGAAAGAGGCAGCTTCATGGCCTTGCGCCGAAGCTCCTTCTTCTTTTCGTCCTGCTCCGCCATAAAACTCCCTTCTTAACAGAAAAAAGCGCAGCCACCGCCACGCTTTTCTGAATTGCGTTCAATCTTACTCAGCGAACCCGGAGTTCACCAAATCGACCAGAGCGTCCACGGCCTGCTGCTCATCGGCGCCGTCAGCGATAATGCGGATGTTCACGCCGCCCACGATCCCCAGGGACAGAACGCCCAGCAAACTCTTGGCGTTGACCCTTCTCTCTTCCTTTTCCACCCAAATGGAGGCCTTGAACTCGTTGGCCTTCTGAATGAAAAACGTAGCGGGACGGGCATGGAGGCCAACCTGATTCTGAACCAGAACTTCCTTTGCGCACATAACGATTCACTCTCCTAGATGATTTGAAAAATTGATTGAATGGTTTTCAAGTTTTGCCGTTTAAGGTCATTATATCATTTTTTTTGCCGCCGTCAACAATTCAAAATCATTTTCGGATTCCTGAACATACCGTGAAAATTTCCGTCCAGTTGCTTTGTGCATTTTGCTTACGTTGTTGAAAACTTTTTGCCTAATATGTTATTCCGGAAGGAGCTGTTTCCCCAGATGATGTGGCGGCTCTCCCGGCAGTCCCAAGACGTGCGGGTCACCCATCGACAAGTTTTTCCTCTGACTGGGTGAGCCTTCCCTCCGCCCTGGCCCGCTCCATCATGTCCGGCCGATTAACCGCTGTGATCCGGAGGGATTCCTCCCTGCGCCACCTTTTGATGTTCTCATGGTGACCGCTGAGGAGCACGGGCGGGACCTCTCTGCCCCGCCACACCTCGGGCCGGGTATACTGGGGATATTCCAGCAGCCCGGAAAAATGGCTTTCCTCGGTAAAGCATTCCTCGCCGGCCAGCACGCCGGGGAGCATTCGGCTCACCGCGTCGATCAGGATCATGGCGGGAAGCTCGCCGCCGGTGAGGACGTAATCCCCGATGGAGATCTCCTCCACCTCATACTCGTCCAGCAGCCGCTGATCCACCCCCTCGTAGTGGCCGCAGAGGACGCACAGGCCCTCCATGGCCGCCAGCTCCCGGGCCTTTTGCTGGGTCAGCACCGGGCCCCGGGGAGACATATAAAGAATATGCGGCCGCTGCCCCAAATGTTCGGAAACAGCGTCAATTCCCCGGGCAAAGGGCTCCGCCATCAGCAGCATCCCCTTTCCCCCGCCGAACAGGGTGTCGTCCACCTTCCGGTTCCGCTCATCCGGGGAAAAATCCCGCAGCTGGTGGCAGACGATCTGCAAAGCCCCCTTCTTCCTGGCCCGGCCCACAATGCTGTGATCCAGCACCGGCTCAAACAACTCCGGAAACAGGGTCATCACGTCGATCCTCATCAGGCCTCCACCTCGTCTTCGTCAAAAATGCCGGGAATGGGCAGCAGCTCGATAACCCCTTCCTCAGAGGCGATCCTGCCGATCATATGCTTCACCGCCGGAAACAGGTATTCCCTGCCTCCGCCGTCCACAATGCGGTAGACGTCGTTGGCCCCGGTGGGGATCACCTCCTCCAGAGTGCCGTACTCCCGGCCCGTTTTGGCGTCCACCGCCCTCAGGCCCAGCAGGTCCTGCAAAAAATGCTGTCCCGGCTTCAGCTTCACGTCCTCCCGGTTCAGGTACAGCACCCTTCCCCGCAGGGCGTCCCCCTTCTCCACAGAATCCACGCCCCGCAGGGTCACCAGAAGGCGGCCCTTGTGGACCCGTGAGGACAGAAGCCCTGCGTCGGACTTTCCCTCATCAAACCAGAACCGCTTTACCTGCCGGAGAAATTCGGCGGAATCCGCCCAGGGCTCCAGAACCAGCTCTCCCTGGATCCCGTGGGTGCGGACGATCTGCCCGGCCTCCAGATATTGCTTCAACACGAGCCTTCCCTCCAAAAATAAAAGGGCACGGCAATCCGCGCCCTTTTGAAAAGTCAGTCGATTTCCACCATGATCTTCTTGTCGGCACGGGTGGCGGCAGCGCGCATGACCACGCGGATGGCCCGGGCGATCCTGCCCTGCTTGCCAATGACCCGGCCCATGTCGCCCTCCGCCACGTGGAGGTGATACACGATGGTGCCGCTTTCAGACTCTTCCTCAGTAACCGTCACCTGGTCGGGACTTTCCACCAGACCGGAGGCGATGGCCTTCAACAATTCCTGCATGTTCATTCTTTTTTCCTTTCCTGATACAGTGCGCTTTTTCTGCCGGAGGCACAGCTAGGCCTGTCCCGAAAAAAGCAGCGACCAAATGGATCAGTCGATCACGCCGTGCTTCTTAAACAGTGCCTTCACCGTGTCGGTGGGCTGAGCGCCGTTGGCCATCCACTTCTTGGCCTTCTCGGGGTCCACCTTCACCACGCTGGGCTCCTGCATGGGGTTGTAATAGCCGATCTCCTCAATAAAACGTCCGTCACGGGGGAAGCGGGAATCCGCCACCACAATGCGGTAGAAGGGAGATTTCTTTGCACCCATTCTTCTCAGTCTGATTTTTACTGCCATGATTCATGTCCTCCAATAAAAAATTGTTTTGTAAGGAAGTCTCAGAAAAAATCTGAGCTTCCTGTGATATGTGAAACCCGTATCCCGGGCTACTATCCTTGCTTAAAAACCGGGGAACCCACCGCCCATGCCCATGGGAGGCATCCGCCGCTTTTTGCCCTTGCCGCCGAATTGCTTCATCAGCTTCTGGGTCTGCCGGAACTGGTTGAGCAGCCGGTTCACATCCTCCACCTTCTGGCCGCAGCCCGCGGCGATCCGCCGCTTCCGGGAGGCGTCCAGGGCGTCGGGATGAGAGCGCTCGTAGGGAGTCATGGAGAGGATAATGGCCGCCGTGCGGTCCATGACCCTATCGTCAATATCCACGTCGTCCAGCTTGTTTCCCACGCCGGGAAGCTTGGAAAGGATCCCCTTGATGGGCCCCATCTTCTTCACCTGCTGAAACTGCTCCAGCATATCATTGAGGTCCAGCTTGTTGTTCATCAGCCGCTCGGCTGTTTTTGCCGCCGCCTTTTCGTCCAGCCTTGCCTGGGCGTCCTCGATCAGGGTGAGCACATCACCCATGCCCAAAATACGGCTTGCCATGCGGTCGGGATGAAAGACCTCCAGGTCGCCCAGCTTTTCTCCGGTGCCCGCATATTTGATGGGCTTTCCGGTGACGGCCTTTACAGAAAGCGCCGCACCGCCCCGGGTATCGCCGTCCAGCTTGGTCAGGATCACGCCGGTGATGTTCAGCAGATCGTCAAAGGATTTGGCCACGTTCACGGCCTCCTGGCCGGTCATGGCATCCACCACCAGCAGAATGTCCGTAGGCTCTACCGCATCCTTGATCCGCCGCAGCTCCTCCATCAGCTCCTCGTCGATCTGAAGCCGGCCGGCAGTATCGATGATCACGTAGTCGTTGCCGTAATCCCTGGCGTGCCTGACGGCCTCCTGGGCAGTGATGACCGGATCCTGGGCGCCCTTCTCGAATACGGGGGCTCCCGCCTGTTCTCCCACCACCTGCAGCTGCTTGATAGCCGCCGGACGGTAGATGTCCCCAGCCACCAGCAAAGGCCTGTGGCCCTGGCTTTTCAGCTGAAAGGCCAGCTTCGCCGCGTGGGTGGTTTTACCCGCGCCCTGCAGGCCGCACATCATAACGACGGCGGGCGGGTGGGCAGGGGTCTTCAGGCGCTCCTCGCTGCCGCCCATGAGAGCGGTCAGCTCCTCGTTGACGATTTTTATCACCATCTGCGCCGGAGTCAGGCTTTCCATGACCTCCGCGCCAATGGCCCGCTCTGTCACTTTCCCGGTGAATTCCTTGGCCACCTTGTAGTTGACGTCGGCCTCCAGCAGCGCCAGGCGGACCTCCCGCATGGCCTCCTTCACATCTGCCTCGCTGAGCTTCCCCTTGCTGCGAAGCTTTTTGAACGCGTTGCTCAGCTTGTCTGCCAATCCTTCAAATGCCATGGAACTCACCTCTTCTCTCTGTCATATCCTGGGCCTGTCTCAGTTTTCCGCGATCTCCTGGGCCATTTCCAAAATTTTTGCGGCGTTTTGATCGATGCTCTCCGAGCCGCTGCCCTGGGCGTTGAGCTCCTGGATGTTCAGGGCACAGTCGCAGATGGCGGTAAGGGCGGCCTGCACGTTCTGAAAGCGCTTGGCCAGGCCCAGCTTTTCCTCCATGTCGAAAAGCTGCTGCTCCGCCCGCTTGATGGCGTCCCGGACCCCCTGGCGGGTAATGTCCCGGTCAGCGGCGATCTCTCCCAGGGAAAGGTCGTCGTCATAATAGGCCTGCACCATCTCCCGCTGGGTCTCCGTGAGCATCTCACCGTAAAAGTCCAGCAGATAAGAGATCTTCAGATCCTTTGCCATGGCCCATCCTCTCTTTCCCTGTAAAGCTTTTTTCTTTACAACGATATGGATTATACACGAACCACCCCGGTTTGTCAACACTCCTGCCGGAGAAAATCATACAACCACCGGAAAATGTGGTATTATGTCAACCTCTCCCCAAAATGTGGCTGGATTCGCCCTTTTCCATTGTCTTTTCCCAATGATTATGATAAAATGACCAGGAAGAAAAGTGGAAAAGGATGAAAAGCATGATCTGTTTTAACTGCGATTACACGGAGGGCTGCCATCCCAAGATTCTGGCGGCCATGACCACCGCCAATCTGGAGCAGACGGTAGGCTATGGGGAAGACCACTACTGCCAGCACGCCAGAGAGCTGATCCGGGAGGCATGTGAGGCCCCGGAGGCGGACGTTCATTTTCTGGTGGGCGGCACCCAGGCCAATTTCACCGTGATCCGGGCAGCTCTGCGTCCCCACCAAGGGGTGATTTCCCCGGTCACAGGGCACATCAACGTCCACGAGACCGGCGCGGTGGAGGCCACCGGCCACAAGGTGCTGCCGGTCCCCTGCGGCGCCGAGGGCAAGCTGAACGCCGCCCAGGTGGAAGCCCTCTGCGCGGAGCATTGGGCGGAAACCACTCCCTACGGCCACACAGTCCAGCCTAAGATGGTATACATCTCCCACCCCACGGAAAACGGCGCGCTGTACACAAAGGCCGAGCTGGAAGCGCTCCGGGCCGTCTGCGATCGATACCACCTGTACCTGTTCTGCGACGGCGCCCGCATGGGCTACGGGCTCGCCTCTCCCGCCGCAGACGTGACCCTGGCCGATCTGGCCCGGCTGTGCGACGTCTTTTACATTGGCGGCACCAAGTGCGGCGCTCTGCTGGGGGAGGCGGTGGTCATCACCTGCCCCGAGCTCAAGCCGGATTTCCGCTACGCCATCAAGCAGAATGGCGGGATGCTGGCCAAGGGCCGTCTGCTGGGCCTCCAGTTTAAGACCCTGTTTACCGACGGGTTGTATACGGAGATCTGCAAAAAAGCCAATGAACAGGCCTTCCGCATTGCCGAGGCCTGCCGGAGGGCAGGGTTCCCGGAATATGTGTCCTCCCCCACCAACCAGCAGTTTTTCGTTTTCCCAGATGAGGTTTTAGGGAAGCTCCAGGAAAAATATCTCTTTTCCTTCTGGGAAAAGAGGGACGGCAGCCACTCCGCTGTCCGCATCTGCACCAGCTGGGCCACCACGGAGGAGAACGTGGAGCAGCTGATCTGGGACATCTCCAACGCCTAACACTGGCGTAAAAGATAAAATAGAGCGCTTCCCCAATGGGAGGCGCTCGTTCTTTTTATTCGGTCACCCGCATACCCGCACCTCGGGCTCCAGGGCGACGCCGGTCTTTTCCAGCACGGTTTCCTGAACCTGCCGGATCAGCTTTTGCACATCGGCGCAGGTCGCGCCGCCGGTATTTACAATAAACCCGGAATGCTTGGGGCTGACCTGTGCCCCGCCTACGCTGCGGCCCTTGAGGCCGCATTCCTCAATGAGGGCCGCGGCATAGCCATTTTGCGGGCGCTTGAACACGCTGCCCGCGCTGGGCATGTCGTAGGGCTGCTTCTCCTTCCGGCGGGCCATCAGCTCCTCCATCCTGGCAGAAATCTGGGAAATGTCCCCCGGCTCCAGCAGCAGCTCCACCTGTAGGATAATATCCCTGCCTCCGGTGTAGCGGCTGCGGCGATAGCCAAAGTCCAGCTCCTCCCTCTCCAGGGTGACGATCTCCCCGCCGGGAGTCATGTGAGTTGCCCGCAGGACCACGTCCTTCATCTCGCCACCGTAAGCTCCGGCGTCCATATACGCGCCACCGCCTACGGAACCGGGAATGCCCCAGGCAAATTCCAGCCCGGAAAGCCCCCGGTCTCTGGCAAAGGCGCATACTGCGGCAAGCTGCGCTCCCCCTCCGGCCCGGAGCGTCCGTCCATCGGCCAGCAGCGCCACCTGCCGGAATTCTCCGGCCAGGCTCAGCACCACGCCCCGGATCCCCCGGTCTGACACCAGCAGATTGGAGCCGTTGCCCAGCACTATCCAGGGAATCCCGCCGCTTTCCAGCAGGCTGAGAAGCTTTTTCAGCTGCGGAACGCTCTCCACCGTGAGGAAACGGTCTGCCGGCCCGCCGATGCGGAAGGTGGTATGGCGGCTCATAAGCTCATCCTGCACGCAGGCGCAGCCCAGCTCCTTCACGGCCCGGTCAAAATCAGTATAATCCATGGGCATTCCTCCCTCTCTCACCATATGCAGAGCTATGTATAACCATTCAGATGTTGTCCAAATCCTTCTTGATCTCATTTGCACCCAGGTCGCTGGTATCCATGCCCAGGCTGGACAGCAGCTCCTTTGCCGGATTATAGCCCATCTTCTTCTGGCGGTTGTTCATGGCAGCCACCTCAATGATAATGGCTAGGTTCCGGCCGGGCTTGACGGGGATGGTCACCACAGGCACCCGAATGTCCAGAATTTCCGTGTATTCGTTGTCGATGCCCATCCGGTCATAGACCTTGGTGCCGTCCCAAATCTCCAGGTTGATGCAAAGGTCGATCTTCTCCGTCAGCTTGACGGAGCCCATGCCGAAAATACGCCGGGCGTTCACGATACCCACACCCCGCAGCTCCACAAAATGGCGGATGTTGTCGGGAGCCTGTCCCACCAGGGTCTTGCGGGAGGTGCGGCGAATCTCCACCGCGTCGTCGGCGATCAGCCGATGGCCCCGCTTGATCAGCTCAATGGCGGTCTCGCTCTTTCCCACGCCGCTGTCGCCCACCAGCAGAATGCCCTCGCCGTAGACCTCCACCAGCACGCCGTGGCGGGTGATGCGGGGAGCCAGCTCCACATTGAGGTAGGAGACCAGGCCCGCCGTCACGTTGGAGGTGGACTCTCTGGAAGAAAGCAGAGGGATCTCGTAAGTCCTGGCCGCCTCCATCATGGCGGGGGGAGCCTCCAAGCCCCGGGCCACGATGACCACGGGAGGCTTCAGGGCAAAATAGTCGCAGATGGTCTTGGCCTCCCGTTCCGGGTCCATGGAGCTCAGCAGCGCCATTTCCGAAAGGCCAATAATGCTGATGCGGTGCGGATCAAAATAATCGGTAAAGCCATGCAACTCCATGGCGGGCCGGGTCACGTCCCGGGAGTGGATCAGTATCTCCTCCGCCTTGCAGGGCATGTGCAGCTCCTGCAGATCAAGCTCTTGAATGACGCCCGAAAGAGGGATGGCATATTCTTCCATCATTGGAAATGACCTCCTGAATTTTGGTATCTCTGGCGAAAGCTGAGGTGCGCCTGGACGATTTATGCAGAGATTCTTTCGCTTTCCTTTATTATAAACGAAAGCCCCCCAAAAATAAAGAGAATTCTTCCACGGCTGGAAAATCTGTTCCTTTACAGCTTAACAAAATTATATTATAATGCTTCTGGACATCTTGTAGAATCATGCCCCCAGGGCAAAAAAGCGAGGTACTGTTATGGCGTCATCAAAAAAGAAAATGTCTCAGGAAAAGATGCAGCAAAAGGCAGAGGAAAGGGCGATCAAGCAGGCTAAACAGCGGAAAAACGCCATTATTGCCGCCTGCGCCTGCGTTGTGCTGGCAGTCATTGTTGTGCTGGTAGTCGTGCTGGTTCGCGGGACAACCCCCTCCACTGCCCCCAACTCCGGTTCCTCTTCCGTCAGCGAGGAGACCAGCGCCGTCTTCTCGGAGAATGCCGTCTATACCGCGGAGATCGACGTCCGGGATTACGGCGTCATCACCGTGGAGCTGGACAGCAAAGCCGCCCCGGAAACCGTGAAGAATTTCGTGGAGCTGGCCCAAAGGGGCTTTTATGACGGGCTCACCTTCCACCGGATCATAAGCGGCTTTATGATGCAGGGCGGCGATCCCGAAGGCACAGGGACCGGCGGCAGCGGCAAGACCATCAAGGGCGAGTTTTCCGCCAACGGTGTGGAGAATCCTCTTTCCCACACCCGGGGCGCCATCTCCATGGCCCGCTCCAAAGCCAATGACAGCGCCAGCTCCCAGTTCTTTATTGTCCATGAGGATTCCACCTTCCTGGATGGCCAATACGCCGCCTTCGGCTACGTCACCGACGGCATGGACGTGGTGGACAAGGTCTGTGCCGACGCCAAGCCTACGGACGACAACGGCACGATCCCTGCGGAGGAACAGCCTGTGATCACCTCCATTACCATCCACACAAAATAGGTTCTGCAAAGGGAAACGGCAGGCGAGAGACATGTCTCCCGCCTCAGTCTGTCGATAAACCTTTAGGAAAGGCGCACTTGACCTTTGCTTCCCTCTGACGAGGGAGGTGGCACGGCGCAAGCCGTGACGGAGGGAGAGAAAGCGATGGCCTATACTTTTGGCGGTGTATGCAGCTTTGTTAAGGGCTCTCTCCCGCCCTCACGTCAGAGGGAGCTAAGAACGGCTACAAGAACTTTTTCGACACGCTCAGGCGGGAGACATGTCTCCCGCCTGCTTTTCTTTTGGGGGACAATATGGTATCATAAGAATGAAAGACAAGGAGGCGTCTCTATGGCTCAGATCATCCATATCACCGATTTTTCCGATCCCCGGCTGAATCTCTTTGCCAGGCTCACCGAGGTGCAGCTCCGCTCCCGCCTGGAGCCGGAAAAGGGGATCTTTATCGCGGAAAGCCCCAAGGTCATCCACCGGGCGCTGGACGCGGGCTGCGAGCCTGTGGCCCTGCTGATGGAGGAGCGCCATATCCAGGGCCAGGGCGCGGCGGTCATTGCCCGCTGCGGTGAGGACGTCCCTCTCTACACCGGAGACGAAGCCCTGCTGGCCCGGCTGACAGGCTATGCCCTGACCCGGGGCGTGCTGTGCGCCATGAAACGCCCTGTCCCCCGCAGTGCGGAGGACCTGCTCCGAAACGCCAGGCGGGTGGCCCTGCTGGAAAACATCGTGGATCACACAAACCTGGGGGCGATCTTCCGCTCTGCCGCCGCGCTGAATATGGACGCCGTGCTGCTGACCCCCTCCTGCTGCGATCCCCTGTACCGCCGGTCCGTGCGGGTCAGCATGGGCACGGTTTTTCAGGTCCCCTGGGGCAGGATCGGCCACAGCGCCGGGGATTGGCCGGAGAAGGGGCTGGCGCTGCTCCACGCCTCGGGTTTTCAGACGGTGGCCATGGCCCTGCGAAACGATACCGTGGACATCGACGATCCCCTTCTCCTCTCCCAGCCCCGGCTGGCCATTGTGCTGGGTACGGAGGGAGACGGCCTGGCCGCTGAAACCATCGCCAAATGCGATTTTACCGTCCGCATCCCCATGTCCCACCAGGTGGATTCCCTCAACGTGGCCGCCGCGGGAGCTGTAGCCTTCTGGCAGCTGCGGGTAAGGTAGGATAGCCGAACAGTTTTCAACCCGTCCTTTTATTGCGCTTTTTCCACCTTTTTGCTATAATCATTATACATCTTAACGTAATGCAGTACTCTTCATTTTTCAGAAAGAAGGCGTATGGGATGAATGAAAAAATCCTTCAGATCAAAGAAAATGTCAAACGGGTCATGATCGGCCAGGAGCAGACCATCGATCTGCTGCTGACAGCCATGCTGGCGGGCGGTCATGTGCTCATCGAGGACGTGCCCGGCATGGGCAAAACGGTGCTTGCCCGATCCCTTGCCAAGTCGATAAACGGCGCCTTTGGCCGCGTGCAGTTCACCCCCGATCTGCTGCCCAGCGACGTGACCGGCCTGAACTTTTTTGACCAGCGAAAAGGCGAGTTCGTGTTCAGCCCCGGCCCGGTGTTCTGCAATCTGCTGCTGGCGGACGAGATCAACCGCGCCACGCCCAGAACCCAGTCCAGCCTGCTGGAATGCATGGCCGAGGGCCAGGTCACGGTGGACGGCGTTACCCGGAAGCTGGAGGCGCCCTTCTTTGTCATCGCCACCCAGAACCCCGTAGAGACCCTGGGCACCTATCCCCTGCCGGAAGCCCAGCTGGACCGCTTTTTGATGCGCCTGTCCATGGAGGCTCCCACCAAAGAGCAGGAAATCTCCATTCTGGAGCGCTTCCGGGACGCGGAGCCGCTGGAGACCCTGGAGAGCGTCTGCGGCAAGGAGGACATCGTCGCCCTCCAGAAGGCCGCCAGGCAGATTTTCGTCAACCGCACCATGCTGGGATATATCGCCGGCCTGGCCCAGGCCTCCCGCTCCTTCCGGGGCGTGGAGCTGGGCGTCAGCCCCCGGGGCACCCTGGCCCTGCTGCGTGTGGCCCAGGCCTACGCCATGGTCTGCGGCAGGGATTTTGTCACCCCGGAGGACGTAAAGGCCGTGGCGGTCCCCACCCTGGCCCACCGTCTGTCCGTCAGCGGCGGCATGGCGTCAGTGGAGGCCCAAAAGCGGGTGGTGGAGGATCTGCTCCGCTCCGTGGAAGTCCCAACGGAGGATTGGAGCAGGTAACATGACCATCCTTGTGATTTTGCTTTTGCTGGTCCTTCTCTTTTTCCTCATTCGCTTTCTCTACGACCGCTTCTGGGACCGGGGCGTCTCCTGCAAGGTGACCTTTCAGCAGGAATATGCCATCGAGGACGACGTGGCCGCACTGAATGAGGTGATCGTCAACGACAAATTTCTTCCCCTGCCTGTGGTGGAGATCGACTTCCACATGGACAAGCGCCTGCAATTTGCCCAGGGGCAGAACACCTCCGTCAGCGACCGCACCTACCGCCGGGACGTGTTCAGCCTGTCCGTGCGGCAGCAGATCACCCGCACGCTGGATTTCAAATGCGTGGGCAGAGGCTTTTTCCGCATTACGGAAAGCGGGATGACCGCCAAGGACCTGTTCCTCACCCGGCAGTACATCGCCTCCCACCCCCAGAACACGGAATTTTATGTGCTGCCCCGGCCCGTGCCCACCCAGCAGATCCAGATCCCCTTTTCCCGGATCATGGGCGCGGTGCTCAGCCGGAAAAAGGTCTATGACGATCCCTTTGAGTTTGCGGGACTCCGGGACTATTCCCGGGGCGACCCCATGAAATACATCAACTGGAAGGCCACCGCCCGCACCGGCGAGATGCTGACAAACCTTCACGAATCCACCCTGTCCCAGAAGGTGATCCTGCTGCTGGACATGGAGGGAAAGGGCCTTTTGCAGTCCGATCTGCTCAATGAATACGGCGTGCGGGTGGCCTGCTCCCTGGGGGAGCGGCTGCTGCGGGCCGGTGTGGAGCTGGGAGTGTACAGCAACGGCATGGACGTGCAGACCGGCGCGCCCCTGCGGCTGGACAGCGTTTCCGGCACCTCCAATATCTTGTACCTGAAAAAGAAATTCGCCTGTGTCCAGGCGGACAACGGCCTTGCCCCGGTCACCGACTGCTTTCCCCCGGCCAAAAATCCCGGCGGCGAGGAGGAGCTGCTGGTGCTGGTGACCCACAACCAGCGCCATGAGCTGATCGAGGCTTTTTCCGAAGCCGTGGGCAAGGGACGGGGCGTCCTGGCCATTCCCTATCGGGAGGAGCACGAGGAGATCCCCGCCCCGAAAAACATGGACGTCGTTTGGCTGGAAGCCTGACAGGAGGGGAACATCATGAAGATACGCGAAATGCCGGGCCGCTGCGCCCGATGGATCCGAAGCAATCCCAGAACCGCAGCGATGCGGCTCATGGGCTGGCTTCACTGCGGCCTGGTGCTGGGAACGGTCTGCCAGGCCTTTCATCCCCTGACCCCCATTATCCCCTCCTTCTTCCATGGCTTTCTCATTGCCATCCCGGTGGCTGTCAGCCTTTTTGCGGTAAAGCATCTGCGGCAGATATGGCAGGTGCTGCTGGCGGGGCTGGGAACAGCGGCTCTGGCCTGGCTGCTGATGGGCAGCCCCATCGGCGCGGGGATCACCGTGCCGATCTACGTGTTTCGTATCCGCGCCCGCATGGCGGAGGAGACCCGTCCCGCCCTGTTCGAGACCCCAAATGTGGGCTTTCTGGTGGTATTTTTGGTGATTTTCCTGGTCAGCGCGGTTTACGCCTGGCCGGAGGCCCAGCGCCTTTCCGTGATCATGGCGGTGGTGTACCTCCTTTTGCTGCTGGCCTTCCTGGGCCTCAGGAAAATCGACGATTACCTGGTGCTGAATCAAAACATGCACGGCCTTCCCGCCCGGCGAATTCAGCGGACGGCGGGTATCGCTGTAGCGGCGGGTGTGCTGCTGGCCGGCGCCCTGCTGCTGCCCCTGGCCGGGAATTTCTCCGGCCGGGTCACAATGGACACCCTCAGCAGCTACGACAAGGGCAAGCAGGAGGCCGCCATGGAGCTGGAGCAGCAGTACATGGATGCCTCGGGCCAGTCTATCCTGGCCCAGGCCGACCCCACGGACACCTTCCATATGCCCCAGTGGGTCAGCTATCTGCTGTATGTAGTGGCCATCGGCTTTGCGGTTTTGGTGCTGGGCACCGCGCTGTATCAGTTTATCCGGAATTTCCGGTTCTCCTTTTCGGACAGCCAGGATCAGGTGCGCTTTTTATCGGACGAGGACCGCAATGAAGGGGCTCTCCCCCATGAAAAGCGGGACCGCAGGCGTCCCCCCATCTGGGACCGCACTCCCAACGCCCAGGTGCGGAGGCTGTACCGCAAGGCTGTGCTGAAGGCTACCCCGGATCAGCCGAAGCATTGGCAATCCCCGGAGGAGCTGGAGGCCGCCGCCGGACTGACCATCCCGGAGCTGCACCGGCTTTACGAAAAGGCCCGCTACGGCCAGGAACCCTGTACCGCCGACGACCTGCGCATTCTGCGAGAAAAAACTTGATTTTTTCCCTGGGATGACGTATAATAGCACTGCTGTTTCCCCAGTGAAGCAGCAGATATGCCGGAATGATGGAATTGGCAGACGTGCTGGACTCAAAATCCAGTGGTGGCGACACCGTGCGGGTTCGACCCCCGCTTCCGGCACCAATAAGAAAAAAGCCGCGTCGGCGGCTTTTTTCTTTTTGTACTCTTCACTCTTCACTTTTTTCTCCCTTCCCTGTACCGTCTCTCTTGAACTTTGCCTCCCTCTGATGAGGGAGGTGGCACGGCGTAAGCCGTGACGGAGGGAGAGAAAGAAAGCGATGGCCTATCCTTTTGGCAGTGAAACTGTCTCTCCCTCAGTCAGCTGCGCTGACAGCTCCCTCATCAGAGGGAGCCAAGGGCTCTCTCCCGTCCTCGTCAGAGGTAGGCGAAAGTCAAAAGCAGCCGTCTCAAAAAGTTCTGTAGGAAAGCAAAAACCGGCCTGTGGGGCCGGGCAGATAAAAGAAGAAGGCGGACGCCTTGCGGCGCCCGCCTCCTGTTTTAGATCAATTCAGTTGTTACAACCCTACAAGGTGTAAGGGCAGGATTACTGCTGATACAGGTTGTAAGCAGGATCATAGGCGTTGAAGCCCTGAGCCTGGATGTTGTAATCGTAACGAGTCTGATAGGCCTCCAGCACGCCAGCACCAGTGGACTCGCAGAAGCTGCGCAGGTTCTCAACCAGGGAATCGAAAGCAGCGTCGTCTTCGGCCATGATGATCTGGGGCAGCTGAGCCTTGAACTCGTCCTGCAGCTGAGTCTGAGCAATACCGACCTCAGAAGTGGAGTCGATAGCAACAGACAGGCGCTGAGTCTGGTCGGTCATGAACTTCTGGCCAACAATGGGCTCGCCGTCATAGGCGAAAGAGCACATATGAGCCTGGATGTCCACAACCCAGTTACGGGTCTCGGGCTTCTCCTTGTCGTTGACAGCAAACTTGGTGTAGTCAACGTTGTCGGAGTGAGCGGGCTGAGCCCAGAACCAAGCGCCGGCAGCGTTCAGCTCGTCAGAGGTCATCTCGGACTGGGGCTTCTTCAGGTTGGGGTTGCCATTCTCGTCCAGGCCTTCCCACAGACCGCCCTCGGGGCCATACATCATGTTGATGGAGCCATCCTTGGACAGCATGTAAGAATACATGTCGAAAATACGCTGGCCTTCGTCACCAGCCTTGGTGGTGATGAAGTGGCCCTGCCAACCAACGGAAGCGCACTCGTCGCCGTAAACGATGGTGCCTTCCTCAACAGGCGGGAACATGGGATAGTTGCCGAACTTGTTGTTCTCGTAGTTGGGAGAGTAACCCAGAACTTCCATGGAAGCAGCGCCGTCGGTCTGCTCGCGGATGATGCGGCGGAAGTTGTTGGTATCGTCCTGGGAGAAGTCGTACCACATAATGCCAGCCTGGGCATTGGTCAGCTTCTCGAGGAACTGGTCTCCGTTGTCGGAGAAGATCTCGGCGGGGAACAGGCCCTCATGATACCACTGATTCAGGGTCTTCAGGGACTTGACAAAGGTCTCGCTGTTCACGCAGTAATCGATCTTGCCGTTCTCCTGGGTGTAGTAGGAGCTCACGATGTTGGGCATGCCGTAAGCACGGTAGATGGGCTGATACAGATAGAAACCGTCAGCGGTGTTGGTGGTCAGCCAGGGATAAACCTGAGCGCCGGAGTAGGAGGTCAGGTTCAGCTCCTTGATCTTCAGCATGTACTGGTGGATGTCCTCCAGGGTGTTGAAGTCGGGAGAACCGGCCTTCTGGTAGTAGTCGGTGTTGACGATCCACTGATAGTTACCACCGGTAGCATGGTTATGAGGCCACACAGGGATCATGTATTCCTTGCCGTCGATCAGGTCCATGTTACGGGCAGCAACAGGGATGTCCTGAATGAAGGAGCAGCCTTCGTACTCGAAGTTGTCCAGGCTCACCAGGAAGTTGCCGCGGACGATCTCGTTCAGCAGGGGGCCGGGCTCGATGATGATGGACTCGGGCAGCTCGCCGCCGGCCATCATGGTACGGAGCTTAGCGTTGGCGTCAGAGTCGGGCTTGGTCCAGACCACGTCAACATTGAACAGCTCCTTGATGTGCTGGGAAGCAGCATCAAGACCCCACTCCTTGGGGCTGAACCAGTCGTAGTTGGCGTAGATGGTGAACTCGTAGGGCTCGGTGGTGTCCGCAGGGCCGGAGGACAGCATGGGAATGTCTTCCACGCTGACGTTGCCAGTAGCGGGCTCGGCGGCACTAGAAGTGTCGTCTGCGGGCTCGGAAGTGGACTCTTCCGGCTTGGACTCGGGGGTGCTTGCAGTAGACTGATCAGCAGGTTTGCTGGAAGTCGTCGTGTTGCCAGAGCAGCCGGCGAAGCAGCCGATGATCATGACAACAGCAAGCAACAGTGCCAGAACTTTTTTCATCTTTCTGATTCCTCTCTCTATAGTTTTTTATTCAAAGGGGTGAGGACCCCTATGAACCAATGGAGTATGATACCATAAGCACGAAACGTGCGTTGGTATCATGTGCCAATCGGTCGTCTGAGCGGAGCGAAGAACTGACCGAGGCAGCTTTCAATCAATAATATCCGCCGTTCTTCGCGGATATTATAGCGCATGTCTCACCGAAAAGTAAAGAGTTGTTACAGGATTGTTATCAATGAAAGTTCGCAGCATTTATCCTGCAAAATTCCACGATCCTCTCCCCGCCGGAGAGACATGCCGCCATTTGCTTTTCTGCGGAGCAGCTCCGCAGAGCAGGACTGTGTTTAGCCCTTGATGGAACCGATCATGATGCCCTTGATGAAGAATCTCTGCAGGAAGGGATAAATCACCACGATGGGAACGATGGAGGTGATCATGGTGGCCATGGTGATGGAACGGACGTTTACCTCCTTGCCCTTTGCCACACTGCCGATGGCGGCGGAGTTTGCGCCAATTGCAGCCATCTTTTCAGCGAATTGTGCCTCGTTCACGATGGACAGCAGCACGCTGGTCATGGGCTTCAGGTCAGGATTGGTGATGTACACGGAAGTGGTATACCAGTCGTTCCAGTGCTGTACGCCGAAATACAGTGCGATGGTGGCAATGATGGGCGTGGACACAGGCCAGTAGATCCGGAAGAACACAGTAAAGTAGTTTGCGCCGTCAATTCTGGAGGATTCCTCCAGGGCGTCAGGCACAGTGGAGAAATAGCTGCGCATCAGGATCATATTCCAGATATTCACCAGAGCGGGAATAATGTACACCCAGAAGCTGTCGGTGAGGCCCAAGGTCTTGATCCACAGGTAGGTGGGGATCAGGCCGCCGCCGAAGTACATGGGGATGAGGCACAGCATGGTGTAGCCCCTGCGGCCCATCAAAGACTTCCGGGACAGGGCGAAGGACATGGAGCCTGTAATCAGCAGGCCGCCGATGGTACCCAGGATGGTACGGGCAAAGGTGATGCCGTAAGCCTTCCAGATGGTCTCCTTCGTGAAGATGTTGATGTAGTTAGAAAAAGTGGGCTTTCTGGGATAGAAGCTGATGCCGCCCAGAATGGTATCGTCTGCACGGTTCAGGGAAACCGCAAGAGCGTTCAGGAAGGGATACAGCGTGGAGACGAACACAAAGGTCATCAGAACTACCATGATGATCACGATGACGTAATCGCTGACCACTCTTTTTGACTTCATGCCGCCCTTCTTCTTTGTGGCTTTTACATTTTCTGCCATGAGGAATGATCCTCCTTTCTCATTTATTATGAATTAGAACAGCGCGCTCTCTCCTGCCTTATCGGCGATCTTGTTGGCGATCAAAAGCAGGAAGAAGTTGATCACGGACTTGCCGAGACCTGCCGCAGTACCGAAGGACACACGGCCCTGAGAAATACCCATGCGGAACACGAAGGTGTCGATCACATCCGCGTAGGGCTTCAGGAAGGTATTGCCCATCTGGTTGGTCAGCATCATGATCTGGTCGAAGTTCGCGTTCAGGATGCCGCCCACATTCATAATAAAGAGCAGGATGATCGTAGGCTTAATGGACTTGCAGGTGATGTGCCACATCTTCTGGGCACGGGTGGCGCCGTCGATGTCGGC
>CAZRLJ010000016.1:0-30523 GCA_964600905.1 uncultured Acutalibacter sp. | reverse complement strand
CACGGGTACTTGCCAGCGGTGGAAAAACCGGGTATAATGGGATTCACGCGGGCAGGACGGCTTGCATTTGTCCGCCGAAAAACATATTGCGAGGGAATTCCATGAAATTAGGCATTGTAGGCCTTCCAAACGTAGGAAAGAGCACGCTGTTTAACGCCATCACCGATGCGGGGGCCCAGTCAGCCAACTACCCCTTCTGCACCATCGAGCCCAATGTGGGAATGGTTGCCGTGCCGGACAAGCGGCTGGACAAGCTGGCGGAAATGTATGAACCGGAGAAATTCACCCCGGCTACCATCGAGTTTGTGGACATTGCGGGTCTGGTCAAGGGCGCGTCCAAAGGCGAGGGCCTGGGCAACAAGTTCCTGTCCAACATCCGGGAGGTGGACGCCATCGTCCATGTGGTCCGGTGCTTTGAGAACGATGACATCGTTCACGTGGAGGGCTCTATCGACCCCGCCCGGGACATTGAGACCATCGACCTGGAGCTGATCCTCTCCGACATCGAGGTGCTGGACCGGCGGATCGACCGGACGAAAAAGATGCTGAAGGCGGACAAAAAATACCAGGCGGAGCTGGACTTTTTCCAGCGGGTCCGGGAGGCTCTGGAGGCCGGACGGTCCGCCAGAAGCGTGGAATGCAGCGAGGAAGAGACCGCCCTGCTTAGCGAAGTATCCCTGCTGACCAATAAGCCCATCATTTTTGCGGCCAACATGAGCGAGGACGACTTCAAAAACGGCGTGGAGAACAACAAATACTTCCAGGTGGTGGAGGAATTTGCCCAAAAGGAGCATGCCGCCGTTATGCCCATTTGCGCGGAGATCGAGGCGGAGATCTCCAGCCTGGACCCGGAGGAAAAGCAGCTTTTCCTCAGCGATATGGGCCTCAGCGAGTCCGGCCTGGACCGGCTGATCACCGCCTGTTATTCCCTGCTGGGGTTGATCTCCTACCTGACTGCCGGGAAGCAGGAGGTCCGGGCCTGGACCATCCGGAAGGGCACCAGGGCGCCTCAGGCCGCGGGAAAAATCCACACTGACTTCGAGCGGGGCTTTATCCGGGCGGAGGTCATCGGCTTTGACGAGCTGATGGAGTGCGGCACCATGGCCGCTGCCAAGGAGAAGGGCCTGGTCCGCTCTGAGGGCAAGGAATACGTTATGCAGGACGGCGACATCGTGCTGTTCCGATTCAACGTGTGACGCAAAGACTAAAAGAAACCAAAACAACGCATACTACCTTATATCCCTGAATTTTTGTCCAATATGGAGGGTTTTCCATGGGGAAAAAGGCATATGCGTTGTTTTTTGTGCTTCTGCTTCTGCTGGCGGCGGCCTGTGTGTCCATTCTGACAGTGTCCGGCGGGGCGGAATATGTGGCGGCTATGGCGGGGCAAAGCCTGTACCGGCTGGATGTGGCAAAATCCCGGGGGGCCATTTATGACTGCAATCTGAAGCCCCTGGTGGGGGGCTCCCGGAAGCAGGTGGCGGCGGTGGCCCCCACCATTGAGGCCATTGGCGCGCTGGAAAAGGCCACCGGAGGAAAATACAGGGACCGGCTGGCGGAGGCCCTCCGGGACGGCAAGCCCTTTCTGCTGGAGCTGGAAGCGGGAACCAGGGTGCTGACGCCGGATATTCCGGGCGTGGATATTTTCAGCGTGCCGGAGCGGTATTCCGAAACCCAGCCGGCTCCCCATGTCATCGGGTATCTGGACAGCCTGGGCAGCGGCGTCAGCGGCGTGGAGCTGGCCATGAACGACGCCTTGGAATCCCGCCGGGGAGAAGCGGCGGTGCTCTATCAGGTGGACGCCTTGGGCCGGGTGGTGGCCGCCGAGGATCGGGAGGTCACCGACACCCTGGAAAACTCCCGGGGCGGCGTGGCGCTTACCATCGACCAAAGGATACAGGCCCTGGCCGAGGAGGCGGGGGCCTCTCTGGACAAGGGAGCTGTGGTGATCACGGAGGCGCCGGGTTGTGAGATTCGGGCCCTGGCCAGCTTTCCCTCCTTTTCTCCCACCGACCTGGCCGCTGCGGCCCAGCGGGAGGACGGCCCCTTGCTGAACCGGGCCTTCTGTGCCTATGCTCCCGGTTCCGTATTCAAGCTGGTTCCCGCCGCGGTGGCGCTGGAGAGCGGCACGCAGGACCGGAAAATCCAGTGTACCGGGGCGGTCAACGCAGGCGGGCTGCTGTTCCACTGCTACGGCGGGATCCCCCACGGAGAGGTAGATCTGGAGTTGGCGCTGGAAAAGTCCTGCAACTGCTATTTCATCACGGCGGTTCGCTCCCTGGGGGGCCAGGGCGTGCTGAGCATGGCCTATAACCTGGGCCTGGGCGCGGAGGAGGAATTCGGACGGGGGCTGTTTTCCGCCGCCGGGACCCTGCCCGCTTCTCGGAGCCTGGAAAATGTCCGGGCGCTGGCCAATTTTTCCTTCGGGCAGGGAGAGGTCACCACAACGCCGGTGCAGCTGTGCGCCATGATCAACGCCATCGCTTCCGGCGGAGTGTACAGCTCCCCCAAGCTGCTCCTGGGAACGGTGAGCCCGGAGAAGGAGCTGACTGTCTCCCATCCGGTGACGGAAACCACCCGGGAGGTCATGAAGGCCTCCACTGCGGAGGCTCTGCAGGAGGCCATGGAAAAGGCGGTGGATTCAGGCACCGCCAAGCCAGGCAGGCCGGGGAACTGCATTGCCGGGGTCAAAACCGGCACCGCCCAGACCGGGCAGTTTGAAAACGGCAAAGAGCTTCTTCATTTTTGGTACTGCGGGTATGTAAAAAGCCGGGAAGCGGATTCCGCTCCCCGGTACTGTATTACGGTGCTGTGTGAATCCACCCCGGACGATCAGGGCGTTACGGCCAAGGTGTTCCGGCAGCTTGCCGAGAAATTGGGCGAGCTGCTGGAGGAGTGATCCCCGGCGGTTCGCCGTTTTGTGGATGGAAAGCCCTTATTCCTGGGAGACCACCCGGATATAGGTGGTTCCGTTGGAGGATTTTTCATTGCTTTCCGGCATGGTGATGATTTCAATGGCGCCAGTGTGATCGCCAGCGGGAGAATCGACCACGACTACACTGACGGGGCTTCCTTCGGGAGGAAGGCGCGCTTCCGTCTTGAAAGAATACGTTGCAGTGGGGGCTTCCTCAGGGTCGCCGCTGGAAACAGGCTCAGAAGCGGGTTCAGACGCGGGCTGGGAGCTGGGTTCCGTTACGGAAATCCCCGTAGGTCCGTCCGCGCCGCCGATGGTGTCCGCCGGGTTGGCGGAGCAGGCGGCGATAGCCAGGATAGATATAACAGCGGCAAGGACAGCGGCCCAGCGTTTGATGGGATGATATTTCATTACGTTTGTCACCCTTTCTTTGATGTTGGATTCGCCAAAGGCGATAGAATGTCCCGGGTTGGGGAAGCTGTGGCTTTCCCCCAGGGAGAGCAGGGAAAGGCTGTACTCCCGGCGGGCGGCTATGCCCAGCTGGGACAGCACCCGCTCGTCGCAGCTCATTTCCATATCCCTGCTCATCAGGGCAAAGGCCAGCCAGACCAGAGGATTGAACCAGTGGAGGCAGAGGATCGCCCAGGCCAGGGGCTTTACCAGGTGATCCCTCCGCCGGATGTGGCAGGCCTCGTGGCTGAGCACGTGATCCCGCCGGAGAGGGTCCAGGCCGAAGGGAATGTAGATTTTCGGTTTCAGAAAGCCCTGTACAAAGGGGGAGGGAATCCCTTCGCACTCGTACACGGAGCCGTAAAGCCGCACGGCCGTGCGCACCTTGTTTTGCAGCCGAAGGCAGGAAACTGCCGTTGCGGCCAGCATGGCAGTCACACCCAGGAAATAGAGGATCGCGGCGAGCCTGTAGATGAGCGCCCAGTCAAGCGCCCCGGCTGCCGCGGCGATCTGCTCCCGGGCGGAAGGGAGATAGCTGGCAGTGGTCACCGGCCCCTGGCGGCCCAGGGTCTCCATGGAGCTCATGTTGAAAATGCGCAGAAAAGAAGCCAGGGACACCGGACAGATCAGCCGGAACCCGGCAGCCGCCCACAGCCAGTAGGAGTAAACTTTCGGCGCCCGTTTCAGGCACAGCCGGAGCAGACAGAGCACCAGGATCACCGCCGACCCGGTCAGGCTCATGCTGAAAACACCCTCCAGAAACGGGCGAAGGGCGTCCAGAACTGCAACCATGAGGATCACCGCCTTTCAGAATATTTGTCAATGATCTTGCGGATTTCCGCGGCCTCCTGTTGGGAGATGGTCTTTCCGCCCAGGAAGGCCGTGAGGAATTGGGGCAGGGAGCCATCAAAGACCCGGTCCACAAAGCTCTCGCTCTGGTACACCTGCACCTGCTCCTTGGGGATCAGGGCGGAGACCGTGGAGTCCTCGTTTTTCACCAGGCCCCGTTCACAGAGTTTCCGCAGTACGGTGTAGGTGGTGGATTTTTTCCATCCCAGCTGCCCGGCGCATAGCTTCACCAGCTCTCCCGAGGGCAGGGGGGCGGATTCCCACACCACGCACATGAATCGGTAATCGCTGTCGCACAGTCTCAGATCGTCCATTTTTTGCCTCCTGGAACAAATTGGTTTATAAGTATAAACTCACTGTGCCTTAAGTCTACAACTATAGACCGGATTTGTCAAGCACTTTTTTCCGGGGGAAAAGTAAGGGCAGCACCGCACAATTCAGGGCTGATGCCTTAAGCACCATCTTGCGTGCAAATTATCCGTCATATTTTGCAAAAATCCTCGGCTATACACGAAGTATGGCCTGCGGTTTTTGCTTCATCTGGCGAAAAACTTGCCAACGCAATCCGGCACTTGGAATTGTGCGGTGCTGCCCTAAGAAAATCAAACAGTTCTGCGTCTATACAGAATTAGGGAATATTGCTAAAAGACACTTGGGAAATTTCATCATATATCACAAAGGAAATGAACAAATATCCATGTTATAATAAAGCGGTAAATGATTTGAACTCATGTGGGAGGAACAGTGTAAATGGCAAATAAACTGTCTTCACTGTTTGGCGCTCAGGACATGACTCAGGGCAAGCCCATGAGCAACCTGATCCGCTTTTCAGTACCTCTGCTGATCGGCAACCTGGCTCAGCAGCTGTACAGCACGGTGGACTCCATCGTGGTGGGCAACTATGTGGGCGACGGGGCCCTGGCTGCCCTTGGCGCCTGCGGCCCGGTGCTGAATCTGCTGCTGGTATTGTTCATGGGAATTTCCATGGGCGCCAGCGTTATGGCGTCGCAGTATTACGGCGCAAAGGATAAGGAAAAGCTGTCCCTGACCATCGGCACCACCCTGACGGCCACCTTCCTGGCCTCGCTGATGATCATGATTGTAGGCCCCCTGGTGACCACGCCTTTGATGGAGGCGCTGGGCACTCCCGACGACATCCTGGAAATGGCCTCTACATACATGGTGATCTGGTGCCTGGGCTTTTTGGGATGCGCCTATTTCAATGTGATCTCCGGCCTGCTCCGCGGACTGGGCGATTCCGTGATGCCTGTTGTGTTTCTGCTGGTTTCCTGCGGCCTGAACATCGTGCTGGACGTCTGGTTTGTGGCAGGTTTCCAGTGGGGTGTGGCCGGTGTGGCATGGGCCACCGTGATCTCCCAGTGGATCTCCGGCGCCCTGTGCATTTACCGCCTGCTGCATATGAAGGACGTCCTTCATGTGACGCCCAGAATGCTGATCCCCAAAAAGAGATATGTCCTCCAGCTGATCCGCCTGGGCCTGCCCAGCGGACTGACCCAGGCCATTTTCTCCTTCGCCATGGTCATTATTCAGTCCCTGACCAATTCCTTCGGCACCACGGTGATCGCGGCCAATACGGTGGTCATGCGTGTTGACGGATTTGCCATGATGCCCAACTTCACCTTCGGCACCGCCATCACCACCTTTGCCGGCCAGAATATCGGCGCCCGCAGGCCGGACCGAGTGAAGAAGGGAACAAAGGACTGCATGATTTTGAGCGTCAGCGTTTCTGTGGTGCTGGTGGGGCTGATTCTGCTCTTTGGCAAGTACCTGATGGTGCTCTTTACCTCTACGCCCGAGGTGATCGAGCTGGGCCAGCGGATGCTCCGCACTCTGGCGGTGGGCTACGTTGCCATGGCCGTGACCCAGGTGTTCTCCGGCACTATGCGCGGCGCCGGCGATACCATGACGCCCATGTGGATTTCCATTATTACCACCGTGATCATCCGCGTTCCCGTGGCCTACGGCCTGGAGTATATTACCCGTCCTGCCGGCGGAGCCATGGGCTCCGGCACGCCGGATCCCCTGTTCCTGTCCCTGCTGATTTCCTGGGTGGCCGGCGCCATTATCACTGGCATTGCCTACAAGATGGGCAGATGGCAGAAGAAATCCATCGTTACCGTTTCCGGCGAGCAGCAGCCCCAGCAGGAGCTGGTGCTGGAGGCCGATCAGCCCGGGGAGGAACCCGTACAGGATTGATAAGATTTTCAAACAAAACACAGCAGCGCGGCAGAGGCATGCCGCGCTGCTTTTGTTGTGCTGAAAATTTGAATTTACTGGACGATATATCCCAGGCCCTTCTTGGTTACAATGTACTCCGGCAGCCCGACGCCCTCCAGGCGCTTGCGCAGGCGGGTCATGTTTACGGTAAGGGTGTTGTCGTCGATAAAGCTGTCGCTCTCCCACAGGCGGGTCATCAGATCGGATCGGCTGACGATGTGCCCTGCATTTTCCATCAGCACTTGTAAGATGCGAAATTCATTTTTCGTCAGATCCAGCTTGCCGCCGGGGCAGGACAGCACAGCGGAAGACAGGTCCAGCGCGGCTTCCCCGTGCTCCAGGATGTTGACGTTTCCGCGGAAGGAATAGGCCCGGCGCAGAACGGCCTGAACCTTTGCCGTCAGCACCGACAGGTCAAAGGGCTTGGGGATAAAGTCGTCGCCGCCCAGGTTTATGGCCGTGACGATATTCATGTTGTCCGAGGCGGAGGACAAAAACACAATGGGGACCTTGGAGTGCTTCCGGATCTCCGTACACCAGTAGTAGCCGTTGAAGCGGGGCAGGCCGATGTCCAACAGGACCAGCTGTGGTTCGCAACCCAGAAATTCCTCCAGCACATTGCCGAAGTCTTTTGCAGTGGTCACCTCATATCCCCACATGGTCAGATGTCCGGCCACCGTCCGGGCGATGACGGGATCGTCCTCTACCAGAAAAATCTTGTCCACAAAGCCGCCTCCATTCCCTGCTTCTGTTCAAATTATAGTGAGAGACAGGGCGCTTGTCAATTCCGTACCTGGCCAGGGCGCTCTGTCAGAAAAAAAGTGAGGAGAAGATTGGCAGAAAAGCATTGCTATTCCCGGAGAAAACACTATAATGAAAACAGAAACTTGCTACTTTTCAGGAGGAGATCAATTATGACGTGTCCCAGGGCAGAACACCCCAGGCCCCAATTCCGGCGGGAAGCCTGGATGAACCTCAACGGCCAGTGGGCCTTTGAGATTGACAATGGCCGCAGCGGCCTGGCCCGCGGGCTGAGCAGCCCCGACGCCCGGCTTCAGGGCAGCATCACCGTACCCTTCTGCCCCCAGAGCCAGCTTTCCGGCGTGGGGTGCAAGGACTTTCTGTACGGTGTGTGGTATCAGCGCACTGTCACCCTCACAGAGCAGCAGACCGCCGGGAGGGTGATACTGCATTTCGGCGCGGTGGATTACCTCTGCCGGGTGTTCGTCAACGGAACAGAAGTGGGCAGCCACCGGGGCGGCTACGTTTCCTTCCAGGTTGACGTCACCGGGGCGGTAAAGTCCGGGGAAAACGTGATCACCGTGTACGCCGAGGACGATGAGCGGGACCCCATGATTCCCCGGGGCAAGCAGAGCGAGCGCTTCTTCTCTCACGACTGCGATTACACCCGTACCACCGGCATCTGGCAGACGGTGTGGCTGGAGTTTATGCCCAAGGTCTCCGTGGAGAAAATCAAAATTGTTCCCAGCGTGGAGCAGGGCGCCTTCTGGATCACTGCCGATCTTCATGGCGCCGGAAGGCTCACCGTGACCGCCTCCTATGAGGGAAGAACCGTGGGACAGGCGGCAAGAGACTGTGACGGCAGCCAGGCCAGGCTCACCTTGCCGGTGGAGGAGGTTCATCTCTGGGAGCTGGGCAAGGGCGGGCTCTATGACCTGACCATCACCTACGGGGACGATGTGGTACATAGCTATGCCGGTCTGCGCAGTGTGGCGCTGCGGGACGGGAAATTCCTGCTCAACGGCAGGTCCGTGTTCCAGCGCACCGTGCTGGACCAGGGCTTTTATCCCGATGGCATTTACACCGCCCCCAGCGACCAGGCCCTGGTCCGGGACATCGAGCTTTCCATGTCCTGCGGCTTCAACGGGGCCCGGCTGCATCAGAAGGTGTTTGAGGAACGGTTCCTGTATCACTGCGACCGCCTGGGCTATATGGTCTGGGGCGAATATCCCAACTGGGGGCTGGATCACAGCCGTCCGGAATCGGTTTTCTCTGTCCTGCCGGAATGGCTGGAGGAGGTGGAACGGGATTTCAACCACCCTGCCATCATTGGCTGGTGTCCCTTTAACGAGACCTGGGACTACGAGGGCCGCCAGCAGGACGACCAGGTCCTTCGGGCGGTGTATCTGGCCACTAAGGCTGCCGACGACACCCGCCCCTGCATCGATACCAGCGGTAATTACCACGTGCAGACGGACATTTACGACGTCCACGATTACGAGCAGGATCATGTCCTGTTCCGGGAGCATTATGACGAGCTCACAAAATCCGGCGAGCTGTGGGATCAGGTAAACCGTAGCGGCGTCCGCCAGCAGTATGATGGAAAGCTACCCGTGTTCGTCAGCGAATACGGCGGCATCGGCTGGGCCCTGGGGGATCAGGCCTGGGGCTACGGGAACATGCCCCAGTCGGAGGAGGCCTTTTTGGAGCGATTCCGGGGCCTGGCGGAGGCCTTGCTGGACAATCCGAGGATCATGGGCCTGTGCTATACCCAGCTGACCAATGTGGAGCAGGAGCAGAACGGGCTGTTTACCTACGACCGCCAGCCCAAATTCCCCGTGGAGATCTTCCACGAGATCCTCACCCGCAAGGCCGCCATTGAGGATTGACGTGCAGGCGTAAGAAACGCAAGCAGGGCGCTGTGAATTTCACAGCGCCCCTTTTGTTAAAAGCAGCAGGCAAATGGACAGTTCAGCGCCCCCGAATGGGCTGGGAGATCACTTCCCCGGGTTCGGCAAAGCCCACCTCTTTGGTGAGAATGTCATCCTTGGAATATAGGGTTTGCAGCGTATAGGCTCCGGTGATGCCCTCCGCGGTGAAATCGGTTTCAGAGGAGGTCATCGTGGCCGTTCCCTCTGCGTGGGCGTCCAGGCGCACATAGGGCAGGCTGCTGTCGTCGATATAGCCCGAGACGCTGTCATCTATTTGGTCAATGAAATAGAAATCCATGGAATCACCCTCCAGGGAAACGCGGCCATCTTTCACTACCACCGAAGTGATCCCTGTTCCTTCAACGTGGCTCCAGCGGTCAAAGCCGGATACGGAAATCTCCACTTCATCTCCCTGGAGCGTGAATGTGAAGGCTTCACTGGCAGGAACATTCATAGTCACAGCGCTGTAAAACGTCCATCCGCTATCCCAATGCTTCATGTTTCCAAATACGTCCATGCCGTCATAATCGAGAACCTCTCCTTTGGCATTCTCCAGGTGGAAGGGCCCATGGGGCGTAAGACTGAGAAAAACAGAATCGGTGTCATCATAGCTGACTGGGCTGTCGCCGGAAATGGGCATGAAGATCACGTCCTCGGCTTTGGCGACGCCCGTCTCCTTGGTGCGGATGTCATCCGTGCCTTCAAAGGTGTCCTGCGTATAAAAGGTTCGCAGCGTGTAGTCCCCTGTGATCCCCTCCACGGTATAATCGGTGGCAGACATGGTTATGGCGGCCGCCTCCTCGGTGTGGGCGTCCAGGCGCACATAGGGCAGGCTGCTGTTGGCTATGTTGTCGGAGCCGCTGTCATCTATGCGGTGAACAACCGTGAAATACATGTCCTCCCCCTCCAGGGAAATGCGGTCATCCTCTATGACCGCCGAAGAGGCTTTTCCGCCGTAAACGTAGTATATTCGGTCATGGCTGGATACAGAAAACGTGGTTAATTCACCCTGTGAGGAAAGCTTGAGAGCTTCACTGGCAGGAATTCGCACAAGCAGATTGGTGGGGTCGCCCACGGCGAACTGAGCATCCCAATGCTCCATGGTGCTGGTCATATTTGTACCGTCATAATCGAAAAACTCTCCTTTGGCGTTTTCAAGGTGGAAAGGCCCATCCAGTGCAATATCTAGTAAGAGGGATTTTTCATCGCTCACCGGGCCGGACTGGCCCGCCTGGCGGTGGCCGGAAATGGGCAGGGAGATCACGTCTCCGGCTTCGGCAACACCCTCTACACTGGTGAGAGAGTCTCCCTTTGCATAAAAGGAGCCAAAAGAATCAGAGATCGGCGGAGAATCTGTGGTGTACAGAGCGTAGTCTCCCATGATCCCCTTGACAGCATAATTGGTGGGGGATGGGGTCATTGTGACAACACTCGCATCAGGCGAGCCGTACAGAAACACATAAGGGAAGCTGCTTTCGTTTAGATAGCCCGAGGCGCTGTCATTGATGCGGTGAATGAGCTGCAGGGGATTCTCCTCCGGCGCCTTCAGTAAAATACGGTTGTCCTCGATCAGCAGCGAATTGATCGCCCAGCCCTTCACGTAGCACCACTGGGTAGGGGTGGATACGGAAAGCTCCACATCGTACTCATTGGGAACAAATTTAAGAGATTCACTGGCGGGCACACGCAGAAGCAGTCCGTCGGAGGAGTATCCTACTGTGTGCTGCACATCCCAATAGTCCATGGTGCCGGTCATCTCCATGGTGTTCCATTCCAGGACTTCGCCTTCGGCGTTTTCCAGGCGGAAGGCCGTCCAATCCGGACGAATATTCAGAAAAATGGAATCTGCGTCATCATGGCGGACTGAAACGGGTTCACTGGCCGTTCCGGAACTCTGGCCGGAAGCGCTGTCAGGTTTTTGCGCACATCCGGAAAGCAGGCAGACCAACGCCAACAGGCAGCAGAGAGCTTTCAATAAAAACCCTTTCTTCATGAAAACGCACTTCCTTTCCTGCTCTTGGGTTTTTGCCCCTTCACCCTATAAGACAGGAAACAGGCGAAAACCTTACAATTTTTTGGAAAATTTCTATTCTCAGGATTTCATTGTACCAGCCTTGGAATTTTACATATTGCCTATTCGCCTCCGGCTGCCTTTTGTCTTGTGCAAAAAGGAAATCTGTGATATACTGATGGCATGAAATGGTCATTCGATCCGGTGAGGGAAAACTTTTGAGAGGGTAAGGGCACCTATGGAAATCGGCTTTGACAACGAAAAATATGTGCAGACGCAATCGGCCCAGATTCGGGAAAGGATCCGGCAGTTTGGCGGCAAGCTGTATCTGGAATTCGGCGGCAAGCTCTTTGACGATTATCACGCCTCCCGGGTGCTGCCGGGCTTCGAGCCGGACAGCAAGGTGAAGATGCTGCTTCAGCTGAAGGAGCAGGCGGAGATCGTGATCACCATCAACGCGGGGGACATCGAAAAGAACAAGGTGCGGGGGGGACCTGGGCATCACCTACGATGCCGACGTCCTCCGGCTGATCGACGCCTTTCGGGAGATCGGCCTGTATGTGGGCAGCGTGGTGCTGACCCGGTACGCCGCCCAGCCCGCGGCGGAGGCCTTTCAGAAGCGGCTGGAGGGTCTGGGCGTGAAGGTGTTCCGCCACTATTCCATCCCCGGCTATCCCTCCAACGTCCCTCTGATCGTCAGCGGCGAGGGCTTTGGCAAAAACGAATATGTGGAGACCAGCCGTTCCCTGGTGGTGGTCACCGCACCCGGCCCGGGCAGCGGCAAAATGGCCACATGCCTTTCCCAGCTTTACCATGAGCACCAGCGGGGCGTGAAGGCCGGATATGCCAAGTTTGAGACCTTCCCCATCTGGAACCTGCCCTTAAAGCACCCGGTGAACCTGGCCTATGAAGCGGCTACCGCCGATTTGAACGACGTGAATATGATCGACCCCTTCTATCTGGAGGCCTACGGTGAAACAGCGGTAAACTACAACCGGGACGTGGAGGTGTTTCCCGTGCTCCGGGCCATGTTCCAGCAGATTGCCGGGGAGTCCCCCTATAAATCGCCTACGGACATGGGGGTGAATATGGCCGGAAACTGTATTGTAAACGATGAGGTTTGCTGCCGGGCGGCCAAGCAGGAAATTGTCCGGCGGTATTGCGGCGCCCGGTGCGAGCAGCGCCGGGGCGTGGGCAGCGACGAGACCGTGTATAAGCTGGAGCTGCTGATGAACCAGGCCGGGGTCACTCTGGAGGACCGGGCGGTGACGGTGGCGGCCCAGAAGCGGGCAGAGGAGACGGGAATGCCCGCGGCGGCCATCGAGCTTCCGGACGGGCGGATCGTCACCGGAAAGACCACGGATCTGCTGGGGGCTTCTTCCGCTGTCCTGCTCAACGCTTTGAAGGCCCTGGGCGGCATTCAGAAGGACATCCACCTGATTTCGCCCATCGTCATTGAACCCATCCAGAAGCTGAAGGTCACCCGGCTGGGGAGCCAGAATCCCCGGCTGCACACCGATGAAATCTTGATTGCCCTGTCCATTTGCGCGGCCACCAATCCCACGGCGGAGCTGGCCCTGCGGCAGCTCTCCAAGCTGAAGGGCTGCGAGGCCCATTCCTCCGTGCTCCTGTCCGCCGTGGACGAGAGCACCTTCCGAAAGCTGGGGGTCAATTTGACCTGCGAGCCCCATTATCAGACAAAGAAGCTTTACCACAAATAGATTGTCACCGCACCGTTTCTATGCGGTATGGCCTTTATAAATCAAATCAGAAAGGAACGATTCCCATGAGCAAAGTAGAAGACAAGCTGCAGGAGCTGGGTCTGACCCTGCCTCCCCCTCCCGGAAAGGCCGGGCTGTACGTATCCGCCAAGCGGTTTTCCGGCAACCTGGTGTACATTTCCGGCTGCGGTCCTTCTGTGGACGGCACCCCCATCAAGGGAAAGTTGGGTGTGGACTACACCGCCGAGGAGGGCTATGAATTGGCAAAGGGCTGTATGCTCAATGTGCTGGCGGCCCTCAAGGGCGTGATCGGCGACCTGGACAAGGTCAAGAACGCGGTGAAAGTCACCTGCTTCGTGGCGTCCGCTCCCGAGTTTACCGGACAGGCCACCGTGGCCAATGGCGGCACCCAGCTGCTCATTGACGTGTTTGGTCCTGAGGTGGGGACGCCTACCCGGTCCGCCGTGGGCATGGCCGTGCTTCCTCTGGACTTCCCTGTGGAGACGGAAGCCCTCTTTGAAGTGGAGGAATAAGCTCCGGCAGGCTGCCGGGGCAGAAAAAAGCTCCTTCTGCGAAAAGCGGAAGGAGCTTCTTTTTGGGCAAAATCGGCGTCATCTGGCCAGGGGATCATCCGATCTGGTAAAGCTTTACACCGTAGGGAGGCAGGGAAATGCCGCCCTCCAGATGTTCCGTCTCTCCGGCTAGCAGCTCTGTGGCCGGGCCGTGGTAATTGCAGCTTATGGTGCAGGCGGCTCCCTCGGCGTTGACTGCCAGCAGGACGGTCTCCTCTCCGCAGGAGCGGGACATGATCCAGTTTTTGTTTTGCAGGGTCTCATTCTTGAAATCTCCATGGCAGAGGGCCGGACTGGCGGTTTTGATCCGGGCCAGCTTCCCCAGGAATTCCGTGAGCCCGTTTTCTATCGGGGCATCAAAGCAGGGGCGCAGGGCAGGGTCCCCGTCCTTCTTTTCCCCCTCCGCACCCCATTCGCTGCCATAGTACAGGAAGGGAATGCCCGGCATACAGAACAGCACCGCGTACAGGGGAAAAATCTGATGCTTGTCATTTAAGATACTGGAAATGCGGGTGACGTCGTGATTGTCCGCGAAGCAGGCCAGATGCTTCCCCCGGTAGAGGGTCCAGCTCTCCGGGCCGAACTGCCGGGCCAGGGAGTGGGCGATCTCAAAAAGGTTGAGGGAGTTAAAGGCCGAGTACAGGCCCTTGTAGCATTCGTAATTGGTAACGCTGTCCAGCATCCGGTCGTTCATGATGCGGTTGTAGTCCCCGTGGATCATTTCTCCCAGCAGGAAAAAGGCCGGGTCCCTCTCCTTGCAGAAGGACCGGAGACGGCTCATGAAATTCTCATCCAGCAAATAGGCTACGTCCAGCCGCAGGCCGTCAATGCCGAATTCCTCCCTCCAAAAACCCACGCAGGACAGAAGGTGATCCACCACCGCCGGGTTCTGGAGGTTGAGCCTTACCAGCTCGTAATGACCCTCCCAGCCCTCGTACCACAGGCCGTCGTTGTAGGGACTGTTTCCGCCGAAGTCGATGTGGAACCAGTCCCGGTAGGGGGAGCTTTCCCGGTTTTGCAGCACATCCTGAAAGGCCCAGAAGCCCCGGCCCACGTGGTTGAACACGCCGTCCAGCACCACCCGGATACCGGCCTCATGGAGGGCATTGCACACCTGGGTGAAATCCTCGTTGGTTCCAAGGCGACAGTCCAGCTGCCGGTAATCCCGGGTGTCGTAGCCGTGGGTATCGGACTGAAACACCGGGGAGAAATACACTGCCCCCACTCCCAACTTTTGCAGATGGGGGATCCAGTCGATCACCTTGGGAATGCGGTGGGCCAGAACGCCGTCATTTGCAGGGGGAGCGCCGCAGAAGCCCAAGGGGTAAATTTGGTAAAAGACCGTTTCGGTTTGCCAGCCGGGCCGGTTTGCCAGCCGGGTGACCTGTGGATCACTCATGGCAATTCATCCTTTCGTGCATATTTCAGTTTTCCGGCCGGTCTCAATCCAGGCGGCAGACGTTTCCGTCCCAGTGGAACACCGTGTTGTAAAAGGCGGTCATGGCGTCTACCATGTGCTTTAAGTCTTCCTTGCCCGCAGTCTCATAGGGGGAGTGCATGGAGAGCTGGGGCAGGCCGATGTCCACCGTGGGGATGGAGACCTGGGCCCCGGAGATCAGCCCCAGAGTGCCGCCGCCGGGGTTGGAGGAGTGGTTGAAGAAATCCTGCACGGGCACGCCCGCCTTTTCGCAGATGCGGTGAAAGGCCCCGGAGGTCATGGCGTCGGTGGCGTACCGGGTGCTGTGCTTGATGACCAGGCCACTGTTCATGTAGCAGCGGCTGGTGGGGTCGGCCTTTTCCGGATAGTTGGGATGCACGGCGTGGGCGTTGTCGGCAGAGAGCAGCATCCCGTTCTGGATGGCCCGCTGGCGGTCCTCCTCGTCCTTTCCCGCAGCCTTGCAGATGCGGGAGATCACATCGGACAGGAAGGTGGAAGCGGCGCCCTGGCGGGTCATGGAGCCGGTCTCCTCGTTGTCAAACACGGTGCAGATATTGCAGTGCTCCGGATTTTTGCTATTCAGAAAAGCCACAACAGCGGAGTAGGCGCATTCCAGGTCGTCCAGCTTGGGAGCGGCAATAAATTCCTCCTTGGCCCCAAAGACCGTGCCCTTTGCCCGGTTATAGAGATAGAGATCGTAGGACAGGACGTCTTCCTTCTTCACGTTGGCGCTTTCCGCCGCCAGCGCCAGCAGGTCGGCTTCGCTTCCGCCCAGCAGGGGCAGGGTGTCCCGCTGGGGGTCCTGCTTGGCCGCCTGGCTGCCCTCTCTGTCCATGTGGGGGGCAAGGCCGGGGATCATCAGCAGGTTCCGGTCAATGTCGGCGAGCACAGTTTTGATCCCCTGCTCTGTGCGGAGGACCAGACGGCCCGCCACGGACAGGGGACGGTCCGCCCAGCGGTTGATGAGCATTCCGCCGTAGACCTCGGTGTTCAGCTTGGTGTAATGGCCTTCCACCTTCATTTCGGGATTTCCCTTCACCTTGAAGCTGGGGGAATCGCCGTGGGGCGCAATGATGGAAAAGGCGGAAAAATCATTTTTGGGGTAGGTGAAGGCAAGAATGGAGCTCATGCTCCGGGTGGTGAAATATCTGCCGCCGGGCTGGAGCTCCCAGCGGTCTGTTTCGGCCAGCTCCTGAAAGCCCGCCTTTTCCAGCATTCCCCGCACCGTCTCCACCGTGTGGCAGGAGGTGGGGCTGTGTTCGATAAAATCAAATAATTCTTGAACCAGTTTTTCCATATTGCATTCTCCTTCTTTCATATTTTTTCAGTATGTTTCAGTATGTTCAAACTGATGGAAGTCCGGCAGATATTTATCCGTCCCTGCGCTTCGGGACTGGACAAAACCGTCCAGCTCCAGGGAGAACATTCTCTCCCGGACCTTTTGCAGCTCCCTTTTTGTGATGGTGCGCCGCAGCTCCGGAAAGGAAAGCTCCACCCCCGCAGGCGGGGTGTACTGTGCCATCAGGCTTACGGGGATCCCGGGAAACTCCCGGGCGATCAGCTCCAGAGCGGCCAGGGAATTCCGGGTGTGGCCGGGCAGGATCAGATGGCGGATCATCACGCCCCGGGTCATCATCCCCTCTTGGTCACAGGTGGGCGTTCCCGCCTGCCGCACCATTTCGTGAATGGCCTTGCAGGCCACCTCCGGATAATCCGGCGCATTGGACAGGTCGGCAGCGAGTTGGCTTTCCGCGTATTTGAAATCCGGCAGCCAGATATTCACCAGACCTTCCAGAGACCGCAGGGTATCTACGGATTCATAGCCGGAGGTGTTGTACACCACCGGGACCGGCAGCCTTTTCAGCAGCAGTGCTTCCCGCACCATGGGGGCAAAATGGGTGGGCGTCACCAGGTTGATGTTGTGGGCCCCCTGGCCGATGAGATCAAAGAAAATGCGGCTGAGCTCCTGGGGCGTCACAGCCATGCCCCGGTTCTCCCCCGCGCTGATTTCCCGGTTCTGGCAGAAAATACAGCCCAGGTTGCAGCCGGTGAAGAATACGGCGCCGGAGCCCCGTTCTCCGCTGATGGGAGGCTCCTCCCAAAAGTGAAGGGCGGCCCTGGCGATGCGCATTTCCCCGCCGCTTTTGCAGACCCCGCCGCCGGTTTCGGCCCGGAGAGCGCCGCAGCTCCTGGGGCAGAGGTTACAGTTTTCCAGTATTTTCATATCATTTCAGAGCCAGGAAAGCAGCGTTGCTGCCCCGGCGGCCTCTTGTTTTCCGATGGGAAAAGATCAGATCGCTTTCACACATGGTGCATACGTTTCCAAGGGTAATATGTTCCGGAAGCACTCCTGCCTCCAGCAGGAACTGCCGGTTGCATTCCCATAAGTTTACATAATATTTTTGAGGGCGGGAGCGGTTGTCCTCTGATCCTGTTGCCTCTTCGCCGCCCGTGTCGACAGGCCCCTTCACAAAGGCACCGGCATGGGGGAGAGCCAGAAACTCTGCCGCCACCGGCTCATCCACCTCAAAGCAGTCCTGGCAGATGGAGGGCCCCACCGCCGCGTAGATTTCCTCCGGCCGGGAGCCGAACTGAGCGGCCATCCGCTCCACCATGGCCTTCGCCATGCCCGCCGCCGTTCCCCGCCAGCCCGCGTGGGCCAGGCCAATGGCATGATGGCGCTCGTCTACAAAGTACAGGGGGACGCAGTCGGCGCAGTAGACCACCAGGGTCACTGCAGGATCGTCGGTACACAGGCCGTCGACGCTCTCCTCCAGCTTCGGGGTCCAGATGCCCAGTCCCCGGTGCTCAGCGGTCACCCGCAGGATATTCGTGTGATGGTTCTGGTTTCCGGTGACCAGGGAATCCGGATCGAAGCCCGCAGCCTTGCAGAAGATCCGGTAGTTTTCCGCCACCTTTTCCTCGTTGTCCCCACGGCCAAAGCCCAGGTTCAGGGCTGCGAACTCCCCCTCGCTGACGCCTCCCAGCCGGGTGGTGAAAGCGGCGTTGACCCAGGAGAACCTCTCCCAGGCGGGAAAGCGCAGGACGCCCGCGCCGCTTTCCGTCAGCTCCAGGCGCATATTGCCCAGGGGGCCGGGCAAAGGCGTTTGCCGGGGCGCTTCTATGATGGGTACGGGATATGTTTTCTTGTTCACGCTGAGTCCCTCGTATTTCAGTTTCATGGTCAGCCGCCCCGCGAAGGGGTAGCCGCAGTTTTTGCATAAGAATTCTGCCCGAAAGCCCCTATTTTTCAGGACCCACCCGGAGGTCCTCCGGCTTTCGCCCCCGCATTTGGGGCAGGAAAAAAGCAGATGGCTTTTCCTCACCAGGGGGCTTTTCAGGTCGCAGATATAGCTGGTGCGGAAGGTCATCCGCCGGTAAAATTCATCGTCGCACTGCTGGAGGAAGGGCTGGATCTCCCGGGCGTCGTAGACCTTTTGCAGAATTTCCAGGGTCACGGCGCTGTCGTCCACCGCGCGGTGCAGGGACCGGCCGGACAGGTCCAGCCCCAGCAGCTCCGCCGCCTTTTCCAGCCCTACCTGCTCGGAGGTGCCAAGCTCCATGACGATTTGCGCGTAGCGCTGGAGATCGCAGTACCGGCTGAGAAAGGGGACCTCCTCATTGCCGCTGAAATACCGGCAGTTTTCAATCAGGGTCAGCACATCGGAGGTGCCCCAGGTCATGATCACGCAGTCCCCGGCCCACTTTTTGAAGCGGCTGGCCGCCTGCATAAAGGAGAGACCGTCCGTCAGATTTTCGTCGGTGATGCTGGTCAGGTCAGAGACAATGGCGTTTACATGTTTGCCGACCTGGGGCTTTACAAAGCAGGAAAAGGAATCCTTTTTCTTCAGGTCCGGCCCGCATTTCACAGCGCCGAATTCGATGATTTCGTTGATATATCCCCGCAGCCGCCGGCTGTAGGCCGCGTTCCATTCCAGGTCCAAAATCACAAAATCCATGGGGTCCTCCTTTCCTTTTTTCTATTTCTGCCAGTGCAGGAGAGCTTCAGCGGTTTTTGCTGGCCTGCTTCATTCTCTGCTCCTTATCCAGGATGGTCTTTCTCATGCGGACGGATTTGGGGGTGACCTCCACCAGCTCGTCCTCCGCCACAAATTCCAGGCACTGCTCCAGGCTCAGCACGGAATGGGGGGTCAGCTTCAGGGCCTCGTCAGCGCTGGAGGAGCGGGTGTTGGTGGCGTGTTTTTTCTTGCACACATTCACAACGATGTCCTCGCTCTTGGGATTGGCCCCGACGATCATGCCCTCGTAGACCTCCACGCCGGGCCCGATAAAGAGCCTGCCCCGATCCTGGGCGTAGAACAGGCCGTAGGCCGTGGACTCTCCCGCCTCATGGGCGATGATGGAGCCCTGCACCCGCTGCTGAATATCTCCCTTATAGGGCTCGTAGCTGTCAAACACCTGGTTCATGATGCCGTTGCCGTTGGTATCGGTCAAAAATTCGGACCGGTAGCCCATCAGGCCCCGGGCAGGGATCTTGAATTCCAGATGGGTGATGCCGGATTCCCGGCTGCCCATGTTCAGAAGCTCTGCCTTGCGGGAGCCCAGCTTTTCCATGACCGATCCCACATAGCTGTCGGGCACCTCGATCATCAAAAGCTCCATGGGCTCCAGCTTCTTGCCGTCCTTTTCCTTGTAGATCACCGTGGGGGGAGACACCTGAAATTCATAGCCCTGGCGGCGCATCTGCTCAATGAGGATGGACAGGTGCAGCTCTCCGCGGCCGGAGACCTTGAAGGTATCAGTGCTGTCGGTCTCCTCCACCCGCATGGCCACATTGGTTTCCACCTCCTTGAAGAGCCGGTCCCGCAGGTTCCGGGAGGTCACATACTTGCCCTCCCTGCCGGCAAAGGGGGAATTGTTCACCATGAACATCATGGAAACGGTGGGCTCGTCGATCTTCACGAAGGGCAGGGGCTCCACGCAGTCCACGGCGCAGGCGGTCTGGCCGATGTTCAGGTCCGCAATGCCGGAAACGGCAATGATGTCTCCCAGCTCAGCACTTTGCGCCTCCACGCGCTTGAGCCCTTCAAACTGGTAAAGCTTGGTGACGCGGGCGTTTTTCCGAATATCCTCCGGCCCGCCGCAGATGGTGATGGTCTCGCCCACGGCGATCCTTCCCCGCTCCACCCGGCCGACGCCGATGCGGCCCACGTAGTCGTCGTAGTCGATGTTGGAAAACAGCACCTGTGTGGGGCCGTCCGGGTCCCCTTGAGGGGCCGGGACCTCGTTTAAGATCATCTCAAACAGGGGGTTCATATCCGTACCGGGGGTATTGGGATCCAGGGTGGCGTAGCCGTCCCGGGCGGAAGCGTACACCACGGGGAAATCCAGCTGATCGTCATTGGCCCCCAGTTCGATAAACAGGTCCAGCACCTCGTCCACCACCTCGGCAGGACGGGCGCCGGGACGGTCGATCTTGTTTAAGACCACCACTGGCTTTTTCCCAAGGCCCAGGGCCTTTTTCAGCACAAAGCGGGTCTGAGGCATACAGCCCTCAAAGGCGTCCACCAGCAGCAAAACGCCGTCCACCATCATCAGCACGCGCTCCACCTCGCCGCCGAAATCGGCGTGGCCGGGGGTATCCACAATATTGATTTTAACGCCGTGGTACATGACAGCCGTATTTTTTGAGAGGATGGTGATGCCCCGCTCCCGCTCCAGATCGCCGGAATCCATGACCCGCTCGGCCACGGCCTCGTTTTCCCGGAATACGCCGCTCTGCCGCAGCAGCTGATCCACCAGGGTGGTCTTGCCGTGATCAACGTGGGCGATGATCGCCACATTCCGCAAATTTTCTCTCGTTCCCATGAAATTTCCTTCTTTCCGTATTTCACAATAGACGATATATTATACCACTTTCCCGGCTGTTTGAAAAGGTATGAGAGAAAATTTTCCCCCGGAACGTGTCCGGGGGAATCTGGGCTTGGAAATTGTCCGGTTCTGAGTTACGGCTCCCGCTCCCACAGCAGCACGCCGTACTCCTCTACCGCTTTTTGATCGTCGGAGATTTTCAGCCCGAAATGGGGGCCGCCAAGATAATAGATGCGGTCCAAAGGGACGCTCTTTTCCAAGGTATAGGTTGATTCCTGCGCTTTGAGGGTGATTTTCGACCCATCTGGGGTATCGAGCCCCTTCGGGTCGTCCAGCGTGATTGTCCGCCCGCTTGCAGCTTCCGGCACAAGAGGTCCCGCCAGCGTGATCTCCTGCCCCTCTGCCGTTCCGAAATCGCTCAGTTCCAGGCTTCCACAGGTCTCCGTCCAGGTGGTGGAAAGCCCCCAGTGCATGATCCCCTCGTAGAAAGAATCCTCTAAGCCATCCCGCAGCCGGTGCTCCTGAAAATTTCCTTTTCCGCCGTGGATCAGATAATCGGGAAACGTCGATCCCAGATAGTAATAGGCCGCATGAATGGTTTTCCCGTTTTCTTCCATGGTAAAAGATTTTCCACCAAGATAACTATAGTATTCCGTGATCTCCCCGCTGACCTGAAGATCCACCATTTCCTCGATTCTATTCTCGTCCCATATTCCCGCATGTTTCGCGTTTTCCGGGCTCATAGCCGCGACTCGGAGTTTTGTCTCGTCATAGGGCAGAATCACAAAGGCGGAGCTGGCCAGCATAAGTAGGCCGATGGCGATCCCCAGAATTGCCACGGTGGTCAGCAGCACCGCGGTCAACCGCTTTTTACTGAGCTTTCTTTTTACCCGGCGCAGCGCCTTGAGCTCCTTTTCTTCCGTCTGTTCCGGCGCGGGGACAAGCTGCTGAGCGGCCAGAAGCTGCTGGTACTCCGCTCTGCAGGCCTCGCAGCCCTCAAGGTGAGCTTCCACCACGGCTTTGCTTTCCTCACTACACACGCCGTCCAGATACAGGGGCAGCAGGTCGCGGACCAAATCACAGGGAAGGTTTGTCATGTTGATTCCTCCAGTCTTTTTTGTAGTTTCAGCTTTCCACGGTGGAACGTGACCCGCGCCCAGTTCTCGCTTTTTTGGAACAGGCCGCCGATCTCCCGGAAGTCCAGCTCCCCAAAGATACGCAGCCAGATCACCTCGCGGTAGGGTTCCGGCAGCTGGTGCAGGAGCCGGTGCACCTGTAGGGCGGTTTCACGATCCTCCAGCCTTCCGACCATGTCTTCCACTGTGGGCAGCTCGTCTTCCGGGGGAAGCTCGGTCTGACGGCCCCGCTTTTTCAGCATGGAAAGACAGGTGTTGCGGGCGATCCGGCAAAGCCAGACGTCCAGCCGGCATTCGCCCCGGAAGTCGTCCAGGGAACGGAGCGCCTTGAAGAACGCTTCCTGGGTGGCTTCTTCAGCAAGATGGTGGTCTTTGCACAGGCGCAGCACAGAGGCATAGACCGTCTGGTAATAGTCGCAATAGACCCGTTCAAATTCATCCATTGGCTCCACCTCCTGTTCCCGTTCTGTCAAATAGACTGAGAAAGTATCGATTCGTTACAGGTTTTCTGAATCTTTTGATCCTGCCGCGGCAAAGGAAAAGCGTGTTTTCTGCCGCTTTCCTCCGTCATTTTATCTCAAAAAATGAAGGATGGCAATTCACGCCAAAGTGTGTTACTATACTAGGGAACCTCTGAATAAATCCCCAGGATCATCTCACCGGTAAATTTTACGTCTGTTATTGCCCCAAAATCTTGCCGTACACAAAGTACGACTGCGATTTTGTGGCTTCAACAGGCAAAAAATTTCCTCGGCGATCTGGCCTGTTGATTTAATCAGAGCTTCCCTAGACAGAAAAACAGAAAGCCGGGTTGCCTGTGGAACTTGCTGTCGTATTTTTCCTTCTGCCTCTGTTCTGCGCCGTGTTCTACCTCTATTTTGAGGCAAAGCGCCTGATGCAGCGCCGGATGGAGCTTGTCCTGAAATGTACGGGAACCTTTCTCAACGTGCTCTCCTGCGGGCTGGGGCTGGCGATGTCCGGAGCTTTCCCGCTTTCCAGACCCCTTTTTTGGTTCTTTCTGCTCTGCACGGTGGCAGATCTGCTGCTGGAGCTGCACTTCGTCACAGGAATGCTGGTCTTTGCTGCCGCCCATGTGGGCGTACTCTGGACGCTGGGGGCGGCCGGGCTGGTGGATTGGCCATGGACTTTGGCTGTCTGGCTGGCGCTGATGGTTCTGGGCTGCGTTCTCTTCCGGCGGGAGCTTGTGGAAATGAAGGGGAAAGGACTGCCCTTTCTGTTCTATTTCGGGGTGCTTGCCTCCGCGGCGGCCTTTGCGCTGCCCTCTGTTTTCATCGGCGGCGCCCCCTGCCTGCTGTGGACCATCGGAATGGGGTGCTTTTTCGTCTCTGACCTCATGGTGGGAAAATCGGCGCTGTCACACCTGGACCCCAAATGGGAGAAACCCGTCATGGCCCTCTATTGGGGGGCACAGCTGCTCATTTCCCTCTGGGTCTGGTGATCTCACCCGGCGAAACCGTATGGAGAAATGACGGCAAAAATCTTGCGCATTGAAAAATTATCTGGTAAAATGAGCCTAAATATGGAAAAGTGTGCTTGGAAGGAGCGATGAGAGTGTATGCGAGGAAGCTGACGCCCCAGGAAATTTGGCGGTCAGAGCTGAATATGGCCGTGGCCTTTGAAAGCAGCTTTGATCTGGAAAAGGCGAAGGAAAAGGCCAAAACAGCGGAGGCTGATCCCAACAAGGACCACTGGGGCGCTTTTACGGAGGATAGCAGCCCGCCGGTGGCAAGCTTTGTCATGAACCTGTATGAGGCCCGGTTTGACGGCCACATTGTGAAGATGGGCGGAGTCGGCGGCGTGGCAAGCCTGCCGGCGCATCGCAGGGGCGGCGCTATCCGTGCCTGTATGGAGGCGTCCTTCCGGGATCTGTACGACAGGGGTTTTGTGTTTTCGGCGCTGTATCCCTTCTCCCATGTCTTTTACCGGAAATTCGGCTTTGAAAACGGCCAAATCTGCTGGTTCTGGCAGGTGCCGCTGCAAAACCTTCCCCAGAAGGACGTGGGCGGCCGGGTGTACCAGCTGTTCCCCGGGGACGATCTATCCCCGCTGCTGGACGTCTACGAGCAGATGTACGGGAACGTAAACCTTTCCGTGATCCGCAAAAAGTACGATGAAAGCCTGGAGAAGAATAATCTGCTGGAGCAGAAGCGCTATATCTTTGTCTGGGAGGACGAGACCGGAAGGCCCGGCAGCTTCCTGATCGGCGGACGGGACGGGGAGGTGCTGAACTGCCGCACGAACTTTGACGCCCCCAACGGGCTGTTGTTCCGGGACGCCCGGTCCCTGACAGGGCTGCTGAGCTTTGTGCGCACCGCTTTTATGGCCAATTTTCAGAAACTGCGATTTACGGTGCCGTCCTATATTGATATTTCTTCCATCATTCCCGAGCCCAGCGCCGAGGGGAGAGGCTTTTTCTTCAACGGTATGCTCCGGACGGTAAACGCCGAACAGGCCCTGAGGCTCTGCAAATGCAGAGGTGAGGGAAGGGTGACGATTGAGGTCAGTGATCCGCTGCTGAAGGAGAACAACGGTATTTTCCGGCTGACCTTTGCGCCTGGCGGGGAAAACCAGGTGGAACGAGTTTCCGAAGAACCGGACGTCTCCCTGGGCGTGGGCGAGCTGGGACAGTTGCTGTGCGGCGTGAAAACCGTGGACGACCTGGCCTGGATGCCGGGAGCCGCCCTGCACGATCCTTCCGCGCCCCTGGAGAAGGTGTTCTATCGAAAGCCCTGCCACATTTTGAATTTATTCTGAGAGTGGGTGGAATTTGTTATGACAAAAGCCATTGCAAGCGTTTTGGCGGCAGCCCAGCTTCTGCTGGCCATTTATGTGCCCTCTGCCTTTGCGGCAGGCGGCAGGACCGACTTTACCGACGTCAAGCATGCCGACTGGTTTTACGGCCCGGTGACGGACGTGGCCGCCGAAGGGATCCTGTTCGGGTACGGCGATGGGACTTTCCGGCCCTACAACCCCACCAGCCGGGGAGAATTCATTTCCATCGTGGCCAGGCTGGCTGGGCTCAATTCCACCGGGCAGGTGGACCACTGGGCGGCAAACCGGATGCAGGCGGCTCTGGAGCACGGTTTGTACGACTATGACGAAGCGCCGCCGACGGCGGCGTCCTACGATACGCCCATCACCCGGCAGTTAGCGGTGAAGGTGGTCATGAAGGCTTTCCTGCCCGACGCCAGAGGGGACTACAACTATGTCTCCAAAAAGATGACTGACTTTTCCAGCCTGGACGGCAGGTATTACGAATGGGTATTTGCCGCTTACGCCACCGGAGTCATCGTGGGCGATGTGGGCGGAGCTTTCCGGCCCAAGGACAGCCTTTCCAGGGCGGAGACCTGCGTAATCGTCCGCAAGGTGCTGCGGCTGATGAGGACCGGTTCTGCCCTTCCTCCCGGCACGGAGACCCCTGGTCCCCAGCCCTCCGTGACCCGGAAGGGCGGCGTGACAGAGAACGGCCGGCTTCAGGTGAAGGGCACCCAGCTCTGCAATGAGCAGGGAGACCCCATTGTGCTGCACGGCATGAGCACCCACGGTCTCCAGTGGTATGGACAGTTTTCCTCGGAGGGGGCCGTCAAAACCACGGCGGACTATGGGGCAAATCTGCTTCGGCTGGCCATGTATACGGCGGAGAACGGCTATATCAGCAATCCCACTACCATGGAAAAATGGGTCACCGACGGGGTGGCGGCAGCCGTCAAGAACGATATGTATGTGATCATCGACTGGCATATCCTTTCCGACGGCAACCCCAAAACCTATAAGACCCAGGCCCTGACCTTCTTCCGGAAGATGGCGAAAAAGTATAAGGATACCCCCTCGGTGATTTTTGAGATCTGCAACGAGCCCAACGGCAATGTGTCCTGGGCCGGGGACGTAAAGCCCTACGCCCAGGACGTGGTCAACGCCATACGGGCGGAGGGGGCTGACAATGTGATCCTCATCGGCAGCCCCACCTGGAGCCAGGATGTGCATCTGGCGGCGGCCGACCCGGTGAAGGGCAGCAATTTGATGTACACCCTGCACTTCTATGCCGGCACCCACGGACAGGACCTGCGCAGCCGGGCGGAAAACGCCATAAAGAGCGGCCTGCCCCTGTTTGTGTCCGAATGGGGGACCAGCCGGGCCGACGGCTCCGGCGGGGTGTATCTGAAGGAAGCCGGAGAGTGGCTGGATTTTCTGGACCGGCACGGCGTCAGCTGGGCCAACTGGTCTCTGTGCGACAAGGGAGAGACCTCGGCGGCTCTGAAGCCGGGAGCCTCCTCCGGAGGGGGCTGGAAGGACAGCGATCTCAGCGAGTCCGGCAAATTCGTGTTCTCGCGCTTCTGAGGAGACAACGGAGCTTTTGGCGCTCTGGTTTTGAGATGCTGTTTTGGGGAATATAAATGGATGTAAGGAGGCGCGGCGGATGCTTTTGAGCAGGCTTTTGTCCTCCCTGGAGATTCGGGGAGAATACGAGGACAGAGAGATTACCGATGTGGTCTACGATTCCAGAAAGGCCGTGCCCGGCTGCCTGTTTGTATGTCTGCGGGGCTCCGCCTCTGACGGCCACCTGTATGCCGCCAGGGCTGCGGAGCAGGGGGCGGCCGCCATTCTGGCCGAAGAACCGGTGGAGGTTCCATCCCATATCCCGGTGCTTTTGACCGGGGATACCAAGGCGGGCCTGGCCCTGGCAAGCGCCGCCTTTTTTGGGGATCCGGCCGGCCGGGACATCAAGGTCATCGGGGTGACGGGCACCAAGGGGAAAACCACCACCGCCTATATGATCCGGGCCATTCTGGAGGCGGCGGGGTTCAAGACCGGGGTGATCGGCACCATCGGCGTGGCCATCGGCGATCAGCTCATCAAGACCGACAATACCACCCCCGCCAGCTACGAGGTGCAGAAATATCTGCGGCAGATGGCGGACGAGGGCTGCAAATACTGCGTGATGGAGGCTTCCTCCATCGGCCTGAAGGAAAAGCGGGTGTACGGGATCCCCTTTGAGGTAGGGGTGTTCACCAATTTTTCTGAGGACCATATCGGCGGCGTGGAGCACAAGGACATGGAGGAGTATCTGGCCTGCAAGGCCCTGCTGTTCTCCATGTGCAGGGTCGGCATTTTCAACGGAGACGATCCCAGCCTGGACGGCATTCTGAAGGGCCACACCTGCGCAGTGCTCACCTATGGCTTCGGCCCGGATAACTGGCTGCGGGGCAGCGGCTGCCGCCATCTTACCCAGCCCGGCTTCCTGGGGATCGCCTTTGAGGCCTCCGGCGTGATGAATTTTACGGCGGCGGTGGACATTCCCGGGAAGTTCAATGCTTACAATGCTTTGGCTGCCATGGGATGCTGTCAGGTGCTGGGTGTCCCCGAAAGCGCCATGCTGGAAGGCCTTTCCCACGTGAAGGTGAAGGGCCGGGTGGAACGGGTGCCCGTGCCGGGCAATTATACCCTGCTGCTGGACTATGCTCACAACGGCGTGGGGATGGAGAACCTGCTGACCACCCTGCGGGAGTATGACCCCGCCCGGCTGATCTGCATGTTTGGCGCGGGGGGCAACCGCCCCAAGGTGCGCCGGTACGAGATGGGGGAGGTCAGCGGCAGGCTGGCGGACCTTTCCGTGCTGACCGCGGACAATTCCCGGTTTGAAAACGTGCTGGACATCATCGAGGACATCAAGGTGGGGATTGCAAAAACCGGGGGGAAGTATATCGAGATCCCTGACCGGCGGGAGGCCATCCGCTGGTGCCTGGAAAACGCCCGGGACGGTGACGTCATTGTGCTGGCGGGCAAGGGACATGAGGACTACCAGGAGATCAAAGGCGTGAAATACGACTTTGATGAGCGGGTGGTCATTCGGGAGATTTTAGGGAACCTCTGAGCAAACTGTCCAGGCGCACCTCGGCGGAATGTATTCCGCCTTATTTGGCGAGTACTGTTTTTGAGAGGAAGGGAAGCAAAATGCGGCTGAAACTTTCTGAGATCGCGGAGGCCAGCGGCGGAAAGCTTTTGTCCGGCGATCCGGAGACCGTCGTCACCGGATTTTTTACGGACAGCCGGGAGGCAAAGCCCGGCAGGATGTTTGTACCCATCCGCGGAGAGCGGGCGGATGGCCATGATTATATCGGCGCTGTATTTGAGGCCGGAGGCACGGCCTCTTTTACGGATCATGAGCTGGAGGGGATCGAGGGCCCCCTGGTGCTGGTGGGCGATTGCCGGACCGCGCTGCAAAAAACTGCCGCGGCTTACCGCAGCGGTTTTGAGCTTCCCGTGGTAGGGATCACCGGCAGCGTGGGAAAGACCACCGCCAAGGAGATGGTGGCCCAGGCCCTGTCAGCCGGGTTCAACGTCCATAAGACTGCCGGAAACCAGAACAGCCAGATCGGCGTTCCTCAGACGATCTTCGGCCTTGCGAAAGGACATACCGCTGCCGTGGTGGAAATGGGCGTCAGCATGCCGGGAGAAATGGCCCGCATCGCCCAGGTGGTAAAGCCCACCTGCGCACTGATGACCAATATCGGCGTGTCCCATATCGAATACATGAAGACCCGGGAGAACATCCTGAAGGAGAAGGCGCATATTGCAGACTATCTTCCCGCCGACGGCGTGCTGTTCGTCAACGGGGACGATGATTTGCTGCCCACCTTAAAGGAGACCTGCGGCCACAAGGTGGCGACCTTCGGCGTGTCCCCTCAGTGTGACTGGCGGGCCACAGAGCTGCGGGAGGCAGACAAAGGGACCTTCTTTACCTGCCTTGCTCCCGGGGGCGGGAGCATACAGATGTTTGTTCCCGCTGCGGGGGAGCATAATGTCCGCAACGCCCTGGGGGCCATGGCCGTGGCGCTGACGCTGAAGATCCCCGCCGAGGACGCCGCCCGGGCCATTGGGGCCTACAAGGCCCCTGCCATGCGGCAGCAGATCAGTGAGGTCAACGGCCTTACCCTGATCGACGACAGCTACAACGCCAGCCCGGATTCCATGCGCAGCGCCCTGGATGTGCTGTCTACCCGGCGGATCGAGGGAAAACGGGCGGCGGTGCTGGCCGATATGCTGGAGCTGGGAGATTTTTCCCAGCAGGGCCATTTTGAGGTGGGCAGGTATGCCAGGGCCAAGGGCGTGGAGCTGCTGGTGGCCGTGGGGCCTCTCAGCAGGGAGATCGCCGCCGGATACGGCGAAGGCGCCCTGTGGTTTGCCGCCAATGAGGAAGCTATCGCCTGCCTGCGGGAAAGACTGCGGCCCGGCGACGCTGTGCTGGTAAAGGGCTCCCGGGGCATGAAGACCGATGAGATCGTGGCGGCGCTGAAGGAGTAAGGGCCCACAGAAAAAAGAAAAAATCCCCGCATGTCTCAGACATGCGGGGATTTGTGTTGGAGAGATCAGATCCGGAACATCAGGTCGGCATAGGTGGGATAGGGCCAGTATTCGGCGGAAGTCAGCTCCTCGGCCTGATCCACCAGAGCGCGGAGGCCCTCCATCTGGGGGATCACAGAATCCTTGTAATAGGCGGCCTCGGTCAGCACATCGCCGGCGTGGGATTTGGCCCCGGCAAGCAGCTGATCCAGCTGTTCCACAGAGGCGTAAATGCCGTCCAGCAGCTCGGAGAGCTTCCGGATGAGGGAGGTCTCCGCGGCGCAGGAGAGCGTGGCGACCACGGCTTTTTTCGCCGTTACGGCCTCGGCCAGCTGGCTGGCGTAGCCGCTGATGGCGGGGATCACGTCCTGGCGCACCATGCTGCTCATGGTCAGGGCTTCAATATTCAGGGTTTTAGCGTACTCATCCAGAATGGTCTCGTAACGGGCTTCCATTTCCGCCTCCGTGTAGATCTTATGGGAGGTGAACAGGCCCACGTTTTTGCTGTCCAGATACCGGGGCAGAGCGTCCACGGTAGTTTTCAGGTTCAGCAGGCCCCGCTTTTCGGCCTCCTTCACCCATTCCTCGGAATAGCCGTCGCCGTTGAAGATGATGCGCTTGTGCTTTGCCAGCACCTGGCGGATGAGATTCAGGACGTCTGCCTTGAGATCGGCAGTGTTCTCCAGCTGATCGGCAAACTGCCGAAGCTCCTCGGCAACGATGGTGTTCAGCATGATATTGGGGCAGGCAATGGAAATGGCGGAACCAAGGCTGCGGAATTCAAACTTGTTGCCGGTGAAGGCAAAGGGAGAGGTCCTGTTCCGGTCGGTATTGTCCTTGTTCAGGTCAGGCAGCACGTGGACGCCGGTTTCCAGCTTGTGGGTCTCGGCGCCGTTGTAAGCCACCCCGGTCTCAATGGCCTTCAGCACGGCGGTGAGCTCATCCCCAAGGAACATGGAGAGAATGGCGGGCGGCGCTTCATTGGCTCCCAGGCGGTGATCGTTTCCGGCGCTGGCCACGGAAATGCGCAGCAGGTCCTGATACTCGTCCACGCCCTTGATGACGGCTGCCAGCAGCAGCAGGAACTGGAGGTTTTCCGCCGGGCTTTTCCCGGGGTCCAGCAGGTTTTTGCCGGAATCAGTGGAGATGGACCAGTTGTTGTGCTTGCCGCTGCCGTTGACCCCGGCAAAGGGCTTTTCATGAAGCAGGCAGACCAGCCCGTGGCGGTCGGCCACATCCTTCATGATCCCCATGGTCAGCTGGTTGTGGTCCGTGGCGATGTTGGTGGTGGCAAAGATCGGGGCCATCTCATGCTGGGCGGGGGCCAC
>CAZRLJ010000015.1:0-31169 GCA_964600905.1 uncultured Acutalibacter sp. | reverse complement strand
ACCCCAGGGAGGGCAGGGAAATGACGAAAAAACAGCATTACATGACATACCAGGAAAGACTAAAGCTGGAAGCCTATCAGAAGATAAAAATGCCGGTAGCAAGAATAGCAAAGGAGCTTGGCTTTGCACGACAGACAATATACAATGAATTGAAACTAGGAGAATACCTCCACAACGTAGATTATGCCTATGAGAAAAGATACTCCGCAGACATAGCCGAAGCAAAACACAGAATAGCCCAAACCGCAAAAGGACGGCAACTGAAAATCGGAAACGACATAGAATACGCCAACTACCTGGAACAAAAGATCATCAAAGAGAAATACAGTCCGGCCGCAGCCATTGCAGCCGCTAAAAAGGAAGACTTCAAAACAACCATATGCACAACGACACTCTATAGCTACATAGACAAGGGAATCTTTCTTTCCCTGACAAATAAAGACTTATGGGAGAAGCAGAAAAGGAAGAAAAAGAACCATACTGGAGCAAGGCGAATCGCCCATCCGAGCCTGCCATCCATAACAGAAAGAGCGCCGGAGATTAACCACCGGTCAGAGCCGGGCCACTGGGAAATGGATTTAATCGTTGGAAAAGAGGGTAAGGGCCCGGTACTCCTGACTATGACAGAACGAAAAACCAGGTACGAGCTGATCTACAAGCTGCCAGATCGGAAAAGCGAATCGGTAAGAAAGGTTTTTGATCAGCTGGAAAAGCAGACGCCAAATTTCAAAGAAATCTTCCAGACCATCACAACAGACAACGGACCGGAATTTCTCAAATACGACCAACTAAAGAAATCCATTTATGGCGGGGACAGATTCCAGCTCTACTACTGCCACAGCTATGCAGCCTGGGAGAAAGGAACCAATGAAAACCACAACCGCATGATCAGGCGGCATTTCCCTAAAGGGACGAACTTCCAAAAGGTCAGCAAAAAGAAAATCCGAGAAGTAAACGAATGGTTGAACAGATACCCAAGGAAAATTCTAGGCTGGAAAACCCCACAGGAAGCAATGAGCTGCCCGCCAGGCTAAAGCCATGGGGCGGGCAGCTCTCTGATCATTTCTTAACTTTTCGCTGTCTCAACCACTTCCGAGAAGGTTTAGAAACAGCTTCCATGTTGGCCTGACTCGAATTTTGCTGAAGCTCCAGAATTTCCTTTTCGGACATCATATTCCCGGATTGGAAATCCTTTTTCAGGTTACCGACACAAGCGAGGGTGTTATAGGCCGCATAATCTTTATCACGCACAAACCAGCAGGAACGGCGCCGGGCAGCAACCAGGGAAGGACTGGTCGCATTCTCCAAATCCCAGGCGTCATAAATGGCCTGGCGCTGGAACCGCCAAAGCTTATCGCATTCCACAACATAGGAAGTCACCTGGCGGAGAAGGGCGTCTACGTGCCCAAAGCGCTGGGCCGTATAATACAGGGAAATATAGTAATGACGGCAGGTTAGAATGGTATTGAGAAACAGCGGATCGATATTGTTCTTAAAATTCCGACTGTTCATCTGCACAGAGAATTCATCACCAAGAACCAAAGTAACGGTCAGGGTATCATTTTCCCGGTCGAACTCCTCGTTATGTTCTGCGGCATAGATGATCTGCTCCAAGCTGACGAAGTTTTCATACGGAATCGACAGGGCCACATTGGAGATCACCTTCACCCGCTGCGTGACCATTTTCCCACGGCGAGGATCCCAAACGGGCTTGCCGTTGTACTGCTGATAGGATTCCATCACACGATGCACGGCAGAAAGGGTTTTACCTTTTCCGAAAAGTCCAGTATAGGCAACAAGCTCACCAGTACGGCACAGATTATACTCTTTATGAGTAACATAGATATAAAAATCGTGAAGCCCACACTTTACCAGGGAAACCGGATGGCAGACTGCACAGCGAAAAGTGGAAGACATACAAAAAACGAAGGCCAGAATGATCAGAACGATTAGAAACATACTCACCACCGCCTGTAGTCCATGATGATCCCGGCCAGCCTGCCGATCACCCGGAAAACGCCGCATACAAGCACCACCCCCACAAAAACAGTGAGAAGATACGGAATCAACTCAGCCATGGAAGCCGGAGCAAATGGATCAACGCCAACGATCTGGAAGAACTCTGCCAAAATTACAGCCATGAAAAGGCCTCCTTTATACATTTGATCAAAAACGACAAAAGCAAAACCAGGAGAATCAGGAGAGAAATCCCCTCAGATACTGTGTAATCCGCAAACACAGTTGTAAAAAACGGGTGCGAAACCACCGTTTCGATATTCTCCAAATGTGCTTGCAGCTCCTCCTGATCAGCCGGAGCAGATAACACAGGAGCTGATGAAGTCTCCTCTTGCTCCTCCGAAATAGAAGCCGAAGGAGCAGATGATAATTCCTCCATGCTTGATAGCTGATCTTCATTCACCAAAAAACACCTCCCGTAAAATAAAACAACAAATACCTAAAACAATATCGACAAGAAAGACTTGCCACAGAGAAAAGGTAAAGCCATAAACCGTGAACTCAATTTGGAACAATCCAACTACAGAGGAAAAGAGATCACCAAGGACATTCATCTTCTCACCGCCTTTAGAATGCCGATCATAACAACGGCAGCGACGCCAAAGGTTAAAATGGTAACGATCTCCGAAGGAATAAAGGAGAAAGCAGAACCGAGAAAATCCAGGAAACCGCCGAACAGAGTGGGAATGACCTCAAAAATACTGAGAACAGAGCTGACCACATCAGCAAGCTTGCCGGTAACGATCTCCACCAGACCGGAAAGCACGTCCAGTATTTTTGAAATGGCAGCATTAAAAATTTTACCAATACCACCGATAATTGAGCCAAGCAGATCACCCAAACTGGAAAGCCATCCGCCGGAACTGCCGGAGTTTCCAGGGGAAACAGCTGTACCGCCACCATCAAAATCTGGGAGGTCAGCGTTGATATATGGATCGGAATTAACATGGGAATCCGAGCTATCCCTAACTTCAAAATGGAGATGGGCGCCGTAACTATTTCCGGTATTGCCCATCAGGCCCAGGGCTTGTCCTCGATAAACGTGATCGCCCGTTTTCACCATACAGGAGGCCAGATGAGCATACAGGGTATAGTAGCCGTTGGAATGCTTGATTTTCACAGCATTGCCATAGCTCAAATTGCCAGAGGAGCCTTGATTGTTGCTTTGTCCGGTCTGAACCCAGACAACGTCCCCTTCGCTATGGGCAACAACAAAATCGGCGCCTCCGGTATTGGGAACTACATCCGTACCGGTGTGACCATCATTACCGTAATTCTGGGTTATCAGCGGCTGGGAATTCTGAAAAACCCGGCTCCCGGTAGAAATAACCGGTTCAGAAGCTCCGGGCCCGGAGGGCTGGTTAGTACCCGGAGGAACACCGCCGGAATCAGCTTTATATTGTTCGGAGCAGCGATCACACTCATAAAGGATAAAGCCTTCTTGAACCAGCTGCCCGGTTTCATCGTACTGGGTGTGAACTTCTTTTACGATCTTCCAGGTATGGCCTAAAACTCCAAGGCTTTCCGTCTTTGTCTCGCCGCAACTCTTACAAGTATAGATCGCTTCGCCGGGCAACGTGCAGTAAGTATACTTTTCTTCCGTCAGCTCCCAGTCATGAACATGAGAACCACCACCAATGCCGGAACTGGGAATGATATAATAAATATTGTAAGTCGTGTCCCCTTCATTGATGGTGACATTCTCATCACCGTAAGTGACGGTAATTGTATTACCGGAATCAGTAATCAAATTGTAAGAACGATCACTATAATCATAATTCCAGCTCTGGATATTTGTGGTATCACCCGTTACGGGATTATAAATCGTATTATTGGTTTCATCGACAATCTGAACACTGTTATCAGTAAAGGAAGAAGAAAAATCCCCGTAATAACCGTAGTAAGACCCAGCGCGGGTGCCATCACCATAATCAGGATCATTGTGAATGTCAACCAGGCCGGAAACAGGAATAACCTGAAGTCTTGGCGGATTTACAGAAAGAGAAAAATTGATAACACTGGAATATTTGAGAGAAGAAGCTGTAAGAAGATCAGAATACATTAAGCGGGAATATTTGGAAATATTAGTACCCGAAGTATACCTAACAGATTCTAAACCAGTACCCCAAACAGAATCGCAAGACTTAACATGAACGCCATCAAGAGCAGGAACAGCAGAAAAGGAAGAAACAATTTTATCAGGAAGAAAAGAATATAAGCCATCAACAGGCGCAGAAAGCTGAAAATAAAAATATAAATCACCAAAAGTCCCATATGAGGAAGAACCTGATACAGGTAAACCAAGTACAGAAAGATGATCATCACTTAAAAAAACACAATCACTGGGAAGGGTTCCGTCTTTATGAGAACAAGAATTTTTTGAATTTGCAGAAGGTGTTGAAACCTCACAGTAGCTATGGTTCATCTCTACAATAAATGAACCTTCAGAGGAAATCGTACTGACAGGCCGATCCGAACCCGTCTGCTGAGACTTTAGATCACCAGAATAATATTTGAACTGATCCCCGCAAGCAGTGCAGCGGGCTAAGGTATAATATCCACCGTCACGATCATAACCCATCGTTCCATGGGCAAGGGAAGAAGCATGATGATGACCGTCTTCAGAAGAAGGACATACAGAACCGCTGGAAACCCAGCCTGCTCCGGTTTGAACCAAAGGATTATTTCCGGTCCCGGAAACGATACCATAGAGCAGCTGATCCCACCAGCCGACGATGGTACTGCTGTAGTCACCGGAACCGGCAGCAGAAGCAGGAAAAGAGGAGAAAACCAAAAGCAGAGAAAGAATGACAGAAACAAGAACAGAACTAAACTTTTTCATATTGACACCACACATAGAAAAAAGTAAAATTTATACAAAGGAGGAGATCATATGAATGATCACATGGAACAAAGCTGCATGGCTGCCGTCAACTACATAAAGACGTTTCAGAAAACCATGGAGCTGGCAGCCATGAAAAACGATGGTAGAATTGATCCAGAAGAAGCAAAAATCCTCAAGCGAATAGAACGAGCCTCAAAGGCATATATCAAAAAGCTGGAAAAGCTCTATTAAAGCTGCCCTTTCCGGCCCAGCCGAATAAGGCGGAACACAAAGAACAGGGCGATCAGGAACACACAGAAATTAAGAAAGAAGCGAAGGACTGAAAAAGCAAAAATGACGTCCAGGATATGACTGAAAAAGGAAATACAGCTTAACAGAAAAGAATCCATAAAATCACCTGAAATGAGGGAATAAAATGACATTTATCTTTGGAGGAGAAGACAGCTGGGCATGGCTGGAAAGAATCAAGTACAGAGGAGTTATAGGACTGTTCTATGAAAACACATGGGGAGGAATCCTGGCTTTCCTAATTTTCGGAATCATCTGCGCACTGGCCATCATAGGGCTGATCACCGTCTGCAAATGGATTTTGTTCGGAATCAAAAGAAAGAAAAGATAAGTACAAAAGAAGAGGCGTGGACGATTTGCCCACGCCCTTCTTTTGCCCATCAGCGGGCAGCGCGCTTGAGCCGGCGGAATACGCTGATCCCAACGCTCAGCAGACCAGCGGCACAGAACACCAGCAAAACAGGATTGCCGGTGATCATCGTGAAAACATCACCAACAATCGCGGTAATGGTATCCAGACCGCCGAGAACAGTAGTAATACCAGATTCAGTCTGAGAAAGCCCTCCTTTCCAAAAAATTATGGTTGCGGGATTTGGAATCGAACCAAAAGCTGCAGGTTCAGAGCCTGCCATGTTACCATTACACCATCCCGCCATAGTTGTGCCGGAGCGACCCGGCACTAAAAATCATGATTTCTCATGATCCTGACTAGATTTAGCTTTAATAGAATCCACCAGCTGTATATATTTAGGATTTCTGCGAACATGGCGTTCAGAAATCTGATTTAGAAAACCATCGGTGCCATAAATCTGTAATGCGGCGTCAATGGCATTGCCATACTGAGAGAAAACAACATGGTTGAGACGATCCAGGTTATAATCAATTCCCGGAGCTTCATACAAAGAAATCCTACCCGCATTGCCAAGAAGCTTTTCCCAATAGGGCTTCATCGGCCATCGCCAACGGTTAGAATCCTGATCGGACGGCTCCACGAAGCGAAGATAGTTAGAAACCACACCGGCAAAGGAAACGCCGATGGGCAAGCCCTGAGAAAGAAAGGCAGAGGCACGCTTGTCCCGGAGCTGGAGCTCCACACGAACCCAATGAGTACCGGGCTCACAATTTCGCTCTCTAGCCTTATCGTAAATGCGAATCAGCACCGGTGAGGACGGAGAGCCAATCTGAACAGACTGACCTTTTGTACTCCAAATGGATTCCGCATAGTTTGACCGAGAAACAAAACTCATATGCTGCGTGTCCATGGAGATTTCCGACATATCCAAAAGGCCGGAATGATCATCATAAGCAACATCCAGGCGGGTAATGTTGCAATCGTAAAGCGATAATTGGGAAAAGAACGATTGCCATTTGTCACCGCCTAGAGTAGATAATGTCTCAAAGGCTCGGCAGCCCTGACCGGAAAACTCGCACCAAACGCCCATATCAGGACGTCCATCATAATGAATGGAAATGGAATCATAATAGAACCTGCTCCGATACCCATGAGCGCCCTTCACAGTCTCCCATGGAACATTTTGAAGGCCGATCAGATCGGCCACAAACCAAGGATCATCAGTCTTTACAGTAAAAGAAAGCCAGTCATAAATGATTTTGTCCTGCTCCAAATCAAAACCCCCAGACGATGCTCTGTAGGTTGTGACCCCCTGTTAGCGGGGGGGGTCACGCCGGGGAGCGACCCCGGCAGACCCAGCAGAACAAAAATCAATCAACAGACTTGGGAGCAGACTTGACGTTACCGGCCTTTACCAGCACAGCCCGGCAAACTCGGCCATAGCGATCATAGTAAAGATCGATCTGATCGAAGGGAGAAAAGCCCTCCCAGATGTCCGGAGATACACAGCGCAGCTTCTCGGCTTTGAAACCAAAAGCAGAATATGTATCGCTGGTCTGATTACTGACCGGAGAGAAGCAATAAAGGGAATAATAGTCCCGCAGCTCGCCCGACTCGGTCTTAAACTTGCCCTTTGCAGCTCCCAAAAATGTCACTACGTTCCCGCTGTTCATGTTGTCCATATAGGACCTCTCTTTCCGCGCACTTGGCGCCAATTTATATTTGAACCCGGCTTTCTACCGTGTCCAGATTTATAATAAAACTTGCCGTGCTCCGCCCTCACGTTTTTCCTGTTGTATACAGGGAAATTTTGTGATATAATCACCCTAGTTAGATTGTGTATTTCGAGGAATTGCTGCAACAATACCAAATATCAGAACAATGCCGTTCTGCTGCATTTTCTAACATGGGAGAGAAACCATGCTGAAATCGATAAAAGCCTTTCTTGAAAAGAAGCTCCCCATCCTGGTGCTGATCCTTTTGGTCATACAGCCGGTGATGGATGTGATCTCCTATTTTCTCAGCAAAACAGGGGATAATACGGTTTCCACGCTGCTGCGGGTGGCCATGCTGGCCGCAGTGGCTTTGCTGGGCTTTGCCGTCACCGAGCGCAGGCGGGCCTATTATTGTGTCTACGGTATTATGGCGGGTTACTGGCTGCTCCACGTCCTCAACTGCTACCGGGTGGGCTACCTCTCTGTGGTGCAGGATACTGCAAACTATCTGCGAATTCTCACCTTCCCGGTGTTTCTCCTTTCCTTCCTCTCCTTTTTCCAGAAAAGCGGCGAGGAATTGCGTAAGATCCTGGGTCTGGGCTTTGCGGTGAATACGGGGCTTTCCGTGTTGTTCACCGCTCTGCCCTGGGGACTGTATCTCCTGGGGCTGGGAGAGCCCGTTTATACCTACGACACCTTGTTTCTGGGGATCATGGGGTGGTTTGCCATCCCAAACGCCCAGAGCTGCATCATCATTTTGCTGGCCCCCCTGACGCTGTATTTTGCCTACCGGACCGGGAAGGTCTGGCTTTTTCTGCTGGCGTGCGTGGCCAGCTTCGGCCTGATGTTTGTCACCGGCACCAAGCTCACCTACTATTCCATGTTCCTGATCCCGGCGGCTTATATCGTGGTGCTTCTGCTGAATCCCAACCGGAAAAGCGCCATTCCCTTCCTTGCCGTGCTGGTGGGGGTCCTGGTGGTGTGCGGCGCTTTCCGGGGCCACACCCCCATGCAGGTCCGGGAGAGCATGAACCGCTATTCCCAGGGCCTTTACGGCAGCCTGGTGGAAAAGAGCCTGGAGGGCTCCGGGACCGATGAAGAGACCATGGAGAGCATCCAAAAGGGCACCATAAATGAGGATAACGAGGAGGAGCGGGTGGACCCCGCCGATATGCTGAGCGAGGTGCGCCGGGTCCTGCTGGGCGTGTATGCGGATCCTGAGGTGTACGGCGAGATCCTGGAGGATCTGAACGACCGGTTCGGCGCCTACAATGTGATCGACGCCTACCGCTATTCCGCCTCTACCTGGACCCTGTCCGACCTGCGGCTGAGAAAGACGAACTACGCCAAGCTGGTGTGGCAGGAATGCGATCTTCCCACCAAGCTGCTGGGCTTTGAATACAGCGAGGTGTTATATAACGGCAACGTGTATGACCTGGAAAACGATTTTCCCGCTGTGATGTACAACTGCGGCTGGCTGGGCTTTGCACTTTACCTGCTGCTGCTGCTCTATGTGGCCTGGGAGGTGCTGCGGGCCTTTGCCTGGAATCCCCTGCGGTTCTTTACGATGGAGATGAGCGCTGCCGGGCTGACTCTGGTGCTGGCCCTGGGCTCCGCGCAGATTTCCGGTTACGTGCTCCGCCGGCCCAATGTGGCAATCTATCTGGCGGTGGCGGCCGCCTATCTCTGCCGCCTTTGCGGAAACTACATTTCCGAACAGCCCCGGATCTACTGGTGGAAAAAGGAATTCTGGCAGCCGATCCGGGAAAGGCTCCGTTTCCGGAAAAGGGGACAGTGACGCCTTTCTTGGAAAACCTGGCCGCTTTTTGTTGACAAAGGCGGAAAGGGGTGCTACAATACCCATACAATCGAATATTCTCCTTATCAAGAGCGGCGGAGGGACAGGCCCTGTGATGCCCGGCAACCGGCGGCAGATGAGCGAAAGGCTCATGGCGCAATGGTGCCAATTCCTGCGGAAGATGCAAAGCATCTCCCGAAAGATGAGGTTTTCAAATGGATGGCCCTCGTCTTTCGAGCGGCCTGTTTTTTTGCCCATCGGATAGGGCAAGGAAAGGAAAATGAATATGAAACTGTTTACCTCTGAATCTGTGACCGAGGGGCATCCCGACAAGGTCTGCGACCAGATCGCCGACGCGGTGCTGGACTCCATCCTGGAGCAGGACCCGGAGGCCCATGTGGCCTGTGAGGTCACCGCCACCACTGGCGTGATCCACGTGATGGGGGAGATCACCACTTCCTGCTACGCGGACATTCCCGCCATTGTTCGGGAGGTGGTAAAGGACATCGGCTACGACGACCCCGCTTACGGCTTTGACGGCAATACCTGCGCGGTGCTGACCTCCATCGACAATCAGTCCCCGGACATTGCCATGGGCGTCAACGAGTCCCTGGAGACCAAGAAGGGGGAAAGCGACGAGGACAGCCGCATCGGCGCGGGAGACCAGGGAATGATGTTCGGCTATGCCTGCGATGAGACCCCGGAGTACATGCCCATGGCCATTTCCCTGTCCCACAAGCTGGCCCGGCAGCTGGCGGCAGTCCGGAAGGACGGCACTCTGCCCTATCTTCGGCCCGATGGCAAAACCCAGGTCACCGTGGAATACGACGGCGACCGGATCAAGCGCATCGACGCTATTGTCATTTCCACCCAGCATGACGAGGACGTGAAACAGGACAAGCTGAAAAAGGACATCATCAAGCACGTGGTAAAGCCCGTGGTACCCGGAGAGCTCATTGACCGGGAGACCCGCATTTTTATCAATCCCACCGGCAGATTCGTCATTGGCGGCCCCGTAGGGGACAGCGGTCTCACAGGCCGGAAGATCATTGTGGACACCTATGGCGGCTATGGCCGTCACGGCGGCGGCTCTTTCTCCGGCAAGGACCCCACTAAGGTGGACCGCTCCGCGGCCTATGCGGCCCGCTGGGTGGCGAAAAACGTAGTGGCTGCCGGGCTTGCCCGCAGGTGCGAGGTGGAGCTGGCCTATGCCATCGGCGTGGCCCGCCCGGTGTCCATTATGGTGGATACCTTTGGCACCGGTACGGTCAGCGACGAGCAGCTGGCCCAGGCGGTGAATCAGGTGTTTGATCTGCGGCCCACCGCTATCATCCGGCAGCTGGACCTGCGCCGCCCCATCTACCGTCCCCTGGCGGCCTATGGCCACATGGGCCGGGAAGACCTGGACGTTTTGTGGGAGCGCACAGATAAGGCGGAGGAGCTGAAAGCTGCCGTCAGTCAGTAAGTGAAGCAAGAAACACGCGGCCGGTCTTTCCGGCCGCGTGTTTTGCTGCAGACCCAATATTCACCACCTGTACCGGCGTTTCATAAACTGGCAGAGGAGGTGGATCGTGATGAACATATTCTTTGGTGTGGTCTGCGCGGCGCTGCTGGTGCTGGGAATGACAGAGCTGGTGCGGGCCGTGAGCTTCCGGCAGACAAAGTCACTGACGGAGGGCCCCTTTGTGCTGGTGGTGACGCCAAACGGCGCGGATGACTGTGAGTGCGCCCTCCGGGCCGCCATGGAGCGCATCCGCTGGCTGGATATGAAAGGCCCCTGCCGCCTGATCTGCGTCAACGAAAGCGGCGACCCGGAGATCGACAGCATCTGCCGTCTGCTGGCGCTCCGCTATCCCTGCCTGAGGGTTTGCAAAAAAGGAGAAGTGGAGTATAATATAGGAGCGTAAAATTCTGCTGGGAGGAAGTGAAAGCATGGAGGCGGGCGGACTGCTGGAGCTCATTGGCACGGTGGAGCACGTGGTGTATCACAACGACAGAAACCAGTACACGGTGCTGGAAATGGCTGCCGGGGACGACCTGGTCACAGTGGTGGGCGCGTTTCCCTTCGTCAGCGAGGGGGAGGAGCTCCATGTGTACGGCGCCTGGAGCAGCCACCCCTCCTTTGGCGATCAGTTCAAGGCGGAGACCTTTGAACGGGCCCGCCCGGCCACCACGGCGGCCATGCTGAAATATCTCTCCTCCGGCGCGGTGAAGGGCGTAGGCCCCGCTACGGCCCGGCGGATCGTGGACGCCTTCGGCGCCCAGGCGCTGGCCGTGATTGAAAACGAGCCGGAGCGTCTGAGCCAGATCAAGGGCATCACCCCGGAAAAGGCCAAGGCCATCGGCGAGGAATTAAAGCGGGTCTATGGCATTCGGGAGCTGATGGCCTTTCTGGGCAGCTTCGGCGTGCGGCCGGAGGACGCCGTGCTGGTCTGGAAGCAATTTGGGGCCGGGGCTGTCAGCTGTATTCAGGAGGCCCCCTACTGCCTCTGCGGCGAGGGAATGGGCATCAGCTTCGACATTGCGGATACCATTGCAGAGAGCATGGAAATGCCCCGGGACGATTCCGGCCGGGTGGAGGCAGGCGTCCTGTATGTGCTGCGGCACAACTTGGACAACGGCCACACCTGTCTGCCCGCGGACAAGCTCTGCCCCGCCGCCGCCCAGCTGCTGGGGGTGGAGCTGGAGGCGGTGCAGGACGCCGTCTACAGCCTGTGTCAAAGTTTTCAGATCGTCTGCGAGAACTTTGACGGCAGAGACTTTTTGTTTCTTCAAAAGCAAAATGCCTCCGAGAAATACATCGCCGCCAGGATGAAAGCCATGCTGCGCACGCCGCCCCAGGCCATCGGCGGGGCGGATGTGAAAATCATCGGCATTGAGGAGGCCCAGGGGATCCGGTATGCGGAAAAGCAGAAGGAGGCCATCCGGGCGGCGCTGGACCAGGGTGTGCTGATTCTGACCGGCGGCCCCGGCACCGGAAAAACCACCACCCTGAACGCCATTATCCGGCTGCTGAAATATGCCGGGGAGCGGGTGTTTCTGGCGGCCCCCACAGGCCGGGCGGCCAAGCGCATGAGCGAGCTAACCGGCGAGGAGGCCAAAACCATCCACCGGATGCTTCAGGTGGAGTGGGACGAACAGGACAATCCCATTTTTACCAGAAATGAGCGAAACCCTCTGGAATGCGACTGTCTGGTGGTGGATGAGCTTTCCATGGTGGATTCCTACGTATTTGAAAGCGTTCTCCGGGCCCTGCCCCTTTCCTGCCGGCTGGTGCTGGTGGGAGACAGCGACCAGCTTCCCTCCGTGGGACCGGGGAATGTGCTGGGGGACCTGATCGCCAGCGGGCTGTTTCCCACGGTGCAGCTGAAGGAGATCTTCCGGCAGTCCATGGAGAGCCTGATTGTCACCAATGCCCACCGGATCGTGGCGGGGCAGTTTCCGGAGCTTCGCCGCCGTGACAACGATTTCTTTTTCCTGCCTGTGGATAACCCGGAGGCGGCGTCCCGGCTGATCGTCTCCCTTTGCGCCCAAAGGCTGCCCAAAAGCTACGGCTATTCTCCCCTGGGGGATATTCAGGTGCTGTGCCCCGGGAGAAAAGGGGAGCTGGGCACGGTGGAGCTCAATAAGCTCCTGCGGGAGGCCGTCAATCCCCCGGACCGTGGAAAGCCCGAGGTGAAGATCAACGGCGCCCTGTTCCGGCTGGGAGATAAGGTGATGCAGATCAAAAACGACTACGACCTTCCCTGGACCCGGGAGGACGATACGCCGGGGGAGGGCGTGTTCAACGGCGATATGGGCGTCATTACGGAGATCGATAGGCCCGGAGGCGCCATGCATGTGCGTATCGACGACAGGGACGTGGTGTACGATTTTGAGCGGGCGGGATTTGAGCTGGAGCCCGCTTACGCGGTGACGGTCCACAAGAGCCAGGGCAATGAGTTCACGGCGGTGATCATCCCCGTGCTACGGACGCCGGTCCAGCTGCGGTACCGCAACCTGCTGTACACGGGCATTACCCGTGCCAAGAAGCTGCTGATCCTTGTGGGGGAGAAAAATACCCTTTCCGCCATGATCGAAAACGACCGCAAGACCCGAAGATACACGGGCCTGGTCAGATTCCTGAGCGGGCAGGAGGAAGCCTGAAAGCATTACAAAAAGAAACCCAGGAGCGTTTTCAAGGGAAACGTTCCTGGGTTTTTGTCAGTCCGTTTTCTGCTTTTTGGGAGGGGCCAGAGGGGTTTGGAGGGCTCGTTTGAGCAATTCCACAAACAGTCCAAAGCCCAGGCCCAGCAGGACCATGCGAAGGGGCATCAGCGATGCGTTATACCGTTCATAGGCAAAGGCGGTGGCGTACACAAAGATGTTGGTAAGATACGCCAGCAGGAGAAAGCCCATCTCCTTCCGGTATTTTTTCAAATACAGACAGGCCATCACAGCCCCGCAGCAGAGGATGGTATTGAGAACCTGGCCCCGGTACAGCATGTCCTTGGTCACACCGAACAGGGTGCGGTCATAATAGACCCCGTTGATCATGGAACCGGCCTTCATCACATAGTTGGAATAAAGCAGGGACTTGAAATCGCGCTTTCTCCATTCGTCCAGCCGATAGGCGGCCTTGACGGCGTCCTGCTCCAGGCTGATGTATTTTTCATACTGGGGAAGGGGCTTCCCGTCGTCGCCGTAATACTCGGCGAATTTTTCTTCCACGACCTTTGTCACATTGGTCTCGTAGTCCAATTCCTCATCGCCGGGGTAACGGACGCCCTGGTACGTGCCCAGCAGCATGGGGTTTCCCGAGCCGTAGGAAATGGGGATAAAGGCGTGAAACTGCATGTAGTTGCGGATGGTCCAGGGGACGATAAAGCACAGGAGCGCTGCGGCCAGAACGGCCCCCTGTTTCAACAGCAGCTTCCAGTCCCGTCTTTTCACCAGCAGATAAACCGCCGCAAAAATGGGATAGGAAATAAAGTTCCCCCGGAGCAGAAGCCCGCAGAGACAGGAGATGACCAGGCCGATGAAATAGCGGTTTTTCAGGGGCCGGAGGCCCTTCTTCCCGCCCAGTTGCAGCGTGCAGTAGACTGCCGCGCTCAGGCACAGGGAAGAGGGCGTTTCCGTGAGGATCAGATTGTCCAGCCAGATAAAATTCGGGGCCAGCAGTCCGGCTGCCGCCGCCAGGCCGCACCACTTCGGGGCAAAAATGCAGACGCTTTTGTACACGAACCAGGCCACCAGCGTTCCCATGAGGATCCAGAGAATCTTCAGCGGCTTCCATATGGCAAGGCCCTGCCCGAAAATGAGGGAAACCGTTCCGATCAGCCAGGGCATCCCGGGCATGATCTGGGCGGAGGGATACCCGGTCGGCATGGCTACGGTTCCCGTCTGGGCGAAATAAAAGCCCGCCTGGATATAACAGGCGTCGTCGCTGTTGATGGAATAGTTGAACCGCAGTTCAAAGGCGGCCATAAGCCTTAACAGCAGCATTGCCGCCATCAGGATCAGAATGCCGCGGTTTTCCCCCAGAAAGGAGGAAAAGCGTTTTCTCAGGTGTTGTTTCTCCATCTTTATTTCCCCCGGGCCTGTTCCGTTTTGTCCCTGCTGCCGAACACCCAGTTTTTCTGAATTTGAAAGCTGATCAGGAAAAGCAGGCTGTCAACGATCAGCTTGACGGGCAGCTCCGGCAGGCCGATCCATTTGCAGAGCAGGATCACGCCCCCTGCGGAGCAGAGCATCTGCGCCATACACAGGGCGTAGTATTTGATCAGCGTTATTCTGCCCCGGCTTTTTGCGGAAAACACCAGGTTCCGGTTTACCAGGTAGTTGTACAGGGAAGAGCACACCCGGGCCCCCGCTGTGGCGAGAGCGATCTGCATGTCGCCGGCCAGCCCCGTGGGCAGCAGAAGAAGGAGCTGAAACAGGAGCAGATCAATGGCCGAGGCGCTGAGAGAGGACAGGGAATACTTCAAAAAGGTCCCCAGGATCACCTTATAGATCGCCCAGGAATCAGCACCGGGGCGAAAGTGGGTGCCGCTGTTGTTGTCCAGATACACGGTTTCAATGGCCACATTGATCACGGGAATTTTTCTGCGCAGGGATTCAATGAGCATGGCCGTCTCATATTCAAAGCGTTCTCCCTGGAGGGTCAGGTACTCCGGCAGCAGGTCGTTGGGGATCCCCCGCAGGCCGGTCTGGGTGTCCTGGATATTCCCGCCGTAGAACAGCTTGATCACGGCCCTGGTAATTTTGTTTCCATTGCGGCTTTTGAAGGGGACATTGGCCTGGGAAAAATCCCTGGCGCCAAGGAGCAGAGAATGGGGGTGCTCTCCCATGGCCTGTTCCAGCCGGATCACATCCTCCACGGTGTGCTGTCCATCGGAATCGGCGGTGATTACGCCGGTACACTCCTCCGCCAGATGGGTGAGATAGTAATTGAACGCGTCCTTCAGCGCCCGGCCCTTTCCCATGTTGACTGCGTGCCGCAGGACGGTGCAGTGAAGGTCTTGCTCCAGGGCATGGAAGATGGCTGCCCTCTCCGGAGAGCTTCCGTCGTCCACGACGATAATATGAGAAAATCCGGAGTGCAAAAGCTTTTCAACGTAGGAAAGAAGCGAATACTCCGGATTTAATGCAGGGATAACGATAGAGGCGGCCATACACAACACGACCTTTGGAGAATCCATTTATTACCCGGTCATTGTACCTCATTTTGCGGTATGCTGTCAATACCGCCGGGCTTCGGCTTCTTTTGGGCCAGCATTACGCCGATGGCGGCAAGGGCATACGCGCTGATGGCGATCTCCCGGTAGGTGAAGCCGTAATGGATATAGGAGTGATTGGCCAGCACGGCGAACCACACAAAGGGGATCAGACCGGTGGCCAGAACGGGAAGCAGCCCCGCCTCCGGCCTGGCCCGCTTCTTGATCAGGCCCACCGCCAGGCAGACCACGAAAAAGAGGCAGACAATGGCAAGCTCCAGCTTGTGATCCTGCAAATTCCTTCCGATGGCGTCCAGGGCGGTGATGCTGGCCCCGTTATACTCCCGGCCCACGCGGAAAGCGATGGTGCCAAAGGCGTCAGCGAACACGTCGGCGTCGGTAAACAGCGTAGCCAGCAGCCATTTTCCGGCCCACATGGCGCCGTAGCCCGCTACCCACAGTCCGCCGCTGCCGAGCAGCGACAGAAAGCCCTTTTTCCAGTCGGTTTCATACTGGGAGAGCAAAAAGACCAGAGACACCCCCAGGGAAACGGCGGGGAAGGTAAGAAAGTCAAAATAGGCGGTCAGGCAGCCCACAATAAAGAAATGGTAAAACCAGAGGCTGCGGTGGGCGCGGTATTGACCCTCCAGCAGCAGAATCACCACCAGCTCCAGCAGGGTGAGCACATACATCGGCGTATACGCCAGGGACATGGCGCAGCCCACGGGGTTTAACAGATAGACGGCAAAAAGCAGCGGGAGAAAAGCGCGATCCCGCTCCCGTTTTCCCAGCAGGTACAGGATGGCGAACAGCAGGGCCAGATGGACGAAAATGAAGATCTGCCGGATCTGCCGGTAATTGAAAAGCAGCAGCAGGGGCTTTGTAAAGAGCAGATAACCGTGCCAGTACCGGGGGTAAGGGGTGAGCCCGTCAGAAGAAAGGCGGTTGGCCTCCAGGGCCTCCACCCAGACGCTTTTTGTCTTTTCGTAGGCGGAGATGTTCAGCATGATGGAATCCGTAAACTGGTCGCTGAGCTGGGGCCAGTTGACTTCCGATGGCAGCTGGGCGGAGGAGGCCTCCACATGGGCGGCGATCCGGCCGGTTGGCAGGGCGTACACGGCCACCAGCAGCAGATACCCCGCCGCAATCATGGCCAGCAGGGTGATCAGATAGCGCAGAATGGTCTTTTTCACATTCATCCTTTTTTCTCCTCCTTGTTTTTCAGGTACAGGCTCATCAGCCGAAATTCAAATTCCCGCCGCTCTTTCTGGCGTATGGCGTCCAAAATCAATCCGTTGAAAAAGGAAAGGATGGCCGCTATGCTCATAAAGCCGCAGACGATCAGGGTGGGGAATTTTTCCACCAGCCCTGTGCGGGCGTAGGGGATCAGCACCGCCGGAATAAAGATCGCCAGGGCAATGAGCAGCAAAAGAACGGCAAACAGGGAGAAAAACTGCAGGGGCCGGTAGCTTCGGAACAGGTTGAAAATTGTCAGAAGCACTTTTCTTCCATCGCTGAAGGTGTTCAGCTTGGACTGGCTTCCCTCCGGCCGGTCCCGGTATTCGATCACCACATTTTCTATGGCCATATTCATGGAAATGGAGTGAATGCTCATTTCCGTCTCGATCTCAAAGCCCCTGGTGAGCACGGGGAAGGTTTTTACAAAGCGGTAGCTAAAAGCGCGGTAGCCCGTCATAATGTCCTTGATGTGGCTTCCGAAAATGCGGTTGATGCTGGCGCGGACCAATGCGTTTCCAAGATTGTGAAAGGGGCGCTTGTTTTCCTGAAAATAAGTGGAGGACAGCCGGTCTCCCACCACCATGTCCGCCTGCTTCTCCAGAACCAGCCGGGCCATTTCCGGGGCGTTTTTGGCGGGATAGGTATCGTCCCCATCGGTCATGATGTAGCACTGTGCGTCGATCTCCTGGAACATCCGGCGCACCACGTTTCCCTTGCCCTGCTGGTATTCGTGGCGCACGACAGCGCCTGCGGCTTTGGCAAGCTCCGCCGTGCCGTCCGTGGAATTGTTATCGTATACGTAAATGACAGCCTCGGGGACAGCCTGATGAAAATCCCTCACCACTTTTTCAATGGTTTTGGCCTCGTTGTAGCAGGGGATCAGGACGGCGATTTTATCCATGGTTTTGCTCCTTCCAATCCGTGATGGGGACAGCCGGGCGTCCCTTCACGGTGAAATCCGCTGAAAGCAGCGGCAGACCCTCCGGTAGGTCCTCTCGTCCTGCCGGACCATGGGCAGGATCATCATGCGGTACAGGCCTTCCAGAGCAGCCTGTACTTCTCCGTCGGCAGGGAGGGCTGCTCCTGCCATGGGCATGACGAGGATCTGATATTCCACGCCGAACAGAAGGGAATAGACCTGTGTTTCCTGACATCCGCAGTGCCTGTAAAAGCGGATGCGCCGTTCATGCAGGGTCCTCTCTTCCGGTGTTTCAGCGCTTTCCAGGCTTTCCACCTCAATGAGGAACCAGGGAGCGCCAAGCTCCCGGCTGCGGAGGGCGGAGAGAAAGGCGGAGCCAATCCCTGTGCCCCGGCGGGCAGCGTCCACGGCAAAATAATCCAGGAGAGCCGCGCCGTCCCGGAGGGCAAAAAGGGCGTAGCCCCCGAGGGATTTCTCCTGCTCCTCCCGGCAGCCCAGGCAAAGATAGGCCTTTTGGTCCAGCAGCTCCTCCATATTGGAGAGAGGACGAAGCTCGCTGGGCGGGAAGTCCTCTTCGATTCTTGTGCGGTACAAAGCTCTCAGCTCTTCCCGGGTCAATTCCCGAATTTCCATGCTGCAAATTCCTTTCCTGTCTGACTGAATTCAGTATACCCCAAAATGCAGATTTGGGCAAGGGCGGAAATTTTATCAAATTATTGCGTTTTCGACAGAATTCCTGTATAATATAAAATCATCTTGAAAATGCAACCGTTTGTCTGCCTGACGGAAAGGAAATTATCTATGGATTCTACCGGAAAGCGTAACCTTTTTCTGCTGGTGATCGGCGTGCTGATGGCGCTGCTTGTGATCGTTGCGGCAGTGATCCTCCTGCGGGGTCCCCGGGACAGCAGCGTAGAGCTGGTGTCCAGGACGGATTCCGGCGAATTGAAGGTAAACGACCTGTACGAGGGGGAAATGGTCATCCCCTATTACGACATCCCCACCAATTCCTATAAAGCCGACAAATTCACAGAGGACAACGGCGCCATCACCTATGGGGGCGGCCCCTGCTATGTGGGGATCAATGTCAACAGCAAGACCGGGGCTATCGACTGGGCAAAGGTGGCGGAAAGCGGCGTGGATTACGCCATGATCCGAGTGGGCTATCGGGGCAACGATACCGGAAAGCTCTGCCTGGATTCCAATTTTGAGGAGAATGTTCAGGGCGCCCGGGACGCGGGCCTGCCCTTTGGCTTCTACTTTTACTCCAAGGCGGTCACCGACGCGGAGGCCGATGAGGAAGCTACCTTTGTGCTGGAAAAGATCCGGGACTACCAGCTCACATATCCCGTGGCCTACTACTGGGAGTACACCACCAATGACGACGGCAGCAAAAATGCGGATTCCCGCACCATCCGCTGCAACGGGCAGCAGGTGACCGGCTTTATCGGCACCTTCTGCAAAAAGATCAAGGCGGCGGGGTACAACGCCAGCTTTTACTGCGATAAGTCCATGGGCTACGAGAGCCTGGACCTCTCCGCGCTGAAGGATTACGATATGTGGTATGCGGAATACCGCGCTGTTCCCAGCTTCTATTACGATTTCAAAATGTGGCAGTATACCAAGTCCGGCTCTGTGCCGGGGATCGACGGGGATGTGGCGGTCAATCTGGCCCTGAAAAAGTACGATAAGTAAGCTGCATAGGGCGGCTTGAGAGGAGAGAGCGACCATGGATGCGGTGAAGCAAAAGAAAATTTTTCTGGCCGTTCTGGGGGGCCTTGTGGCGGTGTTCCTTCTGGTGGTCTGCGTGGTCCTTGCCCTGGGGCCCGGCTCCGGAAACGGAGATCGTGATTCCAGCAGCGGCGTTCCGGATGACGAGATCCTGGTCAGCGACCTGTATTCCGGAGAGATGCTGATCCCCAAGTACGATCTGCCCAAGAATGAATACAGCAAAGCCAAGTTCCGGGAAAAGAACGGCTATCTGCAATATGACGAGTTCAGCGCCCGGCTGGGCGTGGACGTCTCCGAATACCAGGGGGACATCGACTGGGAGGCTGTGGAGGCAGCCGGCATGGATTTTGCCTTTGTGCGCCTGGGCTTCCGGGGAGCCACCCGGGGCCTGCTGAACGTGGACGCCAAATTTGAGCAGAATTTGCAGCAGGCCACGGACGCCGGACTGTTCGTGGGCGTGTATTTCTTCTCCCAGGCCATTACCGAGGCGGAGGCGGAAGCGGAAGCGGAGTTCGTGATCGAGACCCTAAACGGCAGGAAGCTGGCGTACCCGGTGGTGTTCGACTGGGAGCCTCCCTCAAACAGCGGCGCCGAGAATTACCGCACCACAGATGTGGAGGGCCAGCAGGTGACAAAATTTGCCCGGGCCTTCTGTGAAAAGATCAAGGAGGCGGGGTACAAGCCCTGCGTGTATACCAACAAATACATGGCCTACGAGTTCTTTAACCTGGAGGAGCTGAAGGATTACGACCTGTGGTACGCCGAGTATCAGCTGACCCCCAGCCTGTATTACGATTTCCGCATCTGGCAGTACACGGAAACCGGTTCAGTCCCCGGCATCGACGGCAATGTGGACATCGACATCTGCTTCCGGCCCTATTGAGCTTTTTCACTTTTTTCTATTGACACTGTCTGGTTAAAAGGAAATTCCCGGATTTTTTCGGGAATTTTTTCTTTTCCGGGAACCTTTTCGCCTTCGCGGGGCTCTAATGGGTGTAAAGGCTTTTACAGGATGTTTGTTCAATTTCTTTTTACAAGGGATGTGAAATACAAAATGGATGGAATAGAAAAGCTGGTGAGGCGGGCGCAGGATGGGGACAAAAACGCCTTTGTTTCCCTAATAGAGGCCCAAAAGCTGTCCATGAGCCGGGCGGCCATGGCCATTCTTCACAACGAGGAGGACGCCGCCGATGCCGTGGCGGAAACGGTGCTCACCGTTTTTACCAAGCTTTGTACCCTGCGGGAGGCAAAATATTTCAAGACCTGGATGACCCGGATCCTCATCTGCAACTGCTACGACATCCTCCGGGAGCGCCGCAGAAGCGTGCCCATGGACGTTCTGCCGGAGGACGCCTTCGGAGAAGATAACAGCCGGGAGAGGGACAAGGTGATCGACATCCAGGCAAGCCTGGCCTCTCTGGCGGAAAACGACAGGCTGGTGCTGACCCTGTTCTATCTGGACGACCTATCCATTCGGGAAATCGCCAAAATGCTGGGCGTGAAAGAAAACACCGTAAAAACCCGGCTTCTGCGGGGACGAAAGCGGTTTGCCAGAGCCTATGCGGAAAAGGAGGAGAATTGCTGTGAAGCGTGTGGAAAATGAATCCAATTTTGATCTGGAAAAAATAAAGCTGGAGCTGGAACTGGAGGAGGTCCCGGCGGCTGTGGAGCGGAAGCTGCGGCAGGTCTACGCCGAGCTGCCGGAGGAAATGCCGGTCAGGAAAAAGAGCGCCAAGCCGGTGCTGCGGCGGATCGGATATGCCATGAGCGCCGTGGCCGCAGCTGTGGTGCTCCTGTTTGGGACCAATGCCGTCAATCCCGCATTTGCGGAGAGCATTCCCGGCATCGGCAATCTGTTTGCCGCCATGAACAATTCCATGCACCCCATGGGAAGCCATATTGGCACCTATCGGGATGCGGCGGGCCAGGTGAATATCCCGGTGGAGGAGACCACCGGCTCCGGCTACGGCCTCACGGTGAACGAGGCCTTCTGCGACGGCAGATATGTGTATACCACCATGACCATGACCACCCCGGCGGAAGCGGAAAAATACGAATCGGTAGCCTTCAGCTGGGACCGGTCCGACTGGGAGCTTCTGGTAGACGGCCAGGCGGCGGAAGAGGTCAGCAGCGGCGGGGACGCCGCAGTCGACGGCCAGGTGATGGGATTCGTGTGGGAGCTGCCGGAGGAGAAGGAGAACGGCCAGTCCGTCAGCATTTCCCTGGGGATCAAAAAGCTTCTGGGCTTCTATCCCAATTACAAGGTGGAAAATAAGCTGGACGAAATTCCCGTGGATTTCCGGGCAAGCTACACCGTGCCGGTGGATACCTCCCAAAACCAGGAAGCCGCCCTGTCTGTGGAGGATAACCAAGTGAAGCTGTTCTCCATGGAAAGCACCCCCGGCTACATTTCCTTTGACATGGAGCTGCCCTATTGGGGGCTGACAGGAGATCAGCTTTTGTCCGGCGGGACCAGGAAGGGCTATGTGGAGCTGTTTACAGAGGACGGCCAGGAGCTGCGCCACAATTCCAATCTGTGCCAGTATCCCTTTGGGGCAGATAACAGCAAGGAGCCTGTTCGGGGCGTCTGGGCCTTTGACGGCGTGCCGGAGCAGTGCCAGCGGGTAATCCTGAGGGTGCAGGATTTCTCTTCCGACAGCTACAGTGTGGTGGAGAACAAAAGGGAGGAGCCGGTGGTCTTTGCCGAATTTACGGTGGACCTGAACGAGGGGAAGGCATGGCCCAGCACCAACTATGAGCAGCTGGGCATGAAGAAAGCGGATACGGAGGAATACCGCAATTCCATCTTCCACCCGGACTTTACAGGCGGGTATCTGGTGCAAGACCTGCTCTACATGAATGAGGACACACTTCATGGCGTCCCGCGCCCCAATCTGCAGGTGCAGGTGCTCAGCGACGCAGAGTCGGAACGGCAGGTGGAGCTGCGGCTCTATCATGACGACAGGCTGCTGGGCGTGGTGAAATCCCATCAGCCGGCGGACTTCAACGATACAGTGGGCGAGGATGGAGAGTCCTTGTCCGGCTACCTGGATGAGGCGGGGTATTTTACCAGACTCACCGACGAGCAGGCCGGAGAGCATCTCCTGTTCTGCTGCTACTATCCGGAGGATGTAGAGCTGGACGAAAATGGATTTGTTGCGGCCGAAGATGAAATTACCCGGATCGATCTTGCGGACAGCGCTACCGGCCAGGTGCTGATCGAGAATTTGAAAATCGGCAGCGCCTGCACAGGAGAATAAATTGTATCAGTGAAAAGCCGAGCGCCGGGAGAAATCCCGGCGCTCCCTTTTTATCTCTCTAAAATAGCCTCATAGGCCAGCCGTTCTGTGCCGTCCTCCAGAAGGATCACGCCCCGGTACCGAAGGCCGTTTTTCTCCATCACCCGCTGCATGGATTTGTTGTCCCGGTGGGTGTCGCCCCGGATCACGGCCAGGCCCCGTTCCCCGGCCTGGCGCTTCAGCTCGTCAAAGAGCAGCCCGGCGGCGCCTCTCCCCTTGCAGCGGGGGGCGACGGCAATGCGGTGCAGAAAACCGTATTCCGCCGGATCGGCAGCCCAGCCGCCCTCCAGCATCTGCTCGTAGGTGGGTTCCCTGCCAAAGGCCAGGCAGGCGGTGGCGACGATTTCACCGCTCTCCTCCTCCAGCACGTAGCCCACGCCGTTTTCCATGTCCTGCCGGGCGGTCTCCCGGTTGGGATAGCCGTCCTGCCACTGGTCCACGGCCGCGGCCTTCAAAGCGGCTCTGGCTTCCTCGTACAGTTTTTCCACAGCAGGCAGGTCCTGGGGACGGGTTTTGCGAATTTTCATTGACTCCTCCTTCTGAGCGGGAATTTTCATGGACGGCCACCGCAAAAATGCCGGATGGGGGAAGGTTTTTTGCCGCTCATCGTGATATTTCCGGGTTCTGACTGCTATTCTACCAATTCCCCCTTGTTTTTTCAACAGAAAAACGATATAATAGGGTAGAATCAGGACAGTGTGATAGAAGAGGGGAACGGGCAGGTCCGCGCGGCGGGACGCTGTGAACCATGTCAGGCGGGGAACCGAGCAGCATTAAGCGGATGTTCCCGGGCGATGCGGGTCGCCTGCCCGTTCTCCTGTTCCATCACTCTGTTTTATTTTTACTAGGGAAAGGAAGGGGCGCAATGTCTGCCTACAAGGTGCTTTACCGCAAATACCGTCCCCGGTTTTTTGCCGATGTGGTGGGCCAGCCCCAGGTCACCATTACCCTGAAAAACGAGCTGACCCGCGGCCGGATCGCCCACGCCTATCTCTTTACCGGCTCCAGGGGCACGGGAAAGACTACCTGTGCCAAAATCCTGGCCCGGGCGGTGAACTGCCTGCACCCTGTGGACGGCGATCCCTGCGGGGAATGCGAGATCTGCCGGGGGCTGGAGGACGGTTCCATCCTGGACGTGGTGGAGATCGACGCTGCCAGCAATAACGGTGTGGACAGCATCCGCTCCCTGATCGAGGAATCCAATTTTACGCCCGCCACCGCCAGGTATCGGGTCTATATCGTAGACGAATGCCACATGCTCTCCACGCCGGCGCTGAACGCGCTGCTGAAAACCCTGGAGGAGCCTCCCGCCCATGTGATCTTCATTCTGGCCACTACGGAGCCCCATAAGCTGCTGGCCACCATCCTGTCCCGCTGCCAGCGGTTCGACTTCAAGCGGATTTCCCCGGAAGCCATCGGGGATCGGCTGGAATATGTGGCGCGGCAGGAAGGGGCGGAGCTCGACCGGGAGGCAGGCCTTCTGATTGCCCGGCTGGCCGACGGCGCCATGCGCGACGCCCTGTCCCTGCTGGACCAGTGCCTTGGCCGGGATCCCCATGTCGCCCTGGATGTGGTGAACCAGACGGCCGGGGTGGCTGCCCGGGATTATCTGTCCGCTTTGGCCCAGAGTGTGGCGGACCGGAATGCGGCGGAGGCCCTGGCTGCCATCGACGCCCTGCATCAGGAATCCAAGGACATGGGCCGCCTGTGCGAGGAGATGGCGGATTATTTCCGCAGCCTGATGCTGCTGAAGACTATGAAGGACGCCTCCCGGCTGGTGACCGCCACCGGCCCGGAGCTGGAGCAGATGACCCGCCAGGCCCTGACCATGGAGCTTTCCGCTATCCTGCACGGGCTGGACGTTTTTCAGGAGACCCTGAACAAAATGCGGTATTCCAATCCCCGGACGGAGCTGGAAATGGCCTTTGTGCGGCTGTGCTCCCCGGAGCTGGACAGCACTGCCGGAGCCATTCTCCGGCGGCTGGAGGCCCTGGAAAGCGGTGCTCCCGTGCGGCGGGCCGCTCCCGCTGTCCAGGCAGAGACCCTGCCCCCCAAGCCGCCTGAGAAAGAGCCGGCGCCGCCGGAACCGGAGGTTACACCTGAACCGGAGCCGGAGCAGGCGGCAGAGCCAACACCAGTACCCGAAGCTCCCCCGGCGGTTCCCCTGCCCGAGGAAGAACAGCCGCCGCTGCCTGAGCCATGGGAGCCTGTGCCGAAGCGGGAGCTCCCCGCCTGTTCCGAGGCCGCGACCGTGGATATTGAGGCTCTGGCAGGGAATGCTCAGCGGTTCCGGGACTGGCCAGAGGTCCTGCAGGCCATCAAGAGCACCACCAAAAGCGTGGCCATGGCCTTTGACCGTTCCGCGGCTTACATCAGCGGCGATTACATGCTGGTGGAGGCCCCGGAGATCGCCTTTGAGCTGCTGCGGAGGCCAGAGCAGCGCCAGCGGATGCGGGACGCCATCTTCCAGGTCACTGGCCGCAGCTACAAGCTGGGGCCCTATCGCAAGCCCCGGAAGAAGGCCGCGGATCCTCTGGATGAGCTGACACGCCGGGCGGAGGAGCTGGGCATTGAAGTGAATGAGAATGCGGAGGAGGACTTTGTCGCAGAGGATGATCTCCCTGAGAACAGGGAGCAGTAAAATCAGGAAGCTCTGAGGAAAGCGGACAGGCTGCGCCTGGACAGTTTGCTCAGAGGTTCCTTTAAGAAAGGACGATGTGAAATGAAAGCGAGACTGCCCCAGGGATATGGCGGCGGAGGAGCCGCCAATTTGCAGCAGCTGGCCCGTCAGGCCCAGAAGATGCAAGAACAGATGGAGGCCATCACTGCCGAACTGGAGGAAAAGGAGTACACCGCCTCTGCCGGCGGCGACGCCGTAAAGGCCACGGTCACCGGCAAGCTGGAAGTGAAGAATGTGGAGATTTCTCCGGAAGTCATCGACCCGGACGACGCGGAAATGCTGGGCGACCTGGTCACAGCTGCCGTCAATGAGGCCCTGCGTGCCGCCGCTCAGGAAAAAGAGGAGCGAATGGGCGCGGTCACCGGCGGCATGGGCGGCGGAATGCCCGGGCTGTTCTGATGGCGGGCGGGTATCATGTGCCTCCCCTGGAGGCCTTGGTGGAAAAATTTGAAAGCCTGCCGGGCATTGGCCACAAAAACGCCCAGCGCCTGGCCTATCACGTGCTGGACATGACAAAGGAAGAGGCGGAGGAATTCGCCCACGCCATTGTGGAGAGCCACGAGAAAATCCATTATTGCCCGGTGTGCTGCAACCTTACCGACGCAGAGCTTTGCCCCGTCTGCCGGAACGACCTGCGGGATAAGTCCGTGATCTGCGTGGTGGAGGAGCCCCGGGACGTGTTTGCCCTGGAGCGGGCCGGGGAATACGGCGGCCTGTACCATGTGCTCCACGGCGCTATTTCTCCCTTGTCCGGGATCGGGCCTGACCAGTTGAAGATCAAGGAGCTATTGGCCAGGATCGGGGACGGGGTGGACGAGGTCATCATGGCCACCAATCCCACCGTGGAGGGGGAAGCCACCGCCATGTATATTTCCCGGCTCTTAAAGCCCTTGGGTGTGCGGGTGACCCGGCTGGCCTATGGCATTCCCGTGGGCGGCGACCTGGAATACGCCGACGAGGTGACGCTGCAAAGGGCTATGGAAGGCAGGCAGGAGCTGTGAGAGTTTCCTAGAGCAAGGAGGAAGGGTTATGTCCGAATATCCGCAGGAAAAGGGAAAAAGCAGGATTGAAAAGACCGTAAAAACCGGGATCACCTTCGGCAGCGCGCTGGCGATGGTGATCAGCTATACCACTTGGCATTCCGTGGGCTGGGCCATCATTCATGGGCTTCTGAGCTGGGCGTATGTGATTTATTTCGTGCTGCGATATTGAGGAAAGGAAAAATCGGCCATGCCAGTAAATGACAACGCCCATGCACTCCGGCTCATGGACAGCCTGAAAGAAATTGACTGCGAACAGGCGGCACAGGAAGTGGGCGATTTATTTCCGCTGTCTAAAAGCGCCAATGTGGAAAAGAAATTTGAGTGGGCGGCAAATATCTGCCATTATTTGGAAGAACACTATGATACGGAGAAAATAACGGCGATTCGGAAACAGTGCAGGTGCAACGACGGAAAGTCCATCGCCAAAAAGCTGTTGAAGTATTGGAAGCAGGCTGAAAGCGTGAAGGACTTTGTCAGCCTGTTTAACGAGCACGAGAGCTTTGCGGCTCTGGAATATATTTCTGAAAATACGCTGTTGTTCTGCTACCCTCAATGCTATTGCGCCTGTGTCAAACGGGTTTCTCGAATACTGCCGAAAACATGGTGCTATTGCACGCTGGGCAATGCGGAAGGGATTTTTCAGGAAGTGTTTCAGAAGGAAGTTCAGGTTTCTTTGCTGGAAAGTATCAAATCCGGCGCAGATCGTTGTGTGGTAGAAGTAAAATGGTAGGCTGAAGGCCGGAAAGGAGGCGCCTATGCCCGCAAAAGCGAATACAAAAACCATTGCTCAGAACAAAAAGGCTTACCACGATTATTTTGTGGAGGAGAGCTTTGAAGCCGGGATCGAGCTTGTGGGCACAGAGGTAAAATCCCTCCGGCAGGGCAGGGCGAACCTCAAGGACGCTTGGTGCTCTGTGGTAAACGGGGAAATGCTCCTAAACGGTTGCCATATCAGCCCCTACGAGCATGGAAATATCTTCAACCGGGACCCCATGCGGGTGCGCCGCCTGCTTCTGCACAAGCGGGAGATCATGCGGCTGTACGGCATCGTCAAGCAGCAGGGCTATTCGCTGATCCCGTTGTCGTTGTACTTTAAGGATTCCCGGGTGAAGGTTCAGGTGGGGCTCTGTAAAGGCAAAAAGCTCTACGACAAGCGGGAAGCCGCCGCAGAGCGGGACATGAAGCGTGCGGCCGAGCAGGCCATGAAGGAGAGAAACAGGTAAGGGATACTCTGATGAGAAATATAAGGACAAAGCAATTTCAAATCCTGACAGATATGCAAATGGTATGGGATTTTATGGTGGATATCTACGGGCATTTTTTCACAAACGGCGCTGCCGCGCCTTTTTTTGAATATGCTGTTACGTCTTCCTGGATGAACAAATCTTATTTGCATTTGGACCGGCTGTGGTTTGATAAGGAGCAGATGGTTGGGTTTGTATTTTATGAAGATCCCGTTACCAATATCTTTTTCAGCCTTAGGCCCGGATATGAGGAATTGGCGGAAGAACTGGTGGAATACGCTGAAAACAACATGCCCAATTTCAGGAATGAACAGGAGCTGGTTCTCTTTGCCGGGCAGAGGGTATTTCTTGATACCGTCAGAAAAAGAGGCTACAGTCTGGTTGATGAAAGTGTTGACATGGTATGCGATTTCAGAAAGACGGCGCTCAGCTTTCCGCTGCCGGAGGGATTCCATTTTGTCCATCCGGAAAACTGCGACCCCCTAAAGCTGGCTGTCTGCACATGGAAGGGCTTTGATCACGAGGACAAAGGTGCGTTTGAAAACTGGCAGGAGGAGCTAACTGCGGAATGGACTCCCGCAAAGGCATATAGTGGCATATTGGGTCCCACAATAGCCCCGCCTCCGCATGCGACCCATGAATATAATGTGATAATAGCGGACGAGCAAGGAGAGTATGTCTGCTTTTCTGGCATGTGGTGGGTTCCCCAAAATAAGCTTGCCTATATGGAGCCTCTCTGCACCGTTCCGGAGCACCGCAGAAAAGGTCTTGCGGCAGCCGCCCTTTCAAAGCATTATGAAATCCTGAAGCCATTGGGCGCGGAAATCATGACCGGCGGCGGAAATGAGTTTTACAGTAAAATAGGCTATGAGGACGGCATTCATTGGCTGCATTTCAGGAAGTTGCAGTGAAAAAAGGAGGATAACGATGCAGCAGATTTCCTGCGTTCTTTTTGACTTAGATAACACACTCCTATTAAAAAAGCCTTCTCTGCCTGAGAAGGTTTTTGAAGTGGTTTCCGCCGTTCACCCTGAGGTGTCGATGGAAGTGGTAGAGCGCGCGTATGCTGCCAGCGAGCTTTGGCAGGGCAGGCAGATCCAAAAAGAAAACGAAACGGGGATGCGTGCCAGCGACGAGGAATATTTTGCTGGTGTGCTTTCGGCATACCGCCGTTTTTTGCCCTTGGACGGCAGCCTTTCAGAACAGCTTTTTCCTGTCTTTTCGCGGAATTACGCGATGGAATATCAGCTTATGCCCCATGTGAGGGAAACTCTGGATTATTTGAAGCGCAAAGGCTTGCGTTTGGGGGTCGTCAGTAATAACAGATCTCAAGTAAAGCAAACATTGATTGATTTTTGCTTGACTCCTTATTTTGAAAGTATCGTCATTTCAGAGGAAGTGGGCCTTTATAAGCCTGACCCCAAAATTCTGGAGCTTGCCTGCCGTAATATTGGCGCACCCTGCGAAAACAGCATCTATGTGGGTGACCACCCCTTCGATGTGCTATGTGCCCATCAGGCCCATATGTCGGCGGTTTGGTTTCCGCCCAATCGCTTTTTTGAACTGCCGGAAGAGATCGGCCCGTCGGAATATGTGATTCACGGTTTGGAGGAAATGCGTTCTGCTTTTTAAGAGGCTTTCTAAGAGGGAAGCGACAGAATAGGAGAGAAGCATGGTAATCGGGATCATTGGGGAGAATTGCAGCGGCAAATCCACCCTTGCAAATGAGATAAGGGAAGTTATTGGGGCTGACATCATCACGGGCAAAGATTATCTTAGAATGGCAAAAAGCGAAAGCGAAGCAGTTGCGCTGTTTCAGGAAAAGATCAATCGAGCAATGACCAACGGGAATATGATCTATGTGATTTCTGAGCCGGAACAGGTAGCCTTACTTCCAAAGGGAAGCATCACGATACTTGTGTACGCAGATATTGAAACCATAAAGGAACGTTTTAAGGCCAGAATGCGTGGAACACTTCCCCCGCCTGTTGCAAGCATGCTGGAGAAAAAGCACGGCATTTTTGAAAATGGTACATATGATTACCGTTTCAATGGTGTTACAGGCGACGCCGCCGCATTGTGTGAAGCGCTGAAAGAAAGAAACCGATAGAGTTCCAGCGCATCCCTCATTTTTTCTTTGGCAGGAGGACGATTTATGATAGAACGGATCAACAGCTATGCCGATCCCCGCTTTTCTCAGACCGCTCTTTGGCAGCATGGCTGCTTTCTGCTGGATGGGAGGGCCTGTGAGATCGAGATCATTTCCAGCGATACCGCCCTTGTCCGTGGGGCAGCTCCAGATGATTTTCAGGCGGTGATCGACGAGTTCCGGTTTTATACGCCGCAGATCACCCGTTTTCAGACAGAAACGGGAACGCCGATCATCCAGTATCCGGATGCAGAGCGGATTTTGCTCCCTGTGGATCAAATTCAGCCGTCGCAGTTTTACGTGGACGCGGACAAAGTGCGGGCACTGGGACATTTCATCCAGGAGGAACAGGATATTGTTATCCAGGCGCTGTGCAAGGACGGGAAATGTATCGCGCTGGATGGACATACCCGGTTGTATATCGCCGTGCAAAAGGGCTTTCAGAACGTCTATGCAGTGGAATCGGAAACGGACGACTGTATTTTTGATTTTGTGGGGGAGGCAAAACGCCGGGGCGTCCACACACCCAGGGATTTGCAGCTGCTGAGCCATGAGGATTACGAGGAAAAATGGAACAGATACTGCGATTCCTATTTTGCGGAACGGGCTAACGGGGAATAATTTTCCAGGCGCTGTGACTCCCGACAATTTCCACTTGCCAAAGCAATGCAAAGCAGTTATAATTAGAAAAATGCCAAACGCCCTTTCCAACGTCTAGAATCCAGCATCTAGAATCTAAATTCGGGGATGTAAAGGTTTCGACGGGGAGGGAAAACCCTGGTAAGCGAGCCGTGGTGCGGAACCACGATAAAAGCCGTAACTCTTAAAATTAAACGACAACAATTCTGTTGCTGTTGCTGCTTAATTAAGCAGCCGTTCTTACCCGGAGCACCGCGGCCGGGATAAGAGCGTCGATGAGCGGTGAACGTGAGCGGGGCCACGCCCCTAACCCCGCCATGACTCAGGGGCTGCCAAGGCCTGGAGCCCGCCTTTGGGCGCCGGGCTGAGGGAGACCTAAAACGAAGGCTACGCTCGTAGAAAGCCCCGGCAATCCCTTTTCGGACGCGGGTTCGATTCCCGCCATCTCCACCATGGTTGGACAACAAAAAAGATGTCAACCAGCGAAAACCGCACTACGGTGCGGTTTTTTGCTGCC
>CAZRLJ010000014.1:0-32204 GCA_964600905.1 uncultured Acutalibacter sp. | reverse complement strand
CCCGGAAGGCGATGGCCGGCTCCGTGGTGGTGCCGGACTTGGAGATCATGTTGATAGAGACGTCCTTATCCTCGCAGATGGACACCAGCTCTGCCAGCGCGGTAGAGCTGATGCTGTTGCCCGTAAAGTAAATCTTGGGCGTATCCTTCGCCAGGTCGTTATAATGATCAGACTTCAAAAACTCAATGGCGGCCCGGGCCCCCAGATAGGACCCGCCGATGCCGATGACGATGAACACCTGGGAATTCTTCTTGATCCGCTGGGCGGCAGCCTTGATGCGGGCGAACTCCTCTTTGTCATAGTCGTGGGGCAGGGTGACCCAGCCCAAAAAGTCGCTGCCCGGGCCCTTGCCGGAGGCCAGCAGCTCATGGGCGGCAGTCACCTGGGACTGGATACCCTCATACTCATGAGGGGCGATAAAGTCCTTCAAATATCCGTCGTTCAGCTTCAGAGACATAGAAAAATGCACTCCTTTTTCCGTTCCGGTGATTTCATGCGAACCTTTCTGGTTCTATTCTACAATAAGTCACCGCATTTTGCAAGAGCGGAAATAGAGAGTCTTCTCCAATTTTATGGCGCCGTCCGGTTCACCGGTGATCACAGGGTGAAAAAGCTCTGAAGCAGGCAGGAGAACACGGAGCCGAAGGTGATCTCCTCCACGTCTCCTGCGGCGGTAATGTCCGTTTCCGAAAGGACTTCCCCGTTCAGGCGGAACACCAGCTTCCCGATCACATCTCCGGCATGGACGGGAGCGGTGAGCTCCGGCTTCCATTCCAGGCTCTGCTCCAGGCCGCCCTGCTCCGCCGCTTTCGTCAGGAGCTTGGGCATCTCCCCCACCCTGGCGGGAACCGTCTCCTCCATGCCGCCGATCACGGCGGCGTCCTCCAGCACAGGCGTCTCCGGCACGGTCACCGCCCAGCCGGCAAAGCCGTAGTCCAGCAGGGCGGCGGCGTCCCGGAACCTGTCGTCGGTGCTGGGCGCCCCCAGGACCACTGAGATCAGCGCCAGGTCATTCCGCTCCGCCGTGGCGGTGATGCAGCTTCCCGCCTGGCTGGTAGTGCCGGTTTTCAGCCCCGTGATCCCCTGATAGGAGCGGATCAGCTTGTTGGTGTTCACCAGCTGGGTCTCCCCGCCCCGGACATAGTCGATCCAGGTCAGGGTGTAGTCAAAGATTTTCTCATGGCGGATCAGCTCCCGGCTCATGAGCGCCACATCGTGGGCGGAGGTCACATGGCCCTCCTCGTCCAGGCCGTTGCAGTTTTTGAACACGGTGTCCGCCATACCCAGCTCGGCGGCCTTTTCGTTCATCCGCTGGACAAAGGCCTCCTCGCTGCCGGCCACGTTTTCCGCCAGCACCACTGCGGCGTCGTTGGCGCTCATGATCACGGTGGCCTTGAGAAGATCGTCCACGGTCATCTGCTCCCCCTCCTTCAGCCAGATGTCCGAGCCGCCCATGGAGGAGGCGTGGGCCGAGGCGGTGAGGGTATCCGTCAGGGAAAGCTGGCCGGATTCGATGGCGTCGAAGGTCAGGCACAGCGTCATGACCTTGGTGATGGAGGCGCAGGGCCGCACCGCGTGGGAATCCTTCTCAAACAGCACCCGGCCTGTGGAAGCCTCCATCAGCACCGCCGAGGGCGCGGACAGCTCCACCTCCTCGCCCCGGACGGGCAGGGCCGGAAACAACCCGCAAATCACCGCCGCAGTCAGCAGCAGCGCCCAGAGCTTTTTTCTCTTTTTCATAAAAAGACCACCCTTTCGCAAGCCTTGGAGACGAAGAATTCATCGTCCCGCCTTTATAAAGACTATGCAAAAGAGCGGTCAGTTATTATCCGGGAAAAACCTGGAGCGGGCCTTTCAGTTTTCCTTTTTGATCCGCAGAAAAGCGCCCTCCCGCACATTGGCGCTGGTTTTCCAGTAGACGGTCATTTCCGCGTGAGGCGCGGCCTCAATGGGTTCCCAGTCCTGGTTATAAAGCTCCTCCAAGGGAGCCGTAAAGGGCTTGCAGCCGGGCTGGAGGACGTCTACGGTATCGCCCCGGAAAAAGCGGTTTCGCTGGCGGAGGACCACATAGTCCCCCTGCCGCCCCCGGGCAATGGCGGAAAGCTCATAATTCCGGGTGTAGTGGCTGCGGTCCGGGGTCTGGCCCGGCTCGCCGCCGAAATAGAAGCCCTGGGAATACTCCCGGTGAGAAATCTTCTCCGTCTCCTCCAAAATTTCAGAGGGCAGCGGCTCCTCCGGATGCTCCAGGAAAAAGTCGATGGCGCGGCGGTAGGCAGCGGTCACACAGGCCACATAGTAGTCGGATTTTGCCCGGCCCTCGATTTTCAGGCTGGCGACTCCCGCTTGGAGCATGGCCGGAATGTGTTCGATCATCCGCAGATCGTTGGAATTCATAATGTAAGCGCCCTGCTCCTCCTGCCGGATGGTAAAATGCCGGTCCGGCCGCTGCTTCTCCGTCAGGTAGTACTCCCAGCGGCAGGGCTGGGCGCACTGGCCCCGGTTGGCGTCCCGGCCGGTCATGTAGTTGGACAGCAGGCATCTTCCGGAAAAGGACACGCACATAGCCCCGTGAACAAAAGCCTCCAGCTCCAGCTCCGCCGGAGTGTTTTCCCGAATGCCCCGGATCTCCTCCAAGGGCACCTCCCGGGCCAGCACCACCCGCTTCGCCCCCAGCTCATAACAGGCCTTTGCCGCGGCGTAGTTGACAATTCCGGTCTGGGTGGACACATGCCGGTCCACCCCGGGCGCATACTCTCTCGCCATGGCCAGGACGCCCAGGTCAGAGATGATAAAGGCGTCCACGCCGATGTCCTGGCAATAGGACAAAAAGGGCGGCAGCTCGGCCAGCTCCTGGTTTCGGGGCAGGGTGTTGCAGGTGACATAGACCTTCACGCCCCTCTCGTGGCAGAAGGCCACCGCTTCCCGCAGCTCCTCCTCCCCAAAATTTGCCGGGGCGGACCGCATGCCGAAGCTCTTCCCCGCCAGATAGACCGCGTCCGCGCCGTACTGGACCGCCGCGATCAAACGGGTCATATCCCCCGCCGGGGAAAGCAGTTCCGGCCTTTGCAGGGTCATGTGGTTTCCCCCCTCCAAGGTGAGCTATCCATCCCGTAAAATCCGGCTCTCAGTCCAAGCCCGCCTGCTGGCGGTTGTACAGATGATCCGATTCATTGGTGGCATAATAGGCCGTGCCGTCCTCCGCGTGGCAGAAATACAGCCAGCCGCTGGCGTCTCCATCGTCCCTGGGCCGCAGGGCCGCGTTAATGGCGTCCATACCGGGGTTGCAGATCGCTCCTGCAGGCAGGCCCTCGATCTGATAGGTGTCGTAGTTGCCGTAGGGCAGCGCGCCCGCCGCCGGGACAGCCGCCCGGTTCTTATAGGGATAGAAGGTGGTGGAATCGCACTCCAGCCGGTAAATGCCGGCTTCCCAGCCCCAGTCCATCCGGTTGTGCAGAACGGCGGAAACATTGTACATGTCGCTGTCGTTGGCGGCCTCGTTCTGAATGATGGAGGCCAGGGTGATGACCTGATCCAGGGTCATGCCTGACTGCTCCACAGAGGCCCGTACCGTATCGCTCATCTTCAGCTGGAAGTTATAGAGCATCTTGCCGATGACGGAATCCAGGTCCTCGCCCTTCCAGAAATCGTAGGTATCGGGGAACAGATAGCCCTCCAGCTTGTAATACTTTCCGGAGCCGTCTCCCAGGGAGCCGATCATGTCATAGTCGCTGAAATCGCCGTTGAGAGCCGCCAGGAATTCCTCCTGGGTGCAGACCTCATTTTCCTCCAGAAGCTGGGCGATCTCCAGGGCATTGCTGCCCTCGGGAAAGGTGACGCGCACCTCCTCCATCTCCTCGGTGCCGTATTGCAGGGTATTGATCAGGTCCTCGTAGTCCAGGTTGGTATCTGCCTGATAGGTGCCGGGCTCAAAATACTCCATTTCCGTGGTGATTTTGCAGTACAGGGAGAAAAACTCCGGCTCCCGGATAGCGCCCTTCGCGTAGAGCAGCTCCGCCAGCTCCTTTTCCGTCACGTTTTCGGGAATGACGATCTCCGCCGTGCCGGGATTGCGGCCCACGGCGAAAAAGTCGTTGGCGCCGCCGATCAGGTAAGAGGCCAGGGTCAGGGCGATCAGCACCACCATGCACAGCCATACCAGGGAAAAGACCCGCTTGTTCTTCCGCGCCTTCAGCCGGTTCCGCTTTTTGTGGGCCTTCTTTTCCGCCCGGCGCTCCTCATCGGTGGCAAAGGAACGGTTATAGGCGGAATCGCTGTAGGCACCCAGACGGTTGCCGGACTCCTTGGGGCGCTCGATCTCCCCGGTGGCAAGCTCCCGCTCGTCGATATTCAGCTTGAAATGGCCGGTGCGGCTGCCCGGCTGCTCGTTTCTGTTCTCATTGGGATTCTCGTTCATAGTATAACTCCTTTATCTGCAAATGCCTTTCTGTCAGACGCCGGGGGTCTGGATACCAGCCCTGATGGCCGCCGCCTTTTCCGGAGAGGCCAAAATCTCCGCCAGCTTCAGGCCGAAGGGGGCGGAAACACCCATGCCCCGAGCGGTGACAAACTGACCGTCCCTGCACACATAGCTTTCGCTGAGGCGGGCCCCACCATTCACCAGGTCCTGCTGAAAATCGGGAAAGGCCGTGGCCTCTCTCCCCTTCAGCAGTCCCTTATGGGCCAAAATAGAGGGGGCCGCACAGATGGCGCCCACCAGCTTTCCCTGCTCCACGCAGTAATCGATCAGCCCTTGCACTGTTTCAGAATTCTCCAGATTCCGGGTGCCGGGCAGACCTCCCGGCAGCACCAAAGCCGTCAGCTCCCGGAGCTCTACCTCCTGGACGGTCATGTCCGCCGCCACCCGGATCCCGTGGGAACCTGTGATCTCCCGGCCTCCCACGCCGGCCGTTTTCACCGTCAGCCCGGCCCGGCGCAGAATATCCACCGGCGTCAGGGCCTCGATCTCTTCAAAGCCCTCCGCCAACAAAATGACTACCATTGCTTTCATCCCTTCCTGTTTTCATTCTCAATGGCTTTCAAAGCCAGGGCCAGGACCTCTCTGTGAATGTCCTCCACTGGCCGGGGCTGTCCGTTTTCCCCGCAGTGGATCACGCTCCACCCCAGCCGCTCCGCCGCAAATTTGGCGGAAACGGCGCATTCCCGGAGGAAGTCCAGGTGGTTTTCATGGATGTCCCGTTTCCCGTCGTCCCCGTGATACCGGACGGACAGCAGCTTTTGGGACACCTCCACAGGCATTTCCAGGCAGATCACCAGGTCCGGCCTGGGCAGGCCCAGCTTTTCATATTCCAGGTCCTCCAGCCAGGAGAGATAGCCTTCCCACTGATCCTGGGGCAGCTTCCCCAGCTGAAACACCTGATTGGAGGTGGTATAGCGGTCCGCCAGGATAGTGACGCCCCGGAGATAATCCTCCTGCCAGTCCTTTTTGAAGCTGGCGTAGCGGTCCACCGCGTAAAAGCTGCTGGCGGCGTAAGCGTTCACATCCTCAGGATCCTTTCCAAATTCCCCGCCCAGATACATTTTCACAAGAGACGAGGAGGGGGAAGCGTAGTCCGGAAAGGTGATTTTCCGCACGTTGCCGGACCGGGCGCTGAGAGCTTGGAACAGAAGCTCCGATTGGGTTCCCTTGCCGCTGCCGTCCAGGCCCTCGATGACGATCAGGCTCATGGCCTCTCACTCCATACTTCTGAATTTTTCCCGGACCTCCGCGGCCTTTCCGCAGGACATCCCGCCCTCAGGGCAGCCCCCGCGGACGCAGCCGGGGCCGGCGTCCTGAAAGAGATGGGGCGCAACCTTTTTCACTTCCCGGAGCATATCCTCCGCCAGGGCGCGGATCTCCCACTGGGCCCGGTTGCAGCAGCGCAGGGAGAAGAAATTCATAAGGGAACGGGCGTTCATGGTGCAGATCATTTTGGTGGCGCAGGCGTTGGGCAGCACGAACCGGGCGTCCTCAATGGCCCGCTTCTCCGCCTTCCGGCTGGCGGATTTCTCGTCCTCCCCCGCTTCCAGCAGGGCCTTCAAATGCCTGTCCTTCAGAATGGCCGCAAGGCTTTCGTAGTGGCGCTGATCCTCCTCCATAGCCCTCAAAAACTCCGCCTTTGCCTCCGGGACCGTCTCGATCTCCGGGGGCAGGACAAACTCAAAGGCGCTCTCCCGCACATACCGCTGGCTCTGAACGCTGAAGGAGGCAAGCCTGTGCCGGGTGATCTGGGCCAGCAGGGACCGGGATACCCCCTCGATGCCGAAGGTAAAGCTGGCATGCTCGATGGGGCTCTGGTGGCCGATATTGTTCAGGTGGTCCAGAAAGGATTCCACCTTTTCCTCGGTAAGGCCGTCGTAGAGGCTGTCGATGTCGCTGGAGGCATAGCAGAGCTTCGCGGCGCAGGCCACAGTGCGCTCCGGGTCCGGCGTGTAGGCAAGAAGCTTGACTTTCACGATTTTCTCTCCCTCTCTCCTAGAAAAACGAAGGTATCATGTGTCCGTTTCGGAGTTTTCTTCAGTATCATGTTTGTTATTAGGATATTATATCAGACTGTGGACCCAAGGGCAAGTGTTGATTTTTCACCGGGCCAGTCACCAAAGAAAAACCTCCGGAATACAGTAATACAGGGACAAAGCACCTGAACCGATATGAGGTGCCCCGCCCTGTATTATTGCCATCTAGGAGGAACACATATATGGATATTCGTCAGTGGAGCCTTGCCGATCTGAAGCAGGGAGAAACGGCTGTCGTCAGCGATCTGACAGGCCGGGGCGCCATGCGCCGAAGGCTCCAGGACCTGGGACTGATCCAGGGGACCCGGGTGGAATGCGTAGGGGTCAGCCCGCTGGGGGACCCGGCGGCCTATCTGATCCGGGGCGCGGTCATTGCCCTGCGGGGACGGGACGCCGCCCAGATCCTGGTGGACAGCATCTCTCACCCCGCCGTGCTGAAAAGCCGCCAAAACGCCAGCCTGGCCTGCCAGGCAGGCAGGGCAGCAGAATAGGAGGCCGCCATGGGGCTCTCCAGAAATTCTACCGGCTCCGGGGCCGCCGGATCCGGGGACATGATCCGAAAAAAGCAGGACTCCGACCTGCTCGTCGCCCTGGCCGGAAACCCCAATGTGGGAAAGAGCACCGTCTTCAACGCCCTGACCGGAATGCACCAGCATACGGGAAACTGGCCGGGCAAAACCGTCACCAACGCCCGGGGAGAATGCCTGTATCACCGCCGCACCTACGTGCTGGCAGACCTGCCCGGCTGCTACTCCCTGCTTGCCCACTCGGCGGAGGAGGAAGCCGCCAGGGACTTTCTCTGCTTCGGAAGCCCGGACGCCGCCGTGGTGGTCTGCGACGCCACCTGCCTGGAACGGAACCTGAATCTGGTGCTGCAAACCATGGAGATCATCCCCCGGGTGGTGGTCTGCGTGAACCTGATGGACGAGGCAAAGCGCAAGGGGGTCCGGGTGGATTTGGAGCGCTTGTCTTCCCTGCTGGGCGTACCGGTGGTGGGCGCCGCCGCCCGAAGCGGCAGGGGGCTGGAAAAGCTTTTGGGGCAGGTGGAGCATGCCGTCAGCGGCCAGTTCCCTCTTCCCGAAAAGCCGCCCGTGCGCTATTCCCCCTTTGTGGAGGAGGCTGTAGACCGTCTGACCCCCCTGCTGAAACGGCTCTGCGGAGGGCAGATCAGCTCCCGCTGGCTGGCCCTGCGTCTGCTGGAAAACAGCGATCCCGGCCTGGAGCGGTCCCTGACAGAACACCTGGGCTTTTCCCCGGGGCAGAATCCTGCTGTGGCCGCAGAGCTGGCGGAAATCCGGGAAAAAATGTCGGAGGCGGGCATTTCCCCTGCCGAGCTGCGGGACGGTATCGTCTCCGCCGTGGTGGACCGGGGCGCGGCGCTGGCAAGGGCCGCGGTGGCAGCGGAGACCGGAGGCTACAGTCCCCGGGACCGGAAGCTGGACCGCATCCTCACCGGGCGGCTCACCGGCTTTCCCATCATGGCGCTGCTGCTGCTTCTCATCTTCTGGCTTACCGTGTCGGGGGCAAATCTCCCCTCGGAGCTTCTCTCCTCAGGGGCCTTCTGGCTGGGAGAACGGCTCCGTGCCCTTCTGGTCTGGGGCAATGCCCCGCCTCTGCTCACCAGCCTGCTGATCGACGGCATGTACAAAACTCTCAGCTGGGTGGTATCCGTCATGCTGCCGCCCATGGCCATCTTCTTTCCCCTGTTTACCCTGCTGGAGGACCTGGGCTACCTTCCCCGGGTCGCCTTCAATCTGGACCGCTGCTTTCGCTGCTGCGGCGCCTGCGGAAAGCAGGCTCTGACCACCTGCATGGGCTTCGGCTGTAACGCCGCCGGGGTGGTGGGCTGCCGGATCATCGACTCCCCCCGGGAACGGCTCATCGCCATTCTCACCAATAATTTCGTTCCCTGCAACGGACGGCTGCCCATGCTGATCTCCATCATCACCATGTTTTTCGTGGGATTTGCAGGAAGCGCCGCGATCTCCGGCCTGGGAGCCTCCCTGCTCTCGGCCCTTCTGCTGCTGGCCGTGATCCTGCTGGGGCTTGCCATGACCTTTCTCACGGCTAAGCTTCTGTCCGTGACCATCCTGAAGGGGGAAACCTCCTCCTTTACCCTGGAGCTCCCCCCCTACCGACGGCCGCAGATCGGCAAGGTCATCGTCCGCTCCATCTTCGACAGGACCCTATTTGTCCTGGGCCGGGCCGTGGCGGTAGCCGCCCCGGCCGGGCTGCTGATCTGGGTGCTGGCCAACGTGGAGGCCGGCGGCGTTACGCTGCTGAACCACTGCGCCGGATTTCTGGATCCCTTTGCCCGGCTGCTGGGCCTGGACGGGGTGATCCTGCTGGCCTTTCTCCTGGGGCTGCCCGCCAATGAGATCGTGATCCCCATCGTCATCATGGCCTATATGGCCCAGGGAAGCCTTGTGGACATGACGGATCTTGCGGCCCTCCACGCCCTGCTGGTCCAAAATGGCTGGACCTGGGTCACCGCCCTGTGCACCATGGTCTTTTCCCTGATGCATTGGCCTTGCTCCACCACCTGCATCACCATCTGGAAGGAGACAAAAAGCGTGAAATGGACTGCCGCCGCCTTTCTGCTGCCCACGGTCTGCGGCATGGTGATCTGCTTCCTGATCGCCAGCCTGGCCCGGCTTTTTGGCGTGTGAAATGATTCCGCCTTTTTCGGGTATACTAGGGGAGCTCTGATGAAATCAACGGATCAGACCGGCGAGGAGATTTTTTGCCTGTAAAAGCCCCAAAATTACAGGAATACTTTGTGTATTTCAAAATTTTGGGGCAAATACAGGCAGAAAATATGCCGCCGGAATGCGTCCGGGGATTGATTCAGAGGTCCCAAGATACAGAACCGAAAAAGGAGGAAATGATCATGATCGAAGCCGATACTGTAAAGCTCTTAAAGGAGTGCAACGCCGGAATCAAAATGGGCGTCAGCTCCATCGACGAGGTGCTGCCCAAGGTGAAAAGCCAGGAGCTCCGGGCCATGCTGGAGGATTCCCGCCGGAAGCACGGAGAGCTGGGAGACGATACCCACGCCCTGCTGAACCGATATGGCGACAGCGGCAAGGACCCCCATCCCATGGCCAAGACCATGTCCTGGATCAAAACCAACGTCATGCTGTCCATGGATGAGACGGACAAAAACATCGCAAGCCTGATGACCGACGGCTGCAACATGGGCGTAAAGTCCCTGAACCGGTATCTCAACGAGTACGAGGCCGCCGACGAAAGCTCCAAGAACATTGCCAAGCGCCTGATTCATTTGGAGGAAAAGCTGACGGAGGGGATGCAGGAATACCTGTAAACCAAAAAAGGAAAAGCGCTTTGCGGCACTTTTCCTTTTTTCATTTTCGCTCCTTGGAGTTCATCCCGGACAGGTTCCCGTATTTTCCCGGCAAAAACGGCATATCCTATGATGAGAACATAAGGCAACCCCGCACAATTCACGGCTAACGCCTTAAGCACCATCTTGCTTACAAATTTTCCGTCATATTTTGCAAAAATCCTCGGCCATACACAAAGTATGACCTCCGGTTTTTGCTTCATCTGGCGAAAAATTTGCTGGCACAATCTGGCACTTAGAATTGTGCGGTGTTGCCATACAAAAATTCCGGGTATGTGCCCGAAAGGCGGCGGGGTATGGTCAAAGGAAAAGCACTGCTGGTCAATCTTCTAATTCCACTGGGGGTGGGCGGTCTCTCCGCCTTTCTCACAAAAGATTCCATGGAGCAGTACGGCGTTCTCCGTCAGCCTCCCCTGTCCCCGCCCGGCTGGGTATTCCCGGTGGTGTGGACCATCCTTTTCACCCTGATGGGCATTGCCGCCTATCTGGTGTGGGTGCGGGACGGCACTGGCCGCACCGGCGCCCTGACCCTATATGCTCTCCAGCTGGTTTTTAACTTCTTCTGGACCCTGATCTTTTTCAACCTGCAAAATTACGCCCTGGCCCTTTTCTGGATCGTGGTGCTGTGGGTGCTGATCCTGCTAACCACCATTCGGTTTTTCCAGGAGCAAAAGGCAGCCGGATGGCTGATGCTCCCCTATCTTCTCTGGGTGACCTTTGCCGTCTATCTCACCGCCGGGGTCTGGTATCTGAACTAACGTCCCTCTCAGGCGGTTAAATTCAAAGCCCTTTGCCTCCTTCTCCGCCCTCCTGTTTTTCCCTTCTGGCCCTTTCCATGGCCAGCCGCAAAGGCGACGACGCAGGCAGCCGGGCGGCCTCGCGGCTGATCAGCTCCCGAATCTGCCCCTGGGCGCTTTCCAGCTCCCGCTTGAAGTCCATGGCGGAGACCCGCAGGGCACCGTGGCCCAGAACAATGATCTGCTCCGTCCCGTCGGAGGACACCACCCGGACCCGGTTGTCCTGGCTCAGGGTGTAGGTGGCCTTTTCAATATACGCGTCGGCGGTCTGAGCCTCCCGGGTATACACCACATAAATGTTTTCATATTTTACCACCTCACCGGTATTCCGGGGGACCCGGTAGGCGTCGAACACCAGGATCACCCTGTTCTGCCGAAACCCCTGGTAATTGGAGAGCATGTCTGTCAGCAGCTGGCGGGCGGCGTCCAGGTTGGTCTGGGCGATGGCCTTCAGCTCCTCCCAGGCAAAAATTACATTGTACCCATCCACCAGCAGGTATTCCGGCCCCATGTCCCGTTCCGGCACAGGAACGCGGGCGCGCTCCTCCGCCTGTACCTGGTTCTGGGGGCGCAGCTCCCGCCGGGAAACGGAACCGTAGGCCCGCTCGAAAATGGCCAGCAGCTCCCTGTCCTGCTCCAGCCCGCCGGAAAGCACAGATGGGGCGGGATTTTGGACTTCCCGGCTCTGCTCCTCCTCTTGGGGCTGCTCTGCCGGCTCCTCCGCGTCAGGCTCCACCGGAAGATGCATGTGCGCCGGGGCTTCGCTCCACTTCACCGGATAGCCCGCGCCGTGGGCGCAGAAAACGGAATCCGGCGTGTTTTCCAGATCCCGCTCCGGATCGTATCCCGATTCCGCCGCCAGCCTCTCCTGCTCCTGACAGGGCTCGTACCCGCCGAAGCGCAGGGAAATGCGGCCCCTGCCGCGGGTCATCACTCCAAACTCCCTGGGGTATTCCATCAAGGTGCGCACAGGGCCTCTGGCGTGAAGGCGCATGGTCCCGCTTTCCTCCCGGGGAGCGCCGCAGGCCGCGCTCAGCCGGGCAAGGTCCGTCTGCACCCTGCCGATCTCCTCCAGGGCGCAGGTGATCTCCACCTCATAATAGGGCTCCAGCAGCAGGCTTTTCCCGTGCATCAGACCCTGACGGACGGCCCGGTAGGTGGCCTCCCGGAAATCGCCGCCCTCGGTGTGCTTCAAATGGGCCCTGCCGGAGAGCAAAACGATCTCCACGTCCGTCAGGGGGGCGCCCATCAGCACGCCCTTGTGCTGCTTCTCCAGCACGTGCGTGGCAATGAGATTCTGCCAGTTGGGCAGCAGGCTGTCCTGATGGCATTCGCTGCGAAAGGAGATCCCGCTGCCCCTGGGAGCCGGGATCAGCCGCAGATGGACCTCCGCGTAATGCCGCAGCGGCTCAAAGTGGCCCACCCCCACCACCGGGGCGGCCAGGGTTTCCCGGTACAGCACGGAGCAGGGCGCGAAGGAAATCTCCACGCCCCAGCGGGTGCGCACCATCTCTGTCAGCACCTCCAGCTGGATCTCTCCCATGACCTGGACCTGTATCTCCTGGACCTGTTCATTCCAGGACACGGCCAGCAGCGGCTCCTCGTCCTCCAGCTCCCGGAAATGGGCCAGCATCTCCATGGGAGAAAGAGCCTCCCGGTCAAAGAGCACCTGGGAGGCCAGCAGCGGCCGCAGCGCAAAGGCCGTCCGCTCTCCTGCCCCGGCGCCCACCAGCTCTCCGGCCCGGACCTTCTGCAGCCCGGTAACGGCGCAGAGGGTCCCCGGCCCCGCCTCCGGCAAGGGCTGAAATTTCTCCCCGCTGTAAGAGCGCAGCTCACTGCACTTCTCGCCGCCGGAAGCTGTTTCGATCACATCCCGGGGATGCAGGACCCCCTGGAGCACCTTCAGATAGGCCACCCGGCCGCCCTTGTCGTGCCGGATCTTGTAGACCATGCCTGCAAAGGGGGCTTCCGGGCTGCCCCCGGAAGCCGGAGCCAGCAGACGCAGGCCCCGGAGAAGGCCGTCTACCCCCTCTCCTTTCAGGGCGGAGCCGCGGAACACGGGAAACAGCCTCCGATGGGCCAAAAGGTCCCGGGCTTTCTCCAGCCAGAAGGAATGGTCCAGCTTCTCCCCGAAATAGGCCTCCATCAGCTCGTCGTCCATCTCGGCCAGAGCCTCTATAGCCCCGCGGGACAGCTTCCCTTCCTCGGACAAGCCCTCCGTCAGGTCGCAGAAGCCCGTCCCGCCCATCCGGGCAAGCTCCTTCATGACCCGGTCAGGCTCCGCCCCGGCCCGGTCGGTCTTATTGAGAAAAACGAAGATGGGCACAGAACGCTCCCGCAGCAGCCTCCACAGGGTCTCCGTGTGGGCCTGGACCCCTTCCGCGGCGCTGACCACCAGCACGGCGCAGTCCAGCACGGACAGGGCCCGCTCCATTTCTCCGGAAAAGTCCCCGTGGCCGGGGGTGTCCACCAGTGTGAAGGGACGCCCCTCAAAGGAAAGCTCCGCCTGGTCGGAAAAGATGGTGATCCCCCGGCGGCGCTCCATATCGTCGTGGTCCAGCAGCGCGTCCCGGTCGTCCACCCGGCCGGGACGGCGCAGGACTCCCGCCCGGTACAGCAGCTGCTCGGAAAGGGTGGTCTTTCCCGCATCCACATGGGCCAGCATCCCCACGACAGTATTGTTGATCGGCATATCGCAGCCTCCTTCTATAGACAAAACAAAGGCCCTTGGGCGGGCTTTGAGACATGTTTCCTGAGAAAAAAGCCGTGCCCTTTTCCCGGAGTTCTGTCATTTCCTATCATTATAAGGCTTTCCGAAAAAAAGCGCAATGAAAATCAACGTTGACTTCCCACGGATTTGTGATATGATGAAGTCAGATTTTTTGGCGTGTCCACATCATCCAAAAGGGAAGCTTTTGATAGGCCGCCCACAACCGAGGAGGTATTTTTTATGAAAAAATTCTTTCATGAATTCAAGGAATTTGCCATGCGGGGCAACGCGGTCAGCTTGGCTGTCGGCGTTGTCATCGGCGGCGCGTTTACTGCCATCGTCAACGCAGTGGTGGAAAGTATCATCAACCCCCTGCTGGGCCTGCTCACCGGGGGCTACGGCTTTGAGGGGCTGTCCTTTACCATCGGCGGCTCCGAGTTTACCTACGGCGCGCTGATCTCCGCCATTGTCAACTTCCTGCTCACGGCCTTTGTGTTGTTCCTCATCGTCAAGGCCATGAACCGGCTTTCCCGCAAAAAGGAGGAGACCCCCGCCGCCCCCACCACCAAAGTGTGCCCCTTCTGCAAAAGCGAAATCGCCATTGACGCCACAAGGTGCCCTCACTGCACCTCCCAGCTGGAAGAATAAGACAGAGAAGGAAAGTCGCATACTATGAAAATCGTGATTGTGGGAGACGGCAAGGTAGGCTCCGCCCTGGCCGCCCAGCTTTCCAAAGAGGGCCATGACGTCATTGTGATTGACAGCAACAAAACGGTTCTTCAGGTGGAGGAGCAGTCCCTGGACGTCAACGTGATCCACGGAAACGGCGCCACCCTGAAGATTCAGAAAATGGCCGGCGTGGACTCCAGCGACCTTTTGATCGCCGCCACCTCTGCCGACGAGACCAACCTGCTGTGCTGCATCGTGGCCAGAAAGCTGGGGTGCCGGCACACCATCGCCCGGGTGCGCAATCCGGAATACCACAGCCAGCTGTTCCAGCTAAAGGATGACCTGGGGCTTTCCATGATGATCAATCCCGAGTATTCCGCCGCCGATGAGATCTACCGTATCCTTCAATTCCCCTCCTTCTTAAAGCGGGATTCCTTCGCCAAGGGCCGGGTGGAGATCGTGGAAATGGAGGTCCGGGAAGGAAGCCGCCTGGTGGGCGCGAAGCTCCACCAGCTCCACCAGCTGGTGCGGGTAAAGGTGCTGGTGTGCGCCGTGGTGCGCGACAACCAGGTCTTTATCCCCGACGGCAATTTTGAGCTGCATCCCGGAGACAGGATCTCCGTCACCGCTTCCTCCAGCGACTTGACCGCCCTGATCCGCAACCTGAACCTGAGCCAGAAAAAGGTTCGGGACGTGATGATCATCGGCGGCAGCCGCATTGCCGTCTACCTGGCGGAAAAGCTGCTGAAGGACGGCGTAGGGGTCAAGCTCATCGACAGCGACAGGGCAAAGTGCCATGAGCTGGCGGACATCCTGCCCAAGGCCGCCATTATCCACGCCGACGGCTCCGACCGTGACGTGCTGGACTCGGAAGGGCTGGCCCACACCGACGCTGCGGTCACCCTCACCAATATCGACGAGGAAAATCTCATCATCTCCATGTATGCCAATTATCTGGGCACGAAGGTGATCACCAAGATCAACCGCACCGAATTCAATGAGGTGCTCAGCGGCAAGGGCATCGACTGTGTGATCAGTCCCAAGGACTTGTGCTGCACGGACATCGTCCGGTATGTCCGTGCCATGGACAACACCAACGGCGGCACGGTGCTTACCCTCCACCGCCTGGTAGGCGACCGGGTGGAGGCCCTGGAGTTCCGGGTGAAAAAGGACATGCCCCAGCTGAACAAGACCCTGGCTGAGCTGAAGCTGAAGCCCAACACCCTGATCGCCTGCATCAACCGGGGCAGCCAGGTCATTATCCCCCGGGGCAGCGACACCATCATGCAGGGCGATACCGTCATTGTGGTGGCCCTGGCGGACCGGGTGATCCACAATCTCAGCGACATCTTCCTGGAGGATCGGACATGAACTACAGAATGATCCTCCGGCTGATCTGCTATATTCTTCGGGTGGAGGCAGTATGTATGCTCCCCGCCGCCATCATCGCCCTGGCCTATGGGGAGCTGGCGGCAGTAAATGCCCTGTGCGTTTCGATTATTCTCGCGGTCCTCATGAGCTGTATCACCTTTGCCCTGAAGCCGCTTTACCGGGAGATCACCGCCCGGGAGGGCTTCGTCAGCGTGGCGGCCTGCTGGATCGCCGTTTCCCTGGTGGGCGCGCTTCCCTTTCGCCTCAGCGGGGCCATTCCCAGCTTTATTGACTGCTTTTTTGAGACCGTCTCCGGCTTCACTACCACCGGCGCCAGCATTCTCACCGATGTGGAAGCCCTGCCCATGGGGCTTCTGTACTGGCGGAGCTTCACCCATTGGCTGGGAGGCATGGGCGTGCTGGTGTTTCTGCTTGCTATCGTCCCTATGGGACAGGGAAAAAACTCCCTGCTCCACGTCATGCGGGCGGAAAGCCCCGGCCCCCAGGTGGATAAGCTGGTCCCCCGGCTCCAAAACAGCGCCAAAATCCTCTATTCCATCTACATCGCTTTGACCCTGCTCCAGATCCTTTTGCTGCTTCTGGGCGGGATGTCCCTGTTCGACAGCGTCTGCACCGCTTTTGGCACAGCGGGCACCGGCGGCTTCGGCGTTAAGAACGACAGTCTCGCCGGATACAGCCCCTATCTGCAAACGGTGTGTACGGTCTTCATGGCGCTGTTTGGTATGAATTTCAGCATTTTTTATCTGCTGCTTCTGCGGCAGTTTTCAAAGGCCCTTTGCAATGAGGAGCTTCGGCTGTACCTGGTCATCATGCTGGGCTCCATCGGGCTGATCACCTGGAACATCCTCCCCCTGTTCTCCGGGAACGTGGGAGAAGCCCTGCACCATGCGGCGTTTCAGGTATCCTCCATCATGACCACCACCGGTTTTGCCACCGTGGACTTCAACCTGTGGCCGGCCTTCTCCAAGACCCTGCTCCTGCTGCTGATGATCGTGGGCGCCTGCGCGGGCTCCACCGGCGGCGGCGTCAAGGTGGCCAGGATTTTGCTGCTGTTCAAAGCCAGCCGCAGGGGTGTCAAGCGGATGCAGAATCCCCGCACCGTCTCTGCTATCCACATGGACGGAAACCTGGTCAATGAAGATGTGATCCGAAACCTGCACAGCTATATCGGCGTGTACTGTATGCTGATTATGATCTCCACCCTGCTGATCTCCGTGGACCGCTGCTCCGTGGAAACCAATATCTCCGCCGTTCTCGCCTGCCTGAACAATATCGGCCCCGGCCTGGACCTGGTGGGCCCCACAGCAAATTACAGCCATTTCTCCGGTTTCAGCAAGCTGGTGCTTTCCTTCAACATGCTGGCCGGCCGCCTGGAGCTTTTCCCCATGCTCATGCTTCTGGTTCCCTCCACCTGGAAAAGGACCTGAACGATCCCCTTTCTGGTGAATGAGCCCCAGGGATTGACAGATCATTGAAAACCGGGTAAACTGGTTTTCAGAAAGGGTGTGCCGCATATGGAAACCAGCAGAGAGAATATTCTGAATTGGGCAAAGGCCGGAGAGGCCGCAGAACTGCCCCAGTGGGAAGCCCTGCCGCCCATTCCCCTGTATATGGATCAGGTGACGCAGTATCTCAAGGACAGCCTGAAGCTCTTTGAGCGGGACGAAAACGACGTTCTGCTCACCAGCTCCATGATCAACAATTACGTGAAAAACCAGGTCCTGCCCCACCCGGAAAAGAAAAAGTACGGCAAGGAGCACCTGGGGGCGCTCATGGCCGTATGTATGCTCAAGCAGGTGCTGACCCTCCAGGACATCAAGACCCTGCTGGGCGACCAGGGATTTACTCCCGAGACCTACGAGCTGTTCCGGGACGCCCATATCCGGGCGGTACAGGAGACCTGCCGTGACTTGCAGGCAAGCTGCGAAACCGGCGAAAGCCTGGAGCGCCGGGCCTTACAGCTGGCCGCCGAGGCCAACGCCAAGCGGGCCGCCGCCGAGCGCATCCTCTGCGAGCTGGGAAAGGAAAAAGAAAAAACATCAAAAAAGGATACTTGATGTTAGATGCTGGATGCTGGATGCTGGATACTGGATGCTGGATGCTGGATGATGAAAAGGGCCTTCCCTGAAAGGGAAGGCCCTTTTGCTAACGACTAACAACTAGCCGCTCCATTCAGAATTTCAGCACCACGCCAACGACGGCGGAGGCCAGGATAAACACAATGGGGTGCAGCTTTTTGGTGGGCTTCACCCAATTTGTGAGCACCAGCAGGACAGCGGCAAGGATCAGTCCCTGCCAGAAAAACAGGCTGCCCTCCTTCAGGGCAAAGCCATTGAGAAGCCCATGCTCCGGGGAAAGGACTTTTACGGCGGTGAGCACCTCTAGGATCACCGCCACCCCTGCGGCGGCGATCAGGCCCGTGGAGGCAGGGCGCAGACCGTAAAACGCCCGGTCCACCAGCTTGCTGTCCCGGAACTTTGCCAGCATCATGCCCACGATCAGAATGATCACAATAGAAGGAAAAATCTCCCCCACCGTAGCCACGATGGCCCCGGGGACCCCCGCCACCGTATAGCCCACAAAGGTGGCCATATTGATCCCGATGGGCCCCGGCGTGGATTCCGACACCGCCAGCATGTTCATCAGGTCGCCATAGGTATACCAGCCCGTTTTCTCCCCGATCTCCTGCAAAAAGGGCAGGGTGGCCATGCCGCCGCCTACGGCGAACAGGCCTGTCTTAAAGAATTCCCAAAAAAGCGTCAGAAAGATCATGCCCGCTTCACCTCCAGATTTTTCAGGAGGATCCCCAGCAGGGCGGCCCCGACGACAAACCACACCGGAGAAAGATCCAGAAACACGCCGCCCAGCAAAACCAAGATAAAAATCACAGCGGTGGGGACATCCACCACGGACTTTTTCAGCAGCTTCGTCACAGCGTTAAAGATCAGCACGCAGACGCAGACCTGGATGCCCGCAAAGGCGTGTTTTACCCATTCCAGATGGGAATAGCTGGTGATGAGTCCCGCCAGCAGGGAAATGATCACCACCGAGGGGAACACCACCCCCAGGGTGGCGATGACGCCTCCCAATATCCCGGCCTGCTTCTGGCCAATAAAGGTGGCCACATTTACGGCAATGATCCCGGGGGTGCATTGACCCAGAGCGAAATAATCGGTGAGCTCCTCATCGGTCGCCCAGCCCTTGTTTTCCACCACTTCCCGCTGAAGGATGGGCAGCATGGCCATGCCGCCGCCAAAGGTCATGACCCCCATTTTGGCAAAGGACCAGAACAGGGTCCACAGCTTTTTCAAAGCGATCCCTCTTTTCTTTCAGTTTTCCGGCTTTCTTCCGGTATTATATCTCTTTTGGGGTTCCGGTACAATATTTTCCCGAAAATAGTTTTGCTTTTTTTCCCCGCACCGTGTATACTGGGGTTAGAATCAGCCCCGGCAAAAGCCGGGGCAAAAGGAGACGCATCATGAACATCATTCCCAAAATCAACGGTTCCGTGACCACTGCCCAGGGCTCCTGCACCCTGCGCACTCCCATCCCCTGCGGGAACGACTGCACCTTTGCGGAGCAGTTCCCCCTGGTACGGTCGGACAAGCCCCTGCTCACCTTTGAGACGGACACCTCCATTCCTGCCGAGGGCTACCGGATGACTGTAACGCCTGAGGGCGTTACCATCGCCGCCTGGGACGAAAACGGCAAATTCTATGGAATGCAGACCCTGATGCAGCTTTCCCAGGGACAGAAGGAGTTTGCGGTTCCCTGCGGCGTGTATGAGGACGCCCCCCGCTTCCCCTATCGCGGCTTCATGATCGACTCCGGCCGCCACTTTTTCCCGGTAGATGCTGTCAAAAAGATGATCGTGCAGGCTGCCCAGCTAAAACTCAATGTACTCCATTGGCATCTGAGCGAGGATCAGGGCTACCGCATCGAAAGCAAGAAGTTCCCCCGGCTCAATGAGATCAGCTCCTGGCGCACCGAGGAGGACGGCTCCCGCTACGGCGGCTATTACACCCAGGACGAGATTCGGGACGTGGTGAAGTTTGCCGGGGAGCGCTTTATGACCGTGATCCCCGAAATCGACCTGCCCGGCCACACCACCGCCATCGTGGCGGCCTATCCCGAGCTCAGCTGCTCCGGGGAGCCCGCAGAGGTGGAATGCCATTGGGGCATCTTCCCCCGAATTCTCTGTGCCGGAGAGGAAAAGGTATACGGCTTCCTGCGGGAGCTGCTGGACGAGGTCTGCGAGCTCTTCCCCGCCCCCTGGTTCCACATTGGCGGCGACGAGGCCCCCAAGGACGAGTGGAAAAAGTGTGAGAAGTGCCAGGAGGTCATCCGCCGGGAGGGCCTGGAGGATGAGGAGGCCCTGCAGGCCTGGTTCACCGCCCGGCTGGTGGAAAACTTAAACGGCAAGGGCAAAACTGTTATCGGCTGGAATGAAATTCTCGCCTCCGGCACCCTGGGCCTGGGAGCCGTAGCCCAGTATTGGACCAACGGCGGCGCGTCCTACTCCGCCCGGGAAATCCCCAAGGGCCGGAAATTTATCTTCTCCAACAGCGATTCCTTCTATCTGGATTACGATCCCTATCTGATCACCCTGAAGGGCGTCTATGCCTATGAGCCCATGATCCCCGGCGGCGAAGCCATCAAGCCCGAGCAGATCCTGGGGCTGGAGGCGCCCCTGTGGTCCGAGCGCATCGAAACCCCGGAGCGCCTGGAGTACATGGCGTTCCCCCGGCTGGCCGCCCTGGCGGAAAACGCCTGGACAAAGGACCGGGATTATGATGATTTCTGCGGCCGTTTGAAGGTGTATGAGAGCCACTGGAAGGCCTTCGGCATCAACGCCCAGCCCGTGGACGAGGCCCTGGCCTTCGATCCTGTCAAGGCCGCCAAAGCCGCTTTCAAGCAGGTGCGGGCATGGATGTTTCAACAGCCTGAAGAGGAAGTTAAGGCGCGGCTGAGAGACATCAAGCCGGAATTTCTCCGGGGCTTTACCTCCCCCACCTTCACGGACCGGGAGCTGGAGCAGATGGCCGATGCCATCCGGGAGCTCGTAAAATGAGCTTTGCAAAAGGGCTGTTCCATTTTTCCAAACTTCCGCAGTAGTGGGTGCATAATGAAAAAAATCCTTCTGATCGCCACCGGCGGCACCATCGCTTCCTTGAAAACCGAAAAGGGCCTGACCCCCGGCCTGACCCCTGCAGAGCTTCTTTCCTATGTGCCGGACGCCGCCTCCTTCTGCCAGACGGACACGGTGCAGCCCATAAATCTGGACAGCACAAATATCACGCCGGAACACTGGCTCCTGCTGGCAGACGTCATCGAGGAGAACTATGACCGCTACGATGGATTTGTGATCTGCCACGGCACGGACACCCTGGCCTACACGGCGGCGGCCCTCTCCTACCTGATTCAGCACACCAGGAAGCCCATTGTGCTCACAGGCGCGCAAAAGCCCATTGACCGGGAGGACACCGATGCCAGGGTAAACCTGCTGGACAGCCTGCGCTACGCCTGCGCCGGGGACAGTGGCGTGTGTATTGTGTTCGGCGGCCATGTCATTGCCGGGACCAGGGCCAGGAAGACCCGCTCAAAGAGCTACAACGCCTTTACCAGCATCAATTTCCCGGACCTTGCCTCCATCCACGACGGCAAAGTGATCCGCTATATTCCCTGCGCGGAAACGGGGGAACCCAGGTTCACCCACAGGCTGAACACCCGGATCGTTCTGCTGAAGCTGATCCCCGGCCTGCCCGCCGGAGCCTTTGCCGCCTCCGGAGACCTCTGCGACGGCCTGATCATCGAGAGCTATGGCGTTGGCGGTATCCCAGGCCTGTACCTGGAGGAGCTGGACAGGCTGGTGAAGGCCGGAAAAACCGTGATCATGGCCACCCAGGTGCCCCAGGAGGGCAGCGACCTCTCCGTGTACCAGGTGGGGAAGCTGGTAAAGGACCGCTACCGGCTGCTGGAAACCTACGACATGACCCTGGAATCCACAGTGACAAAGCTCATGTGGGTGTTAGGCCAGACCAGCGACCCGGAGCGTGTACGGGAGCTTTTCTCCACAACGGTGAACTACGACCTGCTGTTCTGAAAAAAGCGTTTCAAAACAAGAAAACCCTCTGAGGACGTCCTCAGAGGGTTTTCTGTATCCTGTTTTTTGCGCCTACTGCCGCTCCTCGTACTTTTTTACGATCAGGTTGGCGCATTTGTAAATGTCGCCGCCGCCCAGGGTGAGGATCAGGTCCCCCGGGGCCGCCTGCTCCATGACGTAATCCGCGATCTTCTCAAAGCTGTCGAACCAGCGGCTGCCGGGGATCTTCGCCGCCAGGTCGCTGGTGTGGATATTGTAGGTATTGGTCTCCCGGACAGCCAGAATTTCCGTCATGACCACATGGTCCGGAATGGACAGGGCCTTGGCGAAATCCTCCAAAAGGCTGTAGGTCCGGGAATAGGTGTGGGGCTGGAACACCGCCCACACCTGCTTGTAACCCATGCGCATGGCAGAGGTCAGCACCGCCGTCAGCTCCGTGGGATGGTGAGCAAAATCATCTGCCACGGTGACGCCCTCGAACTTGCCCAGCACCTCAAAGCGGCGGTGAACGCCGGAGAAGCTGCTGAGCGCCCGGCAGATGGCGGCAGGCTCCGCCCCGATGGAATGGGCGGCAGCGGCGGCGGCCACGGCGTTGAACATATTGTGCTCGCCGGGGACCCGCATATTCACCCGGCCCAGGGCCTCTCCCCGGTGCATCAGGGTAAAGTCCTCGCAGGCGGTGTCTTCCTCGTTTAATTCCGCGGGGTAATAGTCATTGGAATCGCTGAGGCCGAAGGTGACGATCCGGGGCCCCTCCACCCCCTCCAGGCACTGCCGCACCTCAGGATCGTCCCCGTTGGCAACGATCAGCTGGGAGGTCTGGGCGGCAAACTGATGGAAGGACTTCACAATATTGTCCAGGGTTTTGAAGTAGTCCAGATGATCCGCGTCAATGTCCAGGATCACCGCGGCGGCAGGATAGATCTGGAGGAAGGAATCCACATACTCGCAGGCCTCCACCACAATGGTGCCGCTTTTCCCGATGCGGCTGTTGCCGCCGATCAGGGGCAGCTTCCCACCGATAATGGCGCTGGGGTCCATCCCCGCCTCCATCAGGATCTGGGTGAGCATTCCGGTGGTGGTGGTTTTTCCATGGGTGCCGGACACTGCCAGCGGGAAAGGAAATTTCTCCGTCACCATCCCCAGCATCACGGAGCGTTCCAGACAGGGAATCCCCTTCTCCCTGGCCGCCACCAGCTCGGGATTATCGCTTCTGCAGGCGGCGGTGTACACCACGGCTTCGGCGTCGCCGATATTTTCCGCCGCGTGATCCGTGAAAACAGGGATCCCCCAGGACTTGACCCGGTCCAGGGTATCCGACTCATTCCGGTCAGACCCGGTGATGGTATAGCCCTTATTCAAAAGGATTTCCGCCATGGGGCACATCCCGGAGCCTCCGATGCCCACAAAGTGCAGTTTTTTTACATGGTCCAGTATATTTTCTCCGGCCTTCATATTCAGGTCACCTCGGCAAAGATTTCACAAATGCTTTCACAAGTATTTCGGCAACAGCGCACAGAGATTGCACTCGGATTGCGCAATGTTGCCTGAGGAATCTCTGATTAAAGCGGACGGGCCAGATCGGCGAGAAGATATTTCGTATGTTGAAGGCCCAAAATTGCAGGAATACTTTGTGTATTTCAAAATTTTGGGGCAAAAACAGACGGAATATCGGCCCCCGAGATGTGCCCGGATGATTTATTCAGAGGTTCCTGAATATTATATTACAAAAGTCCGAGAAAATAAATACCCTTTTTGGAAAAAAGCGGCTTTTCTGCTTCTCACGAAAAAGATCTGTCCGCCATACTATAGGATGTGCTGGGTGGCTTCCCCAGTTTTGATAAACGGATAATCCTCCGAAAGGGTTGAGATAGATGCATATGGGATCCACCTTTGGCGTAATCGGCGGAGACCTCCGCCAGCTGTACCTGGCCCGTTCCCTGAAAAGGGACGGCTATCCCGTTCTGCTCAGCTGCCTGGAGCAGTGCGCAGACCCGGAGGAATTCCCCCAGCTGCCGCCGGGAGAGCTTGCCGCCCGGTGCGCTGTGGTGATCCTCCCCCTTCCTGTCACCCGGGACGGCCAACTGCTGAACGCTCCCTTTGCCGACAGTCCTGTATTCTTGGACGACGGCTTTGCCGCCCTCTTCGCAGGAAAGACTGTTTTCGGCGGCATGACGGAGAAGCTCCGTGCCTCCTCTCCCCTCTGGCAGGAGGCGGAGCTGACCGACTATTACCGCCGGGAGGAGCTGGTGCTGGGCAACGCCTTTCTCACGGCGGAGGGGGCCGTCGGCACAGCCATCCGGGAATATGAGGGCGCGCTCATCGGCTCCCGCTGCCTTGTGACGGGCTTTGGCCGCATCGGCAAGGCCCTGTGTCTGGACCTCCGGGGCCTGGGAGCCCAGGTGGATTGCTGTGCCCGGAAGGCCGCCGACCGCACCTTTATCCGTTCCATTGGCTGCCGGGCCCAGGAATACCGGGAATCCGGCGGAGAGTACGATGTGATCTTCAACACCGTGCCCGCCCCGGTGCTCACCGCCCGGCAGCTCAGCCGCCAGCGGCCCGGAACGCTGATTCTGGAGCTGGCGTCCGCCCCTGGCGGCGTGGACCGGGACGCCGCCCGGCGCCTGGGCCTGCGGGTGATCGAGCTGCCCTCCCTCCCCGGAAAATGTTCCCCCAAGGCTTCCGGCGAGCTTATCAAGGAGGCCGTTTACAATATGTTGGAGGAGCGGTAACCGCCCCCCAATAGAAAGGATGGATACTATGAAAACAGTGGGGTTTGCCATGTGCGGCTCCTTTTGTACGCTGGACAGGGCCATGGAGCAGATGAAGGTCCTGACCGACGCCTACCATATTCTGCCCGTCATGTCCCAAAATGTATTTGAAACCGACACCCGTTTCGGCAAGGCGGAGGATTTTATCCGCCAGGCGGAGAAGATTTCCGGCAAGCCGGTGCTTCACACCATTGTGGACACGGAGCCCATCGGCCCCAAGGGCCTGGTGGATGTGCTGGCGGTATGTCCCTGCACCGGGAATACCCTGTCCAAGATCGCCAACGGCATTACGGACACTCCCGTGACCATGGCGGTGAAATCCGCCCTGCGCATCGGCATTCCCGTGGTGCTGTGCGTGGCCAGCAACGATTCCCTGGGCGCCTCGGGGGCCAACATCGGCAGGCTGCTGAACACCCGGAACGTGTTCTTTGTCCCCCTGGGGCAGGATGATCCCGTCAAGAAGCCCTATTCCCTGGTGGCAGATTTTTCACTTTTGCCGGAAACGATTGCCGCCGCTTTGGAAAAGCGCCAGCTGGAGCCCGTTCTGCGATAAGTTTTGCCCATGTGAAATGTGGGAACCCCTCACATTTCACATTTTTATTTACAAAGTTTCCCCATTACGGTATCATAGAAGCAGAAAGAGGTGTATCAAACATGCTCTACTGCGAAAAATGCCGGTCCGGCTGTCCGGATTCCGCCGCAAGATGTCCCAACTGCAAAAGCTCCCGTCTGCGGGCCGCTGCCGGCGACGATATGGTTCTGCTCCACCGGGCAGATGAGTACACGGCCCAGCGACTCTGCGCGCTGCTGGAGGAACAGGACGTCCCCTGCAGCACAGAGCCCTACGCCAAGCGGGGCTTCACCTCCCCCTACGACATGGAGACCATGCCCACCGACAAAAATGTTTATGTCCGCTGGGACTGTCTGGAGCAGGCCCAGGCCATTTCCGCCGCTCTGCGGGAGGAGCTGGAAAAGGAGCGGACCGCCGAGGTTGAATTTGAGGACATGCCCCAGGGGAAGCGGATCGCGGTGCAGATCCTCTCGGCGATAGCCTTCATCCTCCTGGTGATCGGGGTGGTCTTTGGGGCCGACGCGCTGGCAAACTGGCTGAAGGGCCTTTTGGGGATATGATGTAAATCGCAAGCCGATCATGCCACACCTCCTTGTGAGGTGTGGCACAGTTATTTCCAAAAAAATTTTGGGGAAAATGAAAAAATCTGGCGCTCTGAAACGTGTTATGAATGAAGGAGGGAGAACGGATGGCTTCTGCCGGAATCGATGAAACCATGGAACGGATCGTGAAGGAGTACAGCCAGATGCTTCTGCGGCTGGCCTGCACCCGTCTGAACTCCCCCGCCGACGCCGAGGACGCCGTACAGGAGGTCTACCTGAAGCTGCTGTCCTCCCCTGTCTCGTTCCGGGACGCCGGACACGAAAAGGCTTGGCTCATCCGGGCCACCCTCCACCGGGCGGAGGACATTCGCCGCCGGAAGGCGCGCAGCAACGTGGCGCTGGACGAGGCCGTAAACCTCTCGGCCCCGGAGGGCTTATGCGCTTACGACGACAGCCTGCTGGCGGCAGTCCGATCCCTGCCGGAAAAATACAGCGCTGTGCTCCACCTGCACTATTACGAGGGCTACACCGCCAAGGAGATCGGCAAGCTGCTGGGCCTGCCCGCCGCTACGGTGGGGACCCGCCTGGCCCGTGGGCGGGAAAAACTGAAAGAACTGTTGAAGGAGGATTTTTGATGGACGAAAAAAAGTACCGGGCGTCATTCGACAGTATCCGCTTCTCTGAAGATTTTCAGGAACGAACCCTGGAGCTGCTGTCCCGGCAGGTTCAACAGGAATTATCTGGGAAGGAGTTATCCCCTATGAAAAGAAACACATGGAAGAAAGCCATTCGAGCCGCTGCCATTGCCTGTGCCCTGGCCCTGGTACTCAGCATTTCCGCCATTGCGGTCTCCAATCTGCTGAAGCCCGCTGAAGCCTTGAATGAACTCCATATGTTTCCTGCTGTTGCCAGGGCATTCCAGGAGGACCCGGCAGCTATTCTCATCGATGAAAGCGCCGTCCTTGGAGACTTCACCGTCCATCTGCTGGGGATCGCTCACGGCAATGCATTAAGCATCGTGGATTTTGACGGCAAGGGGCCTGCCAACCCGGGGAGCCTTTATGTAATGTTCGCCATTACCAGGAATGATGGCACACCCATGGACTGGGAGGATATTGGTTTTGGTCCTGAAAAATTCGGCTATTTTGGCCGCTATTTGATCTCGGGATACCACCCCAGAGAGTTGCAGTTGTATGGTGGAGGCGATGGCGGCGGTGTGATCGACGGCGTGTATTATATATATGACGAGATCACAAATCTGGAGGTCTTTGCCGACCATAACGTATATCTGGCCTTTTACGACATTCACCAGATCGAGGACTTGGACACTGACAACAACAGGGACGATCCCTTTGTGATGGCGGAGGACGGAAGCTTTTCCTTCCGGGAAAGTTACTCCCTGCCCCACGCCCTCTTTGTGCTTCCGCTGGATCCCTCCAAGGCTGATCCCGAAGCGGCCGAGGAAATTATCCGCCTGAAGCAGGAAGCGGCCGCGATGGAAAAAGCGGAAACGGAGGCCCGCATTGCCGCGGAAAAAAGTTTTGAATTGAAAAAGAAAATGCAGGAGTCCTCCGCTAAACCAACTGAAAAGTAAGCTAAAACCGCCGCCCCGGCAGTTGCCGGGGCGGCGGTCTTTTGTTGATTATTTTTTTGAAAACATCGAGTCATAAGGATGTTGCTTTTGCCCAAAATTCTATTGACATATCCCAGATAATGGTATATTATGAACACAATCCCCAAAATGAAAGGAAAATCAAGTTATGAAAAAGACGAAACGCCTTGTGGCCGTTCTGCTGGCCGTCCTGCTGCTGGCCTCCACCCTCTCCGTTCCCGCCAGCGCAAAAGCATTTCCTGACGTGTACAGAGGTTCCAATTTTCTGGACGCCGTCAACTATGTATCTGACAACCGCATTATCGTAGGGGAAGACGATGGAAAGTTCTATCCCGGTAATCCCGTGACCAGGTGCCAGGCGATTGCGATTTTGTGGCGCCTTGAGGGGCGTCCCCCCGCGAGCAATAAGAACAAATTTACAGACGTCAGAGATGACGACTACTTTGCCCCGGCAGTCACCTGGGGCGTAAATAATGGTATTGTTGCAGGAAAGACTAATACCACATTTGCTCCTCATGAAAGCGTTTCCAGGCAGGACGCCATTACCTTCTTTTATCGGTATGCAACCAAACTCAGCGGTCACAATCCCTATGGCAGGACAAAGAGTATCTCCGGCTGTTTTGATTACTCGCAGGTTGACTCCTATGCCACTGCGGCCATGCAGTGGGGCTTGGGCAGCGATTTAATCCAGCTTGCCGGCAATTCTCTCTCTCCCCTGAGAGCCATGACTCGTGGAGAATTTGCCAAGGCCGTCACAAACTATGGGACAAATGTGAGAAGAATCATAGGCGGAAAGGATAATTTCTCCTTCTCAAATTATAACTTTTACGGCGCGGCATATATGAATGATGATCATGAGGCTCAATTCCTTGCAGCCGCAAGTAAATATATGGACGCAACCGATTACCACAATTTTTACACCAGTTTCACTTCTGGCGCCTGCTTTCACTCAGGTCTATGTTATGGAATGGTTGTGGCGGAAGTTCTTGACAAATTGGGAAAAATCGCATTTAACGAAAATTTCAGTTCTTCCTCCAATATGCATTCCATTTCCTATAGTTCCGAAAGCGATGTAGAAAGTGCGCTTACCTATTACTATTATTCTCAACGTTTTATTGCATACAAATCTTCCACCAAGGGTGTTATTCCTTGCATGAACGCTTGCATGGATTCTGCAGGCCCAGTCCTTTTAGCTTATGATCTTGTTGGCCATTCCTCAGACCCTGATGCTAAATACCATGCAATACTGGTAAACAGTTGCACAAAGAGTGGGTCTACCTATAAAATGGAAGTATATAATCCAAACTACACTGGGATGATAAGGGCTACGCTGGAACCCAGTGGAGCTATCAAGTACGAAGGACATCCCGAGGATAATGCAACCATCACCAATGTGGAAGTCATAACGGATTTTTCTGACTTTGATATGATAGACATTGATGGGTATCAAAACACCGGAAGCACGTCGTACAGTATTTCCGCGGAAGCAAACGAACCCGGTACCCCTTCAAGTGAGGCTCCCGGCTTAATTACCGATGATGAACCCGAGTCTGTTCTATTTGACATTACACCGGATGGTCCTTTTCACCTTGAAAATGCCGAGGGAGAATATCTCGACTGGGACGGCACTAAGCTAACCGGTACAATGAAGCATTGGGGTAAGGCTATTTCCTTTCCCGCCTCCCATATTCCGCGATATGTGCACACCAGCGAAACATTCACATTCACTTCCCAAGGAGATAACACGAAGATATCCGTGTCCTCTCACATCCAATTGAACAATGTTGAGGGCACAGGGATTGCATCGGTAACAGTAGAGGATGGATGTGTATCTCTGGAAGGTGCTTCTATGGATTTTGCTCTCCTGCATCGCACATATGACTACAGCCCAGGATATATAAGCGACAGCAGCTTGCCCTATGTGCACTTGGAAGCTCACGCCGAGGGGGTAGCCACGATGAATGCGTCTACTACAGAATATACCGTAGAGGGAATTTCAGGAGACTACACCCTGCAAACCATGTATTCCAAAGATGATATTCGCACTGTAGTGGAAGGCATCGCTGAACCAGGAGAAGCAATTATTCAATTTCTTTCAGACTTCTAAGGCGATTATCATGAAATATTGTTATATTTTCCTTTACTCCTTGTTCTCTCTAGTCTTGCTGATGTCCATTTTCGGCTGCGATCGGGAATCTAACACCGTTTCCAGCCAGAATTCCGACATGGTCAGTGGAGTCCTCTCAACTGGCGAATCCAGCTCAGCCACCGATGACGAACCCGAGTCTGTTCTATTTGACATTACACCGGATGGTCCTTTTCACCTTGAAAATGCCGAGGGAGAATATCTCGACTGGGACGGCACTAAGCTAACCGGTACAATGAAGCATTGGGGTAAGGCTATTTCCTTTCCCGCCTCCCATATTCCGCGATATGTGCACACCAGCGAAACATTCACATTCACTTCCCAAGGAGATAACACGAAGATATCCGTGTCCTCTCACATCCAATTGAACAATGTTGAGGGCACAGGGATTGCATCGGTAACAGTAGAGGATGGATGTGTATCTCTGGAAGGTGCTTCTATGGATTTTGCTCTCCTGCATCGCACATATGACTACAGCCCAGGATATATAAGCGACAGCAGCTTGCCCTATGTGCACTTGGAAGCTCACGCCGAGGGGGCAGTTACGATGAACGCATCTACTACTGAATATACCGTGGAGGGAATTTCAGGAGACTACACCCTGCAAACCATGTATTCCAAGGATGACATCATTACCAAAGAGGTGGGCTTTGCCGAAGCCGGTAAAGTGATCTCCCAGCCCATTCGGGGGCGTGATCATTCCTCTTCCGCAGCACAAGGCTGAAAGCGCCGCCCCGGCATTGCCGGGGCGGTTTGTTTATACCGGATGTCATCATCCGGTTACATTTTCTTCGCAATTACAATGAAGCGGTGGTCCGTTTCCGCGCCGAAGGCCGCGGACAGGTAGACCTGATCCCGAAACATGATGCGAAAGCCTGCCTCAGCGATTTTGGGAAGCTGGTTTTCCAGGTTGTAGTCCGGCGGCAGCCCGGGCAGGGCCGGGCGGGTCCCGGCTCCACGCTGTTCCGTCAGGAAAAAGCCGCCGGGCTTCAAAACCCGCTTTACCTCACACAGATCAGAGGCCCCCAGACAGCAGAGCACCAGGTCGAAGCTCTCGTCCGGAAAGGGCAGCCCGCCGCCCTTCCAGCCCTCAGGCAGAAGGCTGAGCTGCTCCCGGGGATGGCCCAGGGACAGGGGCAGAAGGCCCGGCTTCTCCCCCAGGTCCAGCACCAGGGAATCGTATTTGAGGAAATCGACCGTCTTTTCAGCAAAATCCCAGGCCAAGGCAGGGCCTCCTCTCAGAACAATGTGGTCTGGCTGCTTTCCGGCAGATCCCGCAGGGCGCCTACGCTGCGCAGGGTGTCGATCACGGCGGAGGAGACCTTTGCCCGGCTCTGCAAATCGTCCACGGAAATAAATTCGCCGCCGGTCTTCCCGGCCTCCATCAGGCTGATGGCCGCGGACTCTCCTACGCCGTTTAAGCAGGAGAAGGGCAGACGGATCTTTCCGTCCTCCACCTTGAATTTCACTGCGTCGGACAGATAGACGTCCACAGGCAGCAGCTGGATTTTCCGGGCCAGCATCTCGTTGACGATCTGGAGGGTGGCAAAGCTGTCCTCCTCCTTTTTGCTGGCCTCCCGGTTCTTGATTTTCGTATCCAGCTCCCGCATCCGGCTCATGACGGCGTCCCTGCCCTGAATGGCCAGAGCGCCGTCAAAGTCCTCGCTGCGGACGGTGAAATAGGCCGCGTAGAACTCCAGGGGCCTGTGGACCTTATACCAGCCAAGGCGCAGGGCGGAAATCATGTAGGCCGCCGCGTGGGCCTTGGGGAACATATACTTGATCTTGAAGCAGGAATCGATGTACCACTCCGGCACACCGTGCTCCCGCATGGCGGCCAGATGCTCCTCCGTCAGCAGCTTGGCGGCCTTTCCTTTTCGGGTGATCTCCATGATCTTAAAGGCCATTTTCGGCTCCAGGCCCTTATTCAGCAGATAGGTCATGATGCTGTCGCGGGTGCCGATCACCTCTGAAATGGTGCATGTCTTATTGGCGATGAGCTCCTGGGCGTTGCCCAGCCAGACGTCGGTGCCGTGGGACAGGCCGGAAATTTGCAGCAGGTCGGAGAACTTTTTGGGATGGGATTCCTCCAGCATCCCCCGGACAAAGCCGGTGCCCAGCTCCGGCAGGGACAGGGTACCGGTCCTGACCCCGCCCAGGTCCTCCGGGGTAACGCCCAGAGCGTCGGGAGATTCAAACAGGCTCATGACCTCCGGATCGCTCATGGAAACCTTCATGACGGGAATGCCGGTATAATCCTCCAGATACCGGTAAATGGTGGGCACATCATGGCCCAGCTCGTCCAGCTTACACACGTTATCGTGGATGGAATGGAAATCGAAGTGGGTGGTGATGTTTGGGTTTTTCTGGTCGTTGGCGGGGTGCTGGACCGGGCAGAAGTCGTAAACCTCCATGCCCCGGGGAATGACGATCATGCCGCCGGGGTGCTGGCCCGTGGTGCGTTTGATGCCCTGGCAGCCCAGGGCCAGGCGGTTTTCCTCGGCCTTGGAAAGGAAAATGCCCTTTTCCTCGGCGTATTTTTTCACATAGCCGTAGGCGGTCTTTTCCGCCACGGTGGAGATAGTGCCGGCCTTGAACACGTTGTCACGACCAAAGAGTTCTTCTGTATAGCGGTGAGCGCCGCTCTGGTATTCGCCGGAGAAGTTCAGGTCGATATCAGGGACCTTGTCTCCATCAAAGCCAAGGAAGGTCTCGAAGGGAATGGTGTGGCCGTCCCGGTCCATGGGAGCGCCGCAATCGGGACAGTTCTTGGGCGGCAGGTCAAAGCCGGAATCGATGCTGCCGTCGGTGAAAAACTCGCTGTGGTGGCACTTGGGACAGACATAGTGGGGCTCTAAGGGGTTCACCTCGGAAATGCCGGACATGCTGGCCACAAAGGAAGAACCCACAGACCCACGGGAGCCCACCAGATAGCCGTGGGCCTCGGAATCCGCCACCAGCTTCTGGGCGGTCATATACAAAACGGAAAAGCCGTGCTTGTTGATGGAGCCCAG
>CAZRLJ010000013.1:13680-32962 GCA_964600905.1 uncultured Acutalibacter sp. | reverse complement strand
ATCTGACCTGTCCATTTACTCAGAGCTTCCCTTGGCCCACGGCCTTTCGGTTTGCAACTCGGGAGTGATGTCGTTTGCGCTCCTACCGGCGTCGGTTCGCACCATCCACCGACTCTCTGAGGCCATCAGAACGCCCGCCCGTCTCCGTCACAGTCCTTTGTACTATATTTCCTGTGTATTGTAGCGCAAAACCGGGTTCAAGTCAAGAACGAAAAGAAATTTTTATGATTCCCGCTTGACAGAATTGAAAAGCGGGAATATAATTTAAGAAAGTTAATTAACTATATTAAATTAAGGGGGCGGCCTGCGTGGAATCCATTAACCGGCCAGAGCTGGTGCGGGAACACAATCTACAGCTGGTGCGGGAAGCTCTTTTCGAAGCGCGGGAAGCCACCCGAAAGCAGCTGAGCGCCATGACCGGCATCAGCAATGTCACCATGGGAAGCCTGCTGATACAGCTCCTGGAGAACGGAGAGGCCCTGAAAGCGGAGACGGTCCGGGCAGCCAGCGGGCGGCCCGCGCAGATGTATTTCTACAATGCCCGGCAGAAATTGGGGCTGCTGTTCTGGGTGGCATGGGAAAATGGCAGCATCGTGTTCCGGACGGTCCTGACAGACATGTACGGCGAAGCTGTGTGGGAAGACCGCCAGCCCGCCGCGCCGATGGATCACGAAAGCACCCGGCGGTATTTTGACCGGCTTCTGCACATGCAGGGCAAGGTGGGCGCCATGGCTGTCGGCCTTCCCGGCGTGGGGCTTCAGGATTATCTCCACAAAAGGAGGGGCTATGAATTCCTTGCCCTGGAGGGGCTGCGGGAAATCGGCCGCCTGGAAAACGTCCCCCTTTTCGTGGAAAACGACGTGAACCTGGCCGCCCTGGGCTATGCAAGGCAGCACCGGACGGGGCCGGAGAAAACCATGGCCTACTTCTACTTGATGAAGGGCGCTTACGGCGGCTCCGCCATTTATCTTGACGGAAAGCTTCATCTGGGAATGGACCGGTTTGCCGGAGAGCTTCTTCCCATGCCTTATGGGACGGACTGGTCCCGGATGCAGCCGGAGCCCCCGGAAGTCTTGGTGGAGGCCCTGCTTGCCACCGTTCTCCCCTATCTGTCGATCCTTGCCCCCCATCAGCTGGTCATTGCCAGCGATTATATCCGGCAGGAGCATCTGGATGCTCTGCGCCATAAAATCATTGACCTGCTGGAAGAGGCCCACTGTCCCGAGCTGCTTCTGACGGACAACTTTCAGCAGGATTACCGGGAGGGGCTGAAATCTCTTGTTCTGGAGGAATTACAATGGAAGAAAAGAAAGTGACAACGAAAAACCTTGACATGACCCAGGGAAGCCCCGTAAAGCTTCTGATCCGGTTTGCCATCCCCATGCTCATCGGCGGCATTTTCCAGCTGATGTACAACATGGTGGACACTGTTGTGGTGGGCCGCTTTGTCAGCACCGAAGCCTTGGCGGCCATCGGAGCCTGCGGCACCACCAGCATGTTTATCATGTCCATGGGAAACGGCGTAACCAATGCCGTTTCCGTGATCATCGCCCAGGCGGAGGGCTCCCGGCAGGGGGCTTTGATCAAAAAAGCCGTTGCCCACGCCATCTATCTCACGATAGCGGTAGGCGCGCTGCTGGGCGTTCTTTCCTTTTTCGGCGCCCGGCCCCTGCTGACCCTGCTGGGCACCCCGGCCAACATCATTGACAACTCCGTCACCTACATCCGCATTACCGGCGGCCTCACCATAGCCTCCATCGCCTCCATGAGCGCCACCTCCATTCTGCGTTCCATCGGCGACTCCCGGACGCCCCTGTACTTCCTGATCTTCTCCTCTTTTTTGAACATCGGACTGGATCTTCTTTTTGTGCTGGTGCTCCACGGCGGTGTGGCGGGCGTGGCCTATGCCACGGTGATCTGCCAGCTGATCTCCGCCGTGCTCTGCATCGCCTACATCGTCAAAAAGTATCCCCGCCTGTGCCCGGACAAGGAATCCTGGCAGTACGACGGCGGCATGATCGGCGACTATCTGCGCATTGGCCTGCCTATGTGTGTGCAGAGCGCCGTGCTCAACGTGGGCATGTTCGTCATCACCGCCGTGATCAATTCCTTTGGCTCCGATATTGTGGCGGCCTACACCATCGGGAGCAAGGTGGAGCAGATGGCCACCATCCTGTTCTCCAATTTTGCCTTCTCCTTCTCGGTGTACGCCGGGCAGAACTTCGGCGCCGGAAAATACGACCGTATCCGGGAAGGCACGAAACAGGGCTCTCTCATTATCGTGGGCCTGTCCGTGATCTCCACCCTGATCATTATGCTGTTTGCCAATCCCCTGGCCCGGCTGTTTATGGATACCGCTACCGCCAACGCCGAGCTGGTTCTGAAGGCCGCCGTCTCCATGGTGCGCATCGACGCTTCCCTGTTCTCCGTCCTGGGCCTGATCTGGGCGGCTAACTCCGCCCTGCGGGGCGTGGGCGCCGTGAAGGTCACCCTGGCTTCCTCCATTGTGGAGCTGGTCTCCAAAATCGCCTTCTCCCTGCTGCTTCCCAGGTTCCTGGGCTACGTGGGCATCTGGATGGCCGCCCCCATCGGCTGGTTGCTGGGGCTGATCGTCTCCATGGGATATTTGATCCATTGGTTCAAAAAGCCCGATGAGGAAAAGGCCCTGACCGGCAAGAAAAGAAGAAAAGCCCAGGCGTAATTAGCGGTTAGCAATTAGGTATTAGTCGTTAGAAAAGCTCGCCCGAAAATTGCAGATGATCTTCGCAGAAATCGGCCCGGAAGCAAAAACTTCCGGGCCGATGAATATAAAAATCTTTACAAATAGTTCTCACTGCGATATAATATTTTTGTAAAAATTTGATGGAGCGGGTGATCTTCATGAAAAAGGTCGGGCGGATTCTTGTAATTGTCCTTTTGGTGGTCTCCATTACCTGGGCGGCGGTGGCCAGCTTGCTCCTTTATCGTGAAAAGCAGGATAGTGGGGCCTTCAAGCCCGTTGTGACACAGGCCAGCAACGATGATAGAGTAGGGCAATGGCGATTGCCCAAGCTATGGGAGCCACTAAAGCTGAACAAGACAGAGGACTTTGTCGATCTAGAATTTATAGAATTGGAAAAAAGTGCATACTTGGACAGCCTTGGCAAAATACATGATGCTTTGCACATCAAGATCACTCTCCGGGAAAAAGTGAGTTATGACGAGAATCTCCTCTACTTTTCGATCTATCGCTATTGTCCGGAGGATGGCTTTTGGTATGAAGTGTACTATCCCAACTTTACTCCCATAAACGACCGTATGGTTTCCGGCGAGATCATTAAGAAATACCTGATTCCACCGGATATTCTGGAAGAACCCGGCCGTTATGCATTCGGATTACAGAATCTCGGCACCTGTTCCTTTGAGGTAGAGTAGTTTTTCCAATACGTCATACACGGCATCGGCCCGGAAGCAAAAACTTCCGGGCTTTTTTGTTTGACATTCCATCCTGCCCGCAATATAATAAATCTATCTGAAACAGAAGCGCCGGCGGCAGCGGTGATTTGGCTGCTCCTGGGCTTGGAAAGGATGTTTCTATCATGAGCGAACCTGCAAAAACTGTCATGAAGCCCTCTGTCCCTGCCGAGGAGGTCACCCGGGTCAAGGGCCTTGGCTTTCTGTGGGACAAACAGACCCCCGACTGCTTCAACGGCCGGGTCATCACCCGGAACGGGAAGCTCACAGCCAAGGAGCTCCGGGCCGTTACGGACGCCGCCGAGAAATTCGGCAGCGGCGAAGTGACCATGACCGCCCGCCTGACCCTGGAAATTCAGCACGTGCCCTACGGCAACATTGAGCCCCTGCGGGAATACCTGGCCCAGGCCGGTCTGGAGACCGGCGGCACCGGCGCCAAGGTGCGGCCTGTGGTGTCCTGCAAGGGCACTACCTGCCAATACGGCCTTATTGACACCTTTGGGCTGTCTGAGGAGATCCACGAGCGGTTCTATCACGGCTATCACAACGTGAAGCTGCCCCACAAGTTCAAGCTGGCTGTGGGCGGCTGCCCCAACAACTGCATGAAGCCGGACCTGAACGACCTGGGCATTGTGGGCCAGAAGGCGCCTGTGGTGGATCTGGAAAAATGCCGGGGCTGCAAGGTCTGCCAGGTGGAAAAGGCCTGCCCCATCAAGGTGGCCGAAGTAAAGGACGGGAAAATCGTCATGGATCCCGCCGCCTGCAACCACTGCGGGCGCTGCGTGGGCAAATGCCCCTTCCATGCCGTGGAGGACTATACCACCGGCTACCGGGTGTACATCGGCGGCCGCTGGGGCAAGAGAGTGGCCCGGGGACAGTTCCTGGACAAGGTCTTTACCGATAAGGCTGAGATGCTGAACGTGGTGGAAAAGGCCATCCTGCTCTTTAAGGATCAGGGAAACCCCGGCGAGCGCTTTGCGGACACCATTGCCCGGCTGGGCTTTGAAAACGTTCAGCGGCAGCTGCTCTCCGACGAGCTGCTGAACCGCAAACAGGAAATTCTCTCGAAAGAATAAAAGCAACATATAAGGAGGTAAATTTGAGATGCCATTTTCAAGTTTTCTGGAAGGCAAGCGCCAGGACTGCAAGGAGCTGGTGAGCGAGCTGGGCAAAAAGTTCCACTATGTCAGCGTCCTGGGCAACGACCTCAAGGGCACGGATTTCCGGGTTGACCGCCGGTCCAGCAGCGTGGCCGAGGGTTCCACGGAGCGGGGCTTCGTGGTGAAGCTGCACAACGGAAAGTCCTTTTTCGAGTATTCCCTGGACGACATTTCCGGCGACAAGGCCGCCCTGGCAGAGCGGATCTGCAAGGCGGTGGAGACCGATCCCGCTCTGGAGACTGCCATGATCAGCGGCGCCGCCGTGGCCGACGAGCCCATGGTGAAGGATTTCGTACGGGAATCGGATTTTGAGAATTACACCGACAAGGAGCTGCTGGCCCAGTGCGCCGCCCTTCGGGACCAGATCCTGTCCAAAAGTGATAAAATTGTCAACGCCTACGGCATTCTCCGCCTGCGCAGCGTCTCCACCCTGTTCGTCACCCAGAACCGGGAGCTGACCCAGCACTACGGGTGGGTCAACGGCATGATGATGGCCCTTTACAGCGACGGGGGCCGGATGGTGAGCGCCCGGTCCGGCGAGAATTCCAACAAGCTCTCCGAGGTTCTGGCGTCCCTCCCCGGCCTGGTAGACGGCCTGGTGGACAAGGTCCAGCACCTTGCCAAGGCAAAGCCCATCGAGCCCGGCGTCTACGATGTGATCACCGACAGCTCCATTACCGGCCTGATCGCCCACGAGGCCTTCGGTCACGGCGTGGAGATGGATCAGTTCGTCAAGGACCGGGCCCTGGCCAAGTCCTATGTGGGCGAATATGTGGCCTCCCCCATCTCCAACATGCGGGACGGCGCGGCAGCTGCTCTCAGCGCCGCTTCCTATTTCTTTGACGACGACGGCGTGCTGGCTCACGACACCCAGATCATCAAGGACGGCGTTCTGGTGGCCGGCCTCTCCGACCTGGTCTCCGCCAGCCAGCTGGGCACCGAGCCCACGGGCAACGGGCGGCGGCAGTCCTACAAGCGGAAGGCCTATTCCAGAATGACCAACACCTTCTTCACCCCCGGCAAGGATAAGCTGGAGGATATGATCGCCTCCGTGAAGCACGGCTACATGCTGTTTGAAACCAACAACGGCATGGAGGACCCGAAAAACTGGCAGATCCAGTGCACCGCCGAATACGGCATTGAGATCGTGGACGGCAAGCTCACCGACAACTATGTGTCCCCCGTGGTCATGAGCGGCTATGTGCCGGACCTGCTGAAGTCCATCTCCATGGTTTCCGACGCCTCGAAAGTGATCGGCGCCGGCATGTGCGGCAAGGGCTACAAGGAGTGGGTCTTCGTGGCAGACGGCGGCCCCAACCTGAAGTGCCGCTGCAAGTTAGGCTAAGGAAGAAAGGAAGTGCTGACTATGGATATTATCAAGCTTTTGACCGCCAACAAAAACGTCAGTGACTGGCGGGTCTCCACCACCAAAAGAACCTCCTACGAGCTGTTCTTTGTCCACCGGAACCTGGAAACCGTCCGGGCTACCGACACTGTGGACACCGCCGTCACCGTGTACGTCAGCCATGACGGCAAGCTGGGTTCCTCCGACTTTGCCGTTTACGGTTCCATGAGCGAGGAGGAGGCGGCGGAAAAGATCGCCTCCGCGGTGGAGCGGGCGAAACTTGTCTCCAACGAGCCCTGGGAGCTGCCTGCTGGCGGGGAATTCCAGGCGGACATCCCCTCCAACTTCACGGAGTTTGAGCCCCAGGAGCTGGCAAAGAAAATCGCCGACGCGGCCTATGCCGCCGACGACATGGAGGGCGGCTCCATCAACGCCCTGGAGGTCTTTCTCTACGAGGATATCGTCACCGTGAAAAACAGCAGGGGCGTGGACAAAACCCAGGTGAAGCATCACGCAATGGTGGAGGCCATCCCCACCTGGAACGAGAACGGCAAATCCGTAGAGCTGTATGAAAACTATGTTTTTACTGAATTTGATCCCGCAGCCGTCACGGAGGAGATCGCCGGAAAAATGCGGGAGGTCCGTGACCGCCAGCACGCAGTGAAGCCGGAAACTCCCCTGAAGTGCGACGTGCTCCTGAAGCCCCAGGAAATTTCCCATCTGCTGATGGTCATTGCCCGGGACCTGAACTACTCCAGCGTGTATTCCCACTCCAACCTGCACAAGGCCGGAGACGATCTTCAGCCCGGCAGCGATTGCGACAAGCTGAACCTGACCCTTCGGGGCCGCCTCACCGGCAGCACCCGCTCCGCCTGGTTCGATGACGACGGCGTGGAGCTCATCGACCAGACTCTGGTCACGGAGGGCAAGGTGTCCGGCGGCTGGGGCTCCAACCGCTTTGCCTGCTACCTGGGGGAAAAGGTCACCGGCAATCTCAGCTGTGCGGAGCTCGCATGCGGCACTCTGAAGCCCCAGGAGCTTACCGGCCCCTATCTGGAGTGCATTTCTCTCTCCGGCCTGCAGCTGGACCTGTACAACGACTATATCGGCGGCGAGATCCGGCTGGCCTACCTCCACGAGGGCGGAAAGGTTACCCCCGTCACCGGCATTTCCATGAGCGCCAGCCTGAGCGCGGTGCTGTCCACCCTGCGGCTCAGTGAAACAGCCGCCTCCATTGACGGCTACCACGGCCCAGCTCACGCTCTTATGAAGGACGTTTCCATCCTGTAATCCGCTCTTTGAAAGCAGTCCCCGACGGAATTCGTGCGGTTCCGCCGGGGACTGATGCTATAGTAACGATAAATGTGATTTGTCTGCTGCCACAGGCTTCCGGCAGAAAGGATGCATTCATGGAATACTTTTGGGACACAGCTTATACCATTCCGGCCGATCAGGGCTTTCCCCTGTTTGGCGCCGGGCATTTGATGTGGCTGTTCCTTATAATTATCATCTGCCTGGTCCTGGGACAGTATTACGCCCGGTGGAGGGAAGAAAAAAGGCAGCGGTGCCGCAGAGTTTTAGCGGTGCTGCTCCTGTTGGACGAAGCCTTTAAGCTCATCGTCACCACGGCTCTGGGCCGTTTTCAGCCGGATTTCCTCCCGCTGCACCTGTGCAGCATCAACATCTTTGTGATCCTGGCAGACGCCCTGCAGCCCAGGGAAGCCTTGCGGGAGGAGCTTTACGCCGTCTGTCTGCCGGGTGCATCCTTTGCACTGCTCTTTCCCGGCTGGGCCTATCTGCCCATTGGTAACGCCCTGTGCATTCACAGCTTCACCGCACACATCCTGCTGTTTCTCTACCCCTATCTGTTGCTGCGGGGCGGATTCCGGCCCCAGTTCCGCCGCTTTCTGCGGGTGCTGCCCTTCTGTCTGCCGGCGGTGGGGCTGGCCTATCTCTTTAACAGGATCTTCGGCACCAATTTTATGTTCCTGCAATACGCGGGAGAGGGGAATCCCCTGTCCCTGTTCGAGAGCTGGCTGGGCAGGCCGGGGTATCTGGTGGGGATCCCCATCCTGGCGGAGCTGTGCTGGCTTTGTCTCTATGGCGTCCCCGCCTTGATTCAACGGCGAAAAAGACACTGAATTGCCATTTCCGCGCATTTGATCCCGTCCACGGCGGCGGAAACGATCCCTCCCGCGTAACCGGCCCCCTCCCCGCAGGGGAAAAGGCCCCGTACCGTGGGACACTGAAGGCTGTCGTCCCGGAGAATGCGCACCGGGGAGGAGCTTCGCGTCTCCGGGGCGGTGAGCACGGCGTCCCCATCGTCAAAGCCCCGGAGCCGCTTCCCCAGAATGGGCAGGGCCTGCCTCATGGAAGCCGTGATAAACTCCGGCAGACAGGTTTCCAGGGAGCCCGGCGCGACCCCCGGCTCGTAGGTGGGCGTTACGCCGCCAAAGGCCCTGGTGGGCCTGCGCTCCAGAAAGTCCGCCACCCGCTGTGCAGGGGCCGAATAGTCTCCGCCTGCCGCCTGAAAGGTAGCCCGCTCCAGCTTCCGCTGGAAGGCCACTCCGGCCAGAGGGCCCCCGGCGCCAAAATCCTCCGGGCTCACCCCCACCAGCAGGGCGGCGTTGCTGTTTTTGCCGTCCCTGGCCCAGGGGCTCATGCCGTTGGTCACCACGCCGCCGGGCTCTGACGCGGCCCCGGTAACGTACCCGCCGGGACACATGCAGAAGGTGTACACACCCCTGCCGTTTTCCAGATGGCAGGAGAGCTTGTAGTCCGCCGCGCCAAGAGCCGGATGCCCAGCAAAAGCGCCGTACTGGGCCCTGTCAATGACAGCAGCCGGATGCTCGATCCGCACCCCCACGGAAAATGCCTTTGGGGAAAGGGGTACATTTAGTTTACATAATTTTTCAAAAATATCCCGGGCGCTGTGGCCCACCGCAAGGATGGCCCTGTCGCATTCCAGCGTCTCTCTGCCGCCGGCGGTTTCCACCTCCAGCCCATGCAGAGCGCCGTCCCGGACCAGAAAATCCGTGACCCGGGCAGAAAAGCGCACCTGGCCTCCCAGGGCGATGATCTGCTGCCGGATGCTTTTCACCACGCCGGGCAGACGGTCCGTACCGATATGGGGCTTGGCGTCGATCAGGATCTCCTCCGGCGCTCCGGCTCTCACCAGCTCCTCCAGCACCTTGCGGATCCGCCCGTCCCCGGTGCCCGTGGTCAGCTTCCCATCGGAAAAGGCCCCTGCGCCCCCCTCGCCGAACTGCACGTTGCTTTCCGGATCAAGGACGCGCTCCTTCCAGAACCGCTGCACCGAGCTTTCCCGCTCCTCCACGGGCAGTCCCCTCTCCAGCACAATGGGCCGCTGGCCGCACTGAGCCAGGATCAGGGCCGCGAACAGCCCTGCCGGGCCCAGGCCGATCACCACCGGGGGCAGAGCGTTCTCTCCCCTCTCCCCCCTTGGGGGTTCATAGGAATAAGGAACCGCTTTCTGCACGGAAGGGTCCCGCAGGCGGGCGATCAGCCGATTTTCATCGGCGTCTACCGCCGCTTCCACCGCACAGACAAAGTGGACGCTGTCCTTCTTGCGAGCGTCCACCGATTTTTTTACCAGTTTTACTTCCCCGACAGCCCTCTCCGGCAGGCGCAGCCGCACCGCCGCTGCCCGCCGCAGGTCTGCTTCCCGGAAGTCCAGCCCCAGCCGCAAGCCGCTGATCCTGATCATGTGTGTTTCCCCTTTCAAAACGTCCCCTTCACCGCAGCCGCCGCCCGGCCCGCGAGGATCCCCGTCAACCAGGCCCAATGCAGGTTATAGCCCCCGCACATGCCGTCCACGTCCAGAAGCTCTCCGGTGAGATACAGCCCCCTGCACAGCCTGGACTCCATGGTGTCCAGATTCACCTCCGACAACGGCACGCCCCCGGAGGTGACCTGAGCCTCCTGCCAGGAGCCCACGCCGGTGATGGGGAAGCGCCAGTCCTTGGCAAGCCCGGCGGCTTTCTCCAGCGCTTCGGAGGACAGTCCCCCCACGGAGAGGCCGGAGCCCAGCTCCAGCTCCCGGCAGAGCGCTTTCCCGATCTTTTCGGGCAGGGAGCCGGAAAACAGCTCCTGCCGGAGCCAGACAGGCCGGTTTTCCCGGACGCCCATCAGGTAGCGGCAAACCTCCTCATGGGTCATCTGGGGGAACAGGTCCAGCGCCAGCTCCACATGGTCCAGCCCTGTTTCCCGCAGAAAGGAGGAGGCGTTGAACACGCAGATTCCGGAAAGGTGCTTGTCCCCAAAAATGACCTCTCCGGTTTCCTCATAAATTTTCCGGCCCTTCTGATACAGGGTGATTTTTCCCCTGGCCCTGGCCCCCTTCAGGAAATGCACAGGCTTGCTGGTGCGCAGAGGAACCAGCGAGGGCGCAAGCTCCGTCACACTATGGCCGAAGGACCTGGCCAGCTCATAGCCGGAGGTCCCCAGGGAAAGAGAGGGATAGGACCTTCCTCCGCAGGCCAGGATGACCTCCTCCGCCCGGTGCAGCTGGCCATCGGCTGTCCATACATGGAACAGCTCCCCGCCGTATTCGTCGTCCCGCTCCTTGCGGATTTTCGTGACCGGGGAGCCATATATCCAGCTGCCGGAGCCGTGGACCAGAATATCCGCCACAAGAGCCGCCTGGCTGCCGTTGGGATAGACACGGCCCTCCCGGTCTGTCCACAGCAGAATTCCCCGGGAGGAAAGCTCTTTTCTGACGGCCTCCGGGGAGAGCTTGTCCAGCACCTCCGCCGCCAGGGGGTCCCCGTGATAGCAATCGGGAGCGATTTTCTCATGGCTCAAATTGCAGCGGCCGTTTCCGGTAGCCAGCAGTTTTTTGGCCATTTTGTTGTTTCCGTCGATCACACAGGGGGCGGCTCCCCAGCGCTTGATCTCATCGTGGATCACATTGGCAGCCATCAGGCCGGAGGCGCCGCCGCCTACCACGATCACCTTCCAGCAGGACATGTCAGATCACCAACCCCAAAATGCCGTAGGAGATCAGGCACATGATAATATCCGCCACCAGGGTGCCTCCTGCCACGGAAATCATGGCGGACTTGAAATCCATCTTCATCAGCGCCGCCGCCAGACAGCCCGTCCACGCCCCGGTGCCGGGCAGGGGGATCGCCACGAAGATCAGCAGTCCCAGCTTTTTGTACCGATTGATTTTTTCAAATTTGCTTCTTCCCTTGGCCTCCAGCCGATCTACCAGCTTCACGAACCGGGTGTTGCGCATCCAGTCGAAAATTTTGTTGATAAACAGAAGGATGAAGGGCGTGGGAAGAAGGGTGCCGATAAGGCAGATGAAGAAGGCCGGAGTCATGGGCAGATTCAGCAGCTTGGCGGCCAGAATGCCGCCCCGCAGCTCGATGATTGGCATCAATGACAGCAGAAACACTGTCAGCTCCCCGGGGATGACTTGGCTGAAGACGTGCACCAGCGTTTGTACGATACTTTCCATTTTTTACTTCCTCTTATTTAGGGAACCTCTGAATAAAGTGTCCAGGCACATCTCGGCGGAATATATTCCGCCTGTCTTAGTCCTAAAATCTTGAAATACACAAAGTATTCCTGCGATTTTAGTCCTTTTGACACAGCCAGATGTGCCATCTGGCTTAGAAATATCTTCTCGTCGATCTGACCCGTCCATTTAGCCAGCTGGAACCAAGTTAAACCCGCAGTATTACTGTGTTTGCAGTTTTTGCGGAGCGGATTTGTGTTCAGGCAAGGCAGAAGCCGCAGGAAATACTTTGTGTATTTTCAAGGCTGATAACGCAGCATGAACGCAAAGCCGCCCGCAAAAACCGGGTTCAATTTGGCGACAGATGGCGAATCAGAGCTTCCCTTAGTTTCGCGTATTGTCCTTCGGTCGTTGCTGATATTATACATTATCTTATCTTTTCTTGCAAGTACTCCTCCAAATTGCCGAAGGTATAGCCCATTTCCTCCCATTTTGTCAAGAGCTCATCCAGAATTTCCGCGTTGGTTTTCGAGGTGCTGTGCAAAAGCACCACGGCGCCGGGATGGATCCGGGGCAGCAGCTTTCCAAAGGCCTCCTCTTTTGTGGGCTGGTTGTTTTCGTACCAGTCCACATAGGCAAGGCTCCAGAACACCGTGCGGTATCCCAGCTCCTGGGCCATTTTCAGGTTGCTCTCGCAGAATTTTCCCTGGGGAGGCCGGTAGAGCTTCGGCATATCCCGGCCCACGATCTCCCGGTACAGGGCGGCGTTCTTCTCCAGCTCTCCCTGAAAGCTGGCCTTGTCGGCAATGGCGGACATATCCGGATGGCTGTAGGTGTGATTTCCCACCGTATGGCCTTCCTCCACCATACGCTTTACCAGCTCCGGCTGTGTTTCAAAATAGTTTCCCACCAGAAAGAAGGTGGCCGATACGCCGTGCTTTTTCAGGGCGTCCAGGATCTGCTGCGTATTGCCGTTTTCAAAGCCCGCGTCAAAGGTGAGGTACAGCACCTTTTCCTCCGTAGGCACGCAGTAAAGGCTGTCGTATCCGGCAAGATAGTCCTGGGAGGCGTTGCCCACCGGAGGACTGCCCTCCTGCTGGAAGCTCAGTCCCCAGTTGGTGATCTCCGTGGAGGTAAACACCGCCCCGCCGTTACCGATGGCCGCCAGAGTTACCGCGCCGCTCACCGCCACAATAGCCAGGGCGGAAAACAGGGGGATCCGCTTTCTTCTCAGTTGCTTCCACAATTCTTTCATTTCGTTTCCTCCGCTTTTTGTCCTGAAAAAATATATGCGGGAGCGGGAGAGAAAAGAAGCGGAGCTTCCCCGTGAAATCGCAGTTGCGCAGGGAGAGAAAATAATGTATGATTCTTGTAAGATTCTTCCCCTGCAAATGTAAGGAAGAAAGGATATAGTATTTCCCATGAGGAGGTTTTTGATATGGAGCGGACTGAAAACAAAAATATCCTGGTGGTGGACGACGACCGGGAGATCGTGCGGGCCATCGCCCTGAATCTGGAAAGCGAGGGCTATACCGTATTCAAGGCCTATAACGGCATGGAAGCCCTGGACATCGCCACCACCCGGGAGATTCATCTGATCATCATCGATGTGATGATGCCCCAGCTGGACGGCCTTTCCGCTATCATGAAGATCAGAGAGCGGAAAAACCTGCCCATCATTGTGCTTTCCGCCAAAAGCGAAAGCAGCGACAAGGTGCTAGGGCTTTCCGTAGGCGCGGACGACTACGTGACCAAGCCCTTTAATCCCATGGAGCTTTCCGCGCGGGTAAAATCCCACCTGCGGCGGTACATGAGCCTGGGCGACGTCAACGCCAGCTCCGACAGCGCCATCGTCAACGGAAGGCTCACCTTCCGCACCGATGAGCATGTGCTCTATGCCGACGGCGAGCCGGTCAGGCTCACCGCCACGGAGACCAAGATCGTGGAGCTGCTTATGCGCAATCCCGGCCGCATTTTCCCGGCGGAGGAAATTTACGAAAAAATCTGGAACGAATCGGCCTATTCGACTGAAAATACCGTGATGGTACATATCCGGCGCATCCGGGAGAAGATCGAGCTGAATCCCAGCGAGCCGGAATACTTAAAGGTGGTGTGGGGCATTGGATACAAAATCGAAAAGCACTAATCTCTTTAAGGGCATGGTCTCCTGGCTGTGTCTGCTGCTGTTGCTGTGCTGCTCCGCTACAGCGGTGGTGGGACTGATCGTACTTGCAGTTTTCCTGACGCAGACGCAAATGTATGAAAACATTCTTTCCTTCTTTGAGATCATGCAGGGGTTCCCTGACGACCGCTCCCTGGGCATCCTGTATCACGGAATCATTCCCACCGGGATCGGCCTGCTGCTGCTGATCGCAGCGTTTGTGATGGTGTTTCTGTTCCGCCCGGACAGAAAAGAGCTGGAAAGCCGCATTGCCGGTGTGCTCGGCAAGGTGTGGGTGGAGATAAAGCTGTTGGCCATGTTCCTGCTGGTTCTCTTTTTCTGCGTCATTGGGCCGTACCGGTATAATGTTTTCCTGTTCTTTACGATTGTCTCCTGCCTGCTGTTGCTGGCCCTCTATTTTCTCTGCCTGGACATTGGCCACAACCGGCGGTTTTTCGGGCACAACATCCTGCACAGCATTCTGGTAAAGGTAAACGACTATCAGAACCTGCCCACCTTTGAACAGCGCTGCCTTCGGCGGGTGTATTCCTGCCTGGGCGCCATTTTGGGCATCCTGCTGCTGTCCTGCCTTGTCATGGCCCTGATGAACGACGCCCTGTTCTACTCCCCCATCCTGCTGCTCCTGTTCGGCGCGACGGTGGTTGTGGGCGTGGGCGGCGTCATTTCCTGGTACATCGTCAGCCTGCGGCAGGACCTCCAGGACTGGAACCTGCTGATGCTCCAGATCAATGAGATGTATGGGGGCCACCTGGACGCCGTAAACTACGTGCCCCCCACCTCCAACCTGTACCATTGCGCCCTTCAGCTCAACAGTATCCGCACGGGCATTCAGAAAGCGGTGGATGAGGGCGTCAAGGCCGACCGCACCAAGGTGGAGCTGATCACCAATGTGTCCCACGACCTCAAAACGCCCCTGACCTCCATCATCAGCTATGCCGAGCTGCTGAAAAAGGAACCCGATCTTCCGCCCCACGTGATGGACTACGTCAACACCATTTCCAGCAAGGCGGACCGGCTCAGCTATATCGTGCAGGATGTATTTGAGGTCTCCAAGGCGGCCACGGGCAACATCAGCCTGGACTTAAAGGAGCTGGATTTCGGAAAGCTCCTGCAGCAGACCCTGGCGGAAATGGAGGAGACCCTGGAAAGCTCCGGCCTTACCTGGCGGGTGGACATTCCGGAAGCTCCCATTATGGTTTACACCGACGGCCAGCGGATGTACCGGGTCTTCCAGAACCTGATCCGCAACTGCGCCCAGTATTCGCTGGAGGGCTCCCGGGTGTATATCCAGCTGCTGGTCCAGAACGGCATGGCCCAGGTGGGCATCCGGAACATCTCGAAAAATGAGGTCACCATGAACGGCGACGACCTGACCGCCCGGTTTGTCCGGGGAGACGAAAACCGCACCACCGAGGGCAGCGGCCTGGGGCTTTCCATTGCCAAGAGCTTTACGGAGGCCTGCGGCGGCCAATTCGGGATCCATACCGACGGCGACCTGTTCTATGTAACAGTGAGCTTCCCGCTGGTAAATCACTAAAATTCTGAAACAGGCACAAAAAAGTCCTGCCCCGGCAATCTGCCGCTGGCAGGACTTTTTGCTGCAATCAATATTTATTCTTCACCAAAGGGCGGGAGCGGCCGGTCCATGGGAAGCTCCGGCCTGCCCACGTACTGCATGTTGGGGAAAAAGACCTCCAGCACCTCATCGGGATAATAGGCGTCGAAAAACCGCTGTACGCTGTTGGTTGCGGGAATCTGATTCACCCGCTGGGACTGCCGGTACACGGCGCCGGCGGAAAGGGCAATATCAAACGCCATAAAAACAGTGAAGATCACCGTCAGGATGCGTCCCGTCTTTTTGGGGATGCGCTGAATCTTCCGGGACAGGACGGGGTACAGGTCCTTGACCCAGACCAGGCCCAGGATGCCCCAGAAAAAGCCGTACAGCAGATTGGTGCGGCCGCTGATATTCAGGAAGGAATCACTGTATTCCCAGCTCACGGTGCCAAACATGGCCTGCTGCAAAAAGCTGCACAGGTACTCAAAGCCCGCGCCGATCACCAGGCTGGCCAGAAAGATCAGGAAATCCCGCTGGTTGTACATCCGGTACAGCACCAGCGTGATCGCCACCGCCCCCAGGCCGTAAACGGGGATGAAGGGGCCGATCACCAGCCCCACCCGAAGCTCAAACTGATGGGGTGGCACCGCCAGGGCATACAGGGTTTCCAGCACAAAACCTACCACACTGCCGATCATAAAAATCCAGAACAGCTTTTCATAGCACAGGCCAAAGGCGAAGGGCCGCTCCGCTCCCTCGGGGAGCTTTTCCTCATAGGCGGCAATGGCGGCCTCATTCCGGCGCTGGATGGCCGCTGAGGACCTCTGCCGCGCCTCATTGATACGGAGGCGAATGTTTTCCAGCTCCTCATTGTGCCGCAGAGACCGGAGATCGGGAAAGGCGCGGAGGAGACGGCGATGGATGAAATTGGACGCCAGCGCCTGCTCGTACTTTTCCTTCAGCCGGGCTGCCTCTTTCTGCCAATCCTTTTCCAGGCCTTCCAGCTTGGCATCCACTGTCGCCACGTGCTGATACAGCCTCTCGCCCAAGAAATCGGACCCCACCTTCAGCTTGCGGGACACATATTCCAGCTTTTTCAGCCGCATATTCAAATCCACGATGGCGACCACCGTCACCACGAAATCCGCCAGCGTAAGGCACAAAAATACGATCAGCAGCGGCCACCCCACGTTCCGGGGAATGTGGGAGATGATCTGCCGGGCAAAGGGCATGACGACCCCAACCACCAGCGCGCCGGAGAAGGCCCACAGAATGGAGAACCGCAGGCAGATATAGCCGTTCAAATTGTGGGGTTCATTGGAATAATCCCACCATTTCTGGTGAAAGAGCTTTTCCAGCAGGAAACCCGCCAGCCACTCCAGCCCGGAACCCACCACCATGCTGCCGATCAGCAGCAGGGCAAGACTGTTGCCAAAGGGGCGCAGGCAGAAGTCGATCAGCACCACGCCCAGACCGTAAATGGGACAGAGGGTGCCGTTAAGAAAGCCCCGGTTTACAAACCGGTGCTCCTTGATTGCGGCAAAGCAGACCTCGCCGCACCATCCCAGAAAGGCAAAGGCGAAAAAGCACCAAAGATAAGTATACATTGCTTCCTCCCCAGAAATTTCATCTTCCCTGTCGTTTTCGCCGACACGGGCAAACGGCGCTGACATAGGAACCGTTTCCGGTCATTATAGCACCAAATTTTCTCAAAGTAAAGACAGAAATGCTTCCGGAAGCCGGGAGAGCAAATCGGTGGGCAACATGGCTCTGGTTCCCAGCTCTGCGGCGCAGAGATCCCCTGCCAGCCCGTGAAGATAAGCGCCCAGCACCGCCGCTTCAAAGGGTGGGATGCCTTGGGCTGAAAAGGAGGCAATCATGCCCGCCAGCACGTCGCCGCTGCCGCCCTTGGCCATTCCCGGATTCCCGGTGGGATTCACGGCCCGCCGCCCATCCGGCCCGGCGATCACCGTGGCTGCCCCTTTCAGCACCGTTACCGCCCCGGTCTCCCCCGCTGTTTTCAGCGCCGTATCCAGCCGGTCCGCCTGAACCTCTGGAATGGCTTTTCCTTCCAGCCGGGCCATCTCCCCGGGGTGAGGGGTCAGGATCAGCGGGGCCTTTACCTCTCCCAGAGAACCGGGATGCCGGGCGGCGAAATTCAGGGCGTCCGCGTCCACCACCAGAGGGACAGCGCAGTGGGAGAAAACCACGGGACACACTGTCTCCGCCAGCTCTCCCAGGCCGCAGCCCACCAGGCAGGCGGAGGCTTTTTCCAGGGCCCGGCACAACAGCCCTCCGCTCTCCTCCCGGCGGTTCTGCCAGGAAAGGGGCAGAAAAACCGCCTCCGGAACCGCCTGGGCCACAATGGGATAAATGCTTTCCTCCACGGCAATCTGCACCAGCCCCGCGCCACAGCGCAGGGCCGCCCTGGCCGCCATGATGCAGGCTCCGGCCATGCCGTAGCTGCCGCAGACCAGCAGCAGCCTGCCCAGATCACCCTTATTGCTCTGGGTCTCCGGCTCCTTCAGCCAGGCCCGGCAAAAATCCTTGTCCGGCTCAAAGCAGCGGGTTTTTGCCGCCATGGTCAATTCCGGCGGCACGCCCACCTGCCGCACTGCTGTCTCCCCGCAGAATTCCTTGGCCGGGTAAGAGCCGTGGGCGGGCTTTTTGGCGGTAAAGGCCACGGTGACGTCCGCCCGGAAAGCAGCCGGGCTGACCCGGCCCGTATCGCACTCCACGCCGCTGGGCAGGTCCGCCGCGATTTTCAGGCAGTTTTGCCCATTGGCCGCGCCGATCAGATCGGCTGCGGGGCCGGAAAGCGCTCCCCGGAAGCCGAACCCGAAGACGCAGTCCACGATCACATCCGCCTGCTCCAGAAGGCGGGCCGCCTCCCCACTTTTGTCCCACGTCATGCAGGGAACCCCCTCCGGCAGCATATCATGGGCCTGCCGAGCCAGCTCCGTTTCCGGCAGGCCCTGGGCCAAAATCACAGCACAGCCCATTCCCGATTCCGCCAGGCAGCGGGCGCAGACAAAGCCGTCTCCCCCATTGTTTCCCCTGCCGCAGAGCAAAACCGCCCGCTTTCCTCCAAGGGAACGGCAGCGGCTTTCCGTTTCCACGGCAAGGGCCCTCCCGGCCTGCTCCATCAGCACTGCCATGGTCACGCCCTGATCCTCTGCCCGTCCTTCCAGAGCCTGCATTTCCTCTTTGCAAAACAGCTTCATTCTTCTGCACTTCCCCTTTCCGATGGTCGCTTTTTCTGATACTTTTCCACAGCGATTCCCACCGCCGCAGACACAAGGTAAATGGCTCCCCAAATGGCCCAGCCGTAGTGGTCCTGTCCCAGGGCGGCGCCTGCGGGATTGGGGCCAAAGAGCATCCCCGCTGCAAACCCGATCACAAAACCAAGGAGGGTGACCCAGGAAAACCTGTATTTTCCCCAAAGGGCGGGAATCGCGGAAACTCCCATTGCGCCCCAGAACAGGCGGCTGCTAAGAAGCCAGCCGTACAAATAGCTGTGCTGGCCGGAGGGGATCACACTGACGAGCCAACCGATCACATTGCTTCGGGGCATATCGCACCAGATGACCCGGCCAATGAGATAGAGCGCCAGGTACGTAAGGACAACCAGCAGGGCGGTCAAAAGATTTTTCCTCACCTTCTGCTTTTTGAGGGTGGCTTCTTTTTCCGCCGCCTGCTTATAAAGGCGGTAGATCTGCTCCGCCTGAGACTGCTTGCTTTCCTCCCCAGAAGCCAGCAGCATATCCACCGTTGTGCCAAAGATTTCCGCCAGCTTAAAAAGGTTTTCGGTATTTGGGGCAGATCGGTTCGTCTCCCATTTTGTAACGGCCTGGCGGCTGACGCCCACCAGCTCGGCAACCTTTTCCTGGGACATCCCTGCGCTCAGTCTGCAAGCCTGAATTCTTTCACCCAATGCCATTCAAAACGCCTCCTTTTTGCGAAATCATACCCCAAAAATATGCTTTTGGCTACCAACTATACGGAACTATCGGTTGCCATCTTGACAAGTGTGGGAGCCTATGGTATTATAATACTCGCAAATGGTCTTCGGGGCAAGGTGAAATTCCTTACCGGCAGT
>CAZRLJ010000013.1:0-13580 GCA_964600905.1 uncultured Acutalibacter sp. | reverse complement strand
TATTATAATACTCGCAAATGGTCTTCGGGGCAAGGTGAAATTCCTTACCGGCAGTATAGTCTGCGAACAATGGGCGAAAGCCTGTTGCCGAACCGGTGTGATTCCGGTACCGACGGTGAAGCGGCTGTGGTCACATGGCTGCCAAGTCCGGATGAGAGAAGATGATACAGCGTTTTCCGGCATTTGGAAGGTTGTCTGTTTCGCTGCCCCGAACAATTTTGTTCGGGGCATTTTCATTTTCCGGGACTTTTTGTAATCATTTTCAACGAGGTGTTGGCTTATGAACGAAAGAACGAAGAAGATCACGACCATCGGAATGTTTTGCGCCATTGCTTATGTCATGGTGGCGCTCATCCGCATTCCCATCGTCCCGGCGGTGCCCTTCCTCCACTACGAGCCCAAGGACGTTATCATTGCCATGGCCGGATTCATTTACGGCCCGGTGGCCTCCCTGCTGATCTCCGTGATCACCGCATTTCTGGAGATGGTGACCTTCAGCAGCACCGGGATCTGGGGCTTTGTGATGAATGTGCTTTCCAGCTGCTCCTTTGCCTGTGTGGCGGCCCTGATCTACCACAAGCGAAAGAGCTTTGCCCGGGCGGCGCTGAGCCTGCTCTGCGGCGCGGCCGTCATGGTGGCGCTGATGATGCTGTGGAATTACCTGATCACTCCCATTTACATGGGCTATCCCCGGGAGGCCGTGGCCGACATGCTGCTGCCCGCCTTTCTCCCCTTCAACGCCATCAAGGGCGGCCTGAACGCGGTCTTTACCCTGGTTTTGTATCAGCCCTTGACCGCCGGCCTGAAAAAGGCACGTCTGCTGGCATAATCACTGATCCCTTTGGCCATAAAAATGGAGCCTCCTGCGGAGGCTCCATTTTTGTTTGCTGCACAGACGGAGCGGAAGCGGCTCCGCGGTTCCCGCAAAAGACGTACTACGCCTCTTCCTGCACGGACAGGAGCTTCCGGTTGCAGAAGAGAATGACAAAGCCAATCAGGAACAGCAGCACCAGGCTGATAATGCCGATGGAGGCTCTGCCGGTGGCCTGGGTGAAAAACGCCATCAGAGCGGGGCCGACCACGGCGGCAAACTTGCCGAAAATATCGAAGAAGCCGAAATACTCGTTGGAGCGCTCAGCGGGGATCAGCTTGCCGAAATGGGAGCGGGAAATGGCCTGAATGCCCCCCTGCACCGTGCCCACCAGGAAGGCCATGCACCAGAACAGGGTGGTGGAAAGAGACATGGCTCCCTCGTAGCCCGCCGTGCCCGCGGGATTCTGCTCGATATTAAAGCCCATGAAGAAGCCCACACAGCAGATGACCACATAGACGCTTACCGCCACCAGCAGCAGCCGGACAGCCCCCACCTTGGCGGAGAGCTTCCCAAAGAGGATGGAAAAGGGCACCGCCACGATCTGGGTCACCAGCAGCGCAAGGATCATAGCGGTCTGATCCAGGCCAAGGGTGGTGCCATAGGATGTGGAAACGGAAATGACCGTGCCCACGCCGTCAATGTAGAAGAAATAGGCCAGGATAAACAGAAAAACCTTCTTGTTCCGGAAAATGTCCTTGGCCGTCGCCCAAAGGTTATGCAGGGAGGAACGCACCAGGTTTTCGGAGGACTCCACATAGTGGGTCTGATGGACGTTGAGCAGCGTGGGGATACTGAACACCAGCCACCAAACGGAGGTCAGGATCATCACCAGCTTGAAGGCGGTCATGCTGTAGCCCATGGTCAGCAGGATCACAATGGACAGGACAAACGGAATGGTGCTGCCGCCGATGTAGCCCATGGCGTAGCCCCAGGAGGACACCCGGTCCATCCGCTCCGGCGTGGTCACGTCGGTGAGGAAGCTGTCGTAAAACAGACAGGAGCCGGAGAAGCCGATGTGGGACAAGGTGTAGCCCACCATCAGCAGGCGGTAATCATCGAAAAGGCCGGTCATCAGCGTAAAGGCCACGCCGACAACCATGAAGATGGCAAAGAGCTTTTTCTTGTAGCCCTTGTGATCTCCAAGCGCGCCCAAGGTTGGGGCCAGGATGGCCACGATCAGGTTGGTGATGGAGGTGCAGGTGGAAAGCAGCACCGTATTGGCTGTATTCTCCAGATTGGCCTGGGCGCAGGCCATCCCGAAGAATACGGGAAACAGCGCCGCCATCATGTTGGTGGCGTAGACCGAATTGGCCCAGTCGTACATGATCCAGCTTTTTTCCGCTTTCGTAAATTTCTTTTCGTTACCAGCAGTTCCCTTCTTAACCATTATAAACTCCTCTCTGCCGGGCGAACCGGTATTTCTATCTCCTATCATCGCATGTTTTCGGAAAATTTACAATAGCTATTTTGAAATAATTCATTTTTCTGTCAATTTTCACAGCAGGGCCTTCGCACTTTTCTGATCTTCGCCCTCTCAGTCGGCTTTAGTGACAGGGCTGTGGGGCGCCGCACTTCACCTTAGCTGTCCTCGCCTTTGCCCTTTTGCCTCCCTCGTCAGAGGGAGCCAAGGATCTTATCTAAAATCTAACATCTAAAAGCTAACATCTAAAAAATGGGAGCGCCCTGGCTGGCGCTCCCAAATTTTCTCTTTGGAAATTTTGTCTCAATCCGAATAGCCCATGGTGCGGGCATAGCGGATAAACACGCTGGCCGCCTCGCAGCGGGGGGTGTTGTCCTGGGGACGAAAGCCGTATTCATCGCCGGAAACGATGCCCAGAGTATAGCACAGGTAAACGGAATTTCTGGCCCAGCCGGAAATTTTGGCGTCGTCCTTGAACTTAAAGCTGGTGCTCTCCGCCGGATAGCCCATGGTGCGGTTCAGCACGGCGCACATCTCCTCCCGGGTGATGGGGTCCTCCGGACGGAAGCCGTATTCATCGCCGCTCATATAGCCCAGGGCGGTGATCCAGGAAACCACGTCGGCATACCACGCGTCCGGGTGAACATCGGGATAATCAGCGTAGCCATGGAAATTGTGGACGTCGTCCGACATCTTCATCACCCGGGCCAGCACCGATGCAAATTCCGCACGGCTGATCGCACGGTTCGGCCAGAAAAGGCCGTCGCTGTCGCCGTAGAACAGGCCCTGCTCGCAGGCCTGATTGACGCTGTTATAGAACCAGTCATCAGCCGTCACGTCCGCAAAGCCGGTGGAGGGCGTGGGCGGGTCCGGCTCGTCCCCCGAATTGGAATACTTCTCCGCGCTCTTCGTGGGGAACCGGAAGGTCACAGGCCGCAGAGAGCCGGTGGTATCTCCCTGATACGAGGCCTGATAGGGATTGACTTCCCGGTAATTGGCCTGGCTGGCAAAGGCCGAGCCGTTGATCTGGGTCTGGGAGCCCACCAGGAAATAATCGTGGCTGGTCCGGTCGCCGGAGTCGTCAAAAGTCAGATCCACATTGTACCACTTGCCGTTGTCCATGCGCACGTTGTTCCACATATGGTCCGAGCTGGAAGCAGTGACGCAGGGAATCCCCATGTAATCGCAGACGATCTTGAAGGCCTTTGCGTAGCCGTCGCACACAGGGGCCACCCCATCGTCGAACACCAGGGCGCTGTACGCCGTATGGCTGGCATTTTTCTTGGCGTCGCCATAGGTGTTGCCCTCGCACAGCAGATCGTGGGCAGTCAGCAGCCGGGTATAGGCGTCGCTGCCGGAGGCCATGGCCCTGTCGGCAATACTTCTGGCATTGGCCAGCGCCAGGGCCTGCTGGGCCTTTTCCTCCCCGTCGAATTCCAGCCAGAAGTCCACCTTCACGCCGGTGACCTTCGCCGTGGACGCGCCGATCTGGTTCACGCGGTAGCCATACCGCAGATAGTTTGTCCAGAAGATGTCCGGCCGGTCATACCGCAGGGCGATGATCGCCGCGCAGATGTCCGTATAAATGCCGGCTTCCGCCGACTTGGAGGAGGAGTCCGAATAGAACCGGCCGTCCCGGAAGCTGCCGGAAAGGGTGGTATCGTTGACGCCCGCCACTTGCAGGGTAATCTGCCGGTATCGCCTGCCGCTGCCGGAATCGGTCACCGTGGAGCCGGCCAGGATCTGATCAATGGACAGGCCGGCAATGGCGTCAAAGCAGGCCTTCTGCCGGGTATTGAGCTGGCTGTAAAGATCGGCGCCGTCATAGCCGGTGGTTCCCCCCGCCGCCATCCGCTCCACAGCGTCGGCGCTGTCCACAACAAACATTTCGGAGACATAGCCGTCCTCGGGCGCCAGCTGGGAAACAGAACCGTCCTCGGGGGCCTGGCGGGAAACGGAACCATCCGCCCCGGCGGCCGAGCCGTGCAGGGTGCAGGCCAGCAGCCCGGCGGCAAGGAGCATACACCCGATGCGTTTGCCCTTCAGTTTCATAAAAAAGACCGTCCTTTCTATCTCGATGCGATCTGCTCCATGGGAGCGGACGCAAAAAATGATCCTTCCGATACACCATCATTATCCCTGAAAACGCTTCTCTTGTCAATCCCTTTTTCCTGCCTCCACCCTGGAAAAGCCGGGAAATTCCGAAACAACATGTAGTCGCTCTCTCCGTTTTCCTCCCCCATCCAATGGGCAAAAACTGGAATATTATGTAAAATAGTCCTTTCACCTTGAAAAAAGTCGAAATCCATGCTACAATGTTACCGTTTTGTAATCTTTGTGGGTTCCTGTTTTGCGGAGACAGCGCACACCCGCCATGAGAGCATCCTGTAGAAATGAGAGGAAACTATTGTGAAACACAGCAAGAAAAATTTTCGCAGGCTTTTGAGCCTGCTGACGGTACTATCCCTTCTCCTTGGCCTTTCCGGCGGCCTCTCCGCCTCCGCCCGGGAGACCCCCACCTCCCTGGGCCTGGCCCAGCACGGCATCAAAGCCCATCGTGACGGCTGGCTCTATGTTTACGGCGCTAAGGGCCAATCCACTACAGTGGATGGAAAAACTGTCCGCACCAGCGACTGCGCCGGCCTGATCTGCGCTTACTTCTCTGATGTAGGCGTCAGTGGCTGCCAAGGCGGCGCCACCTCCCAGGTCAGAGAAAACTGCGCCTATTCCGGCTACATCAGCAATGGTCTTCCCCGGATCCACGGCCTGACCCTGACCATGCCCGATGGGGGCAGCGAAAGCGTGAAAGCCCATGTAGGCATTTATATCGGCGGCAACGAGGTCACCGACAACAGCGAGCCCGGCGTCAACATGCTTCGGGGCCCTGTGCTCGGCAGCGGACGGAACTGGACCATGTGGCACGTGTTCGATCTGGGCACCCAATATCCTGTAAACGGCTGGTATCAGCTGGACGGCAAAATGGTCCACTACTCGAATTATGAATACGACGTCAGCTGCACGGTGGACGGTCTTACCATCGGTGAGGACGGCTATGCCTATAACGCCGACGGCTCCCCGGCCCCGGTCAATCCCTCCCTGCTCAGCAGCCAGTATGCCTCCGCCTCCCAGGTGGCCTCGTATCTGAAAACTGCCTATGGCGAGCAGCTTTCTCCTGAGGCCCCCTCCCCCGACAACTACAATGGGAGACTCACCGGGAACGGCGTGCGGCTCCGCAATGAGCCCAACACCAGTTCCATCATCGTCACCACCATGTATCGGGGACTGATGCTGGTGATCCTGGAGGAGACCACCGGACAGTCCATCACCGACGGCGGCGTCACTTCCACAACATGGTACAAGGTGGTCACCGCGGACGGCAAAACGGGCTATGTCTCTTCCCTCTTTGTGGAGAGGCTCGCCCCGGCTAAGCCCAAGACGCCCACTATTTCCGCTTCCGGCGGCTATGTGACCCTGAGCTGTGCCACGGAAGGGGCCGACATCTATTACACCACCGACTGCTCCACGCCCACGGAAAGCAGCACCCCCTATACGGGGCCTGTGTACATGACCGGCTGCACCTACAAGGCCATTGCGGTGAAGGGCGGCTCGGTCAGCAGCGTCATGTCAGCCTCCGTCTTGTCCAACGACGCCATTTTTACCGACGTCTATTCCGACATCTGGTATTTTAACGTGGTGAACCGGGCCGTGTGCGCCGGGCTGTTCCACGGCTACGGGGACAACAGCTTCGGCCCCGGAAACCAGATCACCAGGGCTCAGTTTGTCACCGCCCTGGCCAGCCTGGACGGCGTGGACACCAAGCAGTATATGAACGCCACCTCCACCGGCTATTCCGACGTTCCTCTGAACACCTCTGATGGCATGTGCCGCGCCATTATCTGGGCCAGGGAGCAGGGCTTCATCGCCGGTTTTGGAGACGGCACCTTCCATCCCGGCGAGTCCATCACCCGGGAGCAGATGTGCGCCATTCTGGCACGATATGCGGGCCTGACGGCGGAAGCCGACCCCGAGCTGTTTACCGACGACAGCAGCATCTCCGACTGGGCCAGAAACGGGGTGTACGCCTGCCGTGCCACAGGGCTGGTCCACGGCCTGGGGGATAACAGCTTCGATCCCCAGGGCACCAGCCAGCGCGCCCACGCCTGCGTGGTGATCCTGGCGCTGTACCAGCTCCGGCAGGGCGGCTGAGAACCGCATAACACAAAGCAAAAGAGACCCGGAAACCGGGTCTCTTTTATTTGTCGATAACCCTTTCGGGAAGACTGTTCTTGACCTTAGCCTCCCTCTGGACTGAGGGTGAGAGAGCCCTTAACAAAGCTACATACACCGCCAAAAGTATAGTCCATCGCTTTCTCTCCCTCCGTCACGGCTTACGCCGTGCCACCTCCCTCGTCAGAGGGAGGCTTTGTGGGTGCCTCGCCCTTGGCTCCCTCTGATGAGGGAGCTGTCAGCGCAGCTGACTGAGGGAGAGAGCCCTTAGCAAAGCTGCATACACCGCCAAAAGTACAGGCCATTGTTTTCTCTCCCGCCCTCACGTCAGAGGGAACCCAGGACGGCTGCAAGAACTTTTTCTGTTCTTTAGGCACCACCGCACAATTCACGGCTAACGCCTTAAGTGCCATATTACTTGCAAATTTTCCGTCATATTTTGCAAAAATCCTCGGCTATACACAAAGTATGGCCTCCGGTTTTTGCTTCATCTGGCGAAAAATTTGCCGACGCAATCCGGCACTTAGAATTGTGCGGTGTTGCCTTTAGTTTTTGGCGAACCGGATCACGTTCCAGGACGCCGGGGCCAGAACGCTCTTGAGCGCGCCCTCCTCCTGCACGTCCCTGTCCGTGACAGTCTTGGGCGCCACGGTCTGGCCGGCTGCGGAATTCACCGCGAAAAAGTCGTCATGCTCCAGCACGATGTGCTCCTTGAAGCGGTAGCCCGTAAAGCTGCGCAGGTCCGTTTCCAGGGTGATGGCCTCCTTCAGGTCCCGGTTGACGGCAAATACTGTCAATTCCTCCTTCTCATCGTCCCACACGGCCACGGAATCCACATCGGTCACATCGGTGAAGTCCCTGGTGTCGTGCCGGGAGGAGCGAAGGGCGGTGTCCAGAGCGATCCCTCTGCCGTATTTTGAGGCGTGAAGGTAGGGATAGAAAATGGTCTGCTTCCAGGCCGGGCCGTTTTCCTCGGTCATGATGGGGGCGATCACGTTCACCAGCTGGGCCATGCAGGCCATGCGGACCCTGTCGGAATGCTTCAGCAAGGTGATGAGCATCAGGCCCACCAGCAGAGCGTCCTCAAAGTCGTAGTGATCCTCCAGAAGATGGGGCGCCACAGCCCAGGGGCGGTTCTTCATGGTGTCATCATCGTTTTCATTGGCGTGGAACCACACGTTCCACTCGTCAAAGCTGAGCATCATATCCTTCTTTGCCCGCTTCTTCGCCTTGACAAAATCGCAGGTGGCGATAATGGTTTTGATGAAGTGGTCCATATCGTCGTTCTGGGCCAGGAAATTGGCGGTGTCGTGGAACCGGTTGCCATAGTAGGTGTGCAGAGAGATAAAGTCCACGCTGTCGTAAGCTTCCTCCAGCACCGTAGCCTCCCACTGGGGATAGGTGGGCATCTGGGTATTGGAGCTGCCGCAGACCACCAGCTCCACAGAGGGATCGATCTGCCGCATGGCCTTGGCGGTCTCATCGGCCAGGCGGCCGTACTCCCCGGCCGTTTTGTGGCCGGTCTGCCAGGGGCCGTCCATCTCGTTGCCCAGGCACCAGACCTTGATCCCGTGGGGCTTCTCCACGCCGTGGGAGATCCGGAGGTCACTGTACTTAGTGCCGGAGGGATGATTGCAGTATTCCAGCAGATTACAGGCCGCCTCGATCCCACGGGTGCCCAGGTTCACCGCCATCATCACGTCCGTACCGGCCTTTTTGGCCCAGGAGGAGAATTCGTTGACGCCCACCAGATTGGGCTCGGTGCTGCGCCAGGCAAGCTCCAGCCGCCGGGGGCGTTCCGCCACGGGGCCGACGCTGTCCTCCCAATAGAAATTCGACACGAAATTGCCGCCGGGATACCGGACAATGGGCACGCCGATCTCCCGGACCAGGTCCAGGACGTCCCGGCGGAAGCCCTCCTCATCGGCGGAGGGATAGCCCGGCTGATAAATGCCGCCGTACACCGCACGGCCCAAATGCTCGATAAAGGAACCGTAAATGCGCTTGTCGATCCGGCTGATGCGGAATTCCTTATCCAGGGTGATCCGCGCAAATTTTTTCTCCATACGTTGTATCCTCCCTTTCAAAGAGAGCTTACATGGAATTGGTTAGAAAGTCAACATTTTTCTTTGATCTTTCCAAAAGGCCTTTTCATTTTCTCGTCTTAGTGATATACTCTTAAACAGCACTTTTGGGAGGAATAAAATTATGAAAATCACACATTTGAGAACGAACCACTACGTCACCCCTCTGGGCATGGATCTGGGAGCGCATCCCGTCTTTTCCTGGGTGGCAGAGGAGACGGAAAGCAAGCACCAGACCGCCGCGCAGATCACTGTAAGAACTGCCTGCGGACAGGAGCTGTACGACAGCGGAAAACGGGAGGACCTCTCCTCTCTGGCCTTTGAGGCCCCGGTGGAGCTTTCCCCCCGGACCCGCTATGAGTGGACGGTCACCGTCTGGGGCGACAGGGGCGACAGCGCCTCCGCCTCCAGTTGGTTCGAGACCGCCAAGGAGGACGAGCCCTGGCAGGCCCAGTGGATCGCCGCCGATTTTGAGGACAAGGAGACCCAGCCCCTGCTCCGGAAGGAATTCACCCTGCCCGGCGACGTGCGCTCCGCCAGAGCCTATGTGTGCGGCCTGGGCATCTACGAAATGGAGATCAATCATGAAAAATCCGGCGATGAATACCTATTGCCGGGCTACCACTGCTACGACGGTTTTCTGGAGTACCAGACCTTTGACGTGACCGATCAGCTGAAAGCGGGCAAGAACTCCATTGTTCTGGCTCTGGGGCCCGGCTGGTACAAGGGCGACATTGTCTTTGACCGGTATCACGACCTGTACGGCGACACCATGCAGGCCATCTGCGAGCTCCATGTGACCCTGGCAGACGGCAGCGAGAAGGTCATCGTTTCCGATGAAAGCTGGGAGAGCTATCCCTCCCCCGTGGCCTTTTCCAACATCTATGACGGCGAGCACTACGACGCCACCCGGGCCGGCTGGGACAAGGTGGGCGGCCCCGCCCCCTCCGGCGTGGTGGTCCGGCAGGAGAAAACTCCCCTGGTGGCCCGGAGAGGCCCGAAGATCGTGAAGAAGCTGGAGATCGCCCCGGTGGAGATCATCCGCACCCCGAAGGATGAGACCGTTCTGGATTTCGGCCAGAACATGACGGGCTGGGTGGAGCTGAACGTCCATGAGCCCGCAGGCACAGAGATCGTGCTGACCTACAGCGAGGTCATGCAGAACGGGTGCTTCTACCGGGATAACCTGCGGGCGGCAAAGGCGGAATACCGCTATGTCTCCGACGGCACTGCCCAGAGGATCCGTCCCCACTTCACCTTCTACGGCTTCCGCTTTGTGAAGGTGGAGGGCGTCGCCGACGTCCGCCCCGAGGATTTTGTGGCCTGTCACATCCGCTCGGACATTGACCCCATCGGCCGCATCGAAACGGACAATCCCCTGGTAAACCGGCTGTTCCTCAACGCCATGTGGGGCCAGATGGACAATTTCCTGGATATTCCCACCGACTGTCCCCAGCGGGACGAGCGGCTGGGCTGGTCCGGCGACGCAGCCATTATCACCGCCACCGCCTGCAAAAACCTATACATGCCCGCCTTCTTCCACCACTTTGTGCGCAATATTCAGCATGAGCAGTCCTGCTACAACGGCTCTGTGCCCTTCTTCATTCCCGCCCCCAAGCCGAAGAAAAGCGCCGATCTGAGCATTGATCTGGATCCCGGCGATTTTATGGCCCTGCCTCCCAATGATCAGGAGGCGCTGGATGCCGCCATCGACAAGTATCCTGCCCTCAGAGCAGCTTATGACCGGAAGCCCGAAAACGAGCGGGAGGAATATTTGAAAGCGGTCATCGCTGAAAACGTCTCCTTCCTTGCCGGAAACCCCAAGGGCTGCGCCATCTGGAGCGACGTGGCCACCATGATGCCCTGGGCGGTCTACGAAAACTACGGCGACCCCACCCTGCTCCGGGAGGAGTATCCCGTGATGAAGGACTGGGTGGAGCGCATCCGCCGGGATGACGAGGCCGACGGCGGCCGGGGCCTGTGGCTCCGGGGCCGTCAGCTGGGAGACTGGCTGGCTCTGGACCGGGAGGACGGCGACACCCAGAATCCCTTTGGGGCTACCAGCCTTCCCTACACCGCCTCCTGCTTCTACTACTACTCCACCACCCTCACCGCCAAGGCGGCGAAGGCCCTGGGCCGGAAGGAGGACCAGGCGGATTACGAGGCCCTGGCGAAGAAGATCAAAGGGGCGATCCTGGCGGAATACTTTGAGCCGGACGGCGCCCTGAAGATTCACGCCACCCAGACCGGCTGCGGGCTGAGCCTGTTCTTCGGCCTGTATCCCGATGGCTGCCGGGACAAGGTGCTGGACACCCTGAAGGGTCTGCTGGAAAAGAACAACATGCATCTGAACACCGGCTTCTGCGGCACTCCCTTTCTGAACCGGGCCCTTTCCGACAACGGCGCCAACGACTACGCCTACAGCCTGTTTTTGAACAAGGACTACCCCAGCTGGCTCTATGAGGTCAAAATGGGAGCCACCACCGTGTGGGAGCGCTGGAATTCCATCCTGCCGGACGGCTCCATCAGCGGTACGGGCATGAACAGCCTGAACCACTACGCCTACGGCTCCATTATGGATTGGATGTACCGGAACGTCTGCGGCCTGAACCCCATTGAGGAGGCTCCCGGCTACAGGAAAGCCATTATCCGTCCCATGCCCGATCCCCGGCTGCGCAGGGTGGAAATGACCATGGATTCCGCCTCCGGTCTCTACAAGGTGGCCTGGCACTACGATGGTGACGTTCTCCATTACGACGTCACCGTCCCCTTCAACTGCGAGGCGCAGCTGATCTTCCCGGGCGGCGAGACCCATCATCTGGAAGCCGGAAGCTACTCTTTCTAAGAACAGAGGGTGCGGAAAGCCTGCCAGCTCATCAGTTCCAAAAAACAAGGCCCCTCCGGAAGAAACGCCGGAAGGGCCTTTTGCTGTTTACTCAGCTGTGGCGGCAGAGCTTGTGCCGGCAGCGCCGCTTTCTCCCCCGCCCGCACCGGTGCAGGCTGTCATGGACAGGGCCAGAGCAAGGGCCAGCAGGGCCGCGATCATTTTTTTCATTTTCGGGTCTCCTTTTCCTGGTAAGTATTCCCCCCAACGCGAGGGGATGATCGGTCGATCTGTATAACGGTATTGCAGAGCTGCCTGAAATATGACAGGACGGGCCGGAAATCTCCGGCAGCGCCACACAAAGATTGCGGCAACACCGCACAATTCGCGGCTAACGCCTTAAGCGCTATCTTGCTTTTTCCCCCGATCCGGTATATAATTGCGAATGTGGAGGGATCGCTATGTTTGGAAAAAAGAAAAAAAAGCGGCTGTTCGGCGCCCAGATCGAGCCGGAGTGCCGCTATTGCCGCCACAACGGCAGCCGGGACGGCCAGGAACCCGTGTGTGTCCTGCACCGAGAGCCAAAGGGCAAGGCCTGTAAAAAATATGAATACGATCCTCTGCGGCGGGAGCCGAGAAATGCGCCGCCCATCCACACAGAACAATACAGCGAGGATGATTTCAAGCTATGAAAAAGCAGCAATTCAGTCAGGAAGCGAAGGGCGTCATCCTCCGGGTGATCGTGGTTTTTCTCATCAGCGCGGCGCTGATGTTTGTTCTGCCCCTGCTGGCCCTCCGGCTGATCGGCGGCGACGAGGGCTTTGTGGTCTACATGTTCCTGCAGTATTTTGTCGATCCCGTGTTCGCCGTGATCTTGGGAATTTATTCCGGGCGGACGGTCCGGCTGCGCTGGTTTCTGCCGCTGATCCCGCCGCTGGTGTACCTGAACGCCACCGCCATCATGGTGGATTTTCTCACCCTGGCCCATTATGAGGCCGCCGGGCTTTACCTCCTTTGCGGCTACATGGCCATGGGCCTTTCCTTCCTCATGTCCGTCTACAAAAAGCGGCCCTGAGGTTTCCGGCGGAACGTCCGGATCAAATTTGTTCATACAGAAAACAAATGCGCACCCGAATCAAAGTCGGATGCGCTTGTGTTTTATTCTTCATTTCCCGGGAAAAGGGCGGTCTGCTCCCCCTCGCCCCGGTACAGGTTGACCACGGGCAGCCCATTCCGCCTGGCGTACCGCACCGTATAGGCCGTGCCCCCTTTTTCCCGGTCCGTCAGATAGCAGACGCACCGGGAGCTGTGGTCCACCAGATAGCGGTTCCGGCGGAACATACAGCCCCTGTTGTAGACGTCGTCGGTATAGATCGCTTCATCAGCCTGTTTGATCAGATCGTGATAGACCTCCGCATCCTCCGGCGTCCACCTGCTCTCCTGTCCCAGGCAGGGGAGCACCAGCACCAGGCGGAGGTCCGGCATGTCCTGCCGAAGCGCCAGCACCTCCTGGGCGGCCAGGGTATCAAACCCCAAGGCCCCTCCGGCCAGGAAGATGTTCACGCCCTCTCCGGCCAGGCGGAGGATTTCCTCCCGCAGCCTATTTTGCAGCTCCGGAACCAGCGACCGCGGAATCAGGCGGTGCCCGGTAAAGCAGCAGCATTTTTCACGGATCAATTTCATAAGGGTAACACCGCACAATTCTAAGTGCCGGATTGCGTCGGCAAATTTTTCGCCAGATGAAGCAAAAGCCGTAGGTCATACTTTGTGTATGGCCGAGGATTTTTGCAAAATATGACGGAAAATTTGCAAGCAAGATGGTGCTTAAGGCGTTAGCCGCGAATGGTGCGGTGTTGCCCAAGGTCCCCTCGCATACGGGCGCTTTCGGTTTGCCCCTTCACCATACCATATGCCGCGGCTTTTGTCAAAAAGAAAAGCCTGCCCGTGAAGCTCAAAAATTTTTTTCAAATGCCCATTGACAAACAAAGATGACAAGAGTATCATTCATAATGACAATTAAAGTTGTCAATAAGACAATCAAGTTTGTCATTCGGAGGTGTTGTATGATCCTGCGGAACCGCTTGAAGGAACGCAGGGCCGCACTGAATGTCAATCAACAGGAAATGGGGCGCTTATGCGGCGTTTCCAGGC
>CAZRLJ010000012.1:12999-38210 GCA_964600905.1 uncultured Acutalibacter sp. | reverse complement strand
AAGATCCTGGACTCCATCTACTATTCTTCCAAGCACAACAAGCCCGTCTATTTCGGTGCAGACGGCCGCCCGATCTTTGACTGATCAATTATTCGGAGCGCAAATTCCAAAGCACTGATTTTTGCGGTTCCGTCTTTTCCGGCGGGACCGCAATTCTTTTATTCAACAGAGAAAGGAAAATAAATCCCATGAACAAGATCAATTTGCAGCTGTATTCCTTCGGCCACGACTCTCCCTTTTCCCCCCTGGAGAAAATCGCCAAGGCCGGTGAAATGGGTTATGCGGGCGTGGAGTTTGCCCGCGACTATGCCGGGATCCCGGTCGAGGACGTGGAGAAGGCCCTGAAGGCTGCCGGCATCACTGCCGACTCCGCCCATGTGAACTTTGAATTTATGGAAGAAGATATTCCCTATCTGGCCAAGCTGGGCGCAAAATTTGTTGCCTGCCCCATGACCTCCTTCTGCAATGCCGAGGAGGCCAAGGAGGTGGCCGAAGAGCTGAACAAGTGGGGCAGGTTTGCAAAGCCCTACGGCATCACCATCGGCTATCACAACCACACCCAGGAATTCAACACCGATCAGGGCAAGTACCTTTTTGACTGGGTCATTGAGAATACGGATCCCGAGACAGTCGCGTTTGAAATCGACTGCGGCTGGTGCTCTGCCTCCGGCACGGATCCCGTGGAGTACATCAAGAAGCATGCCGGACGCATCGCCGCCATCCACATCAAGGAAAACGGCGCTGTGATCGGCTGCGATCCCGCTTCCTCCCGTCACAATCCTCCCCAGTGGCCCAAATTTGAACTGGATGAGGATGGCAAGCCCATCTTCCCCCCTGAGTTTCTGGAGAAGATGAGAGAGCGCGACAGGCTCAACTGCGCCACCGGCTCCGGCATTGTGGATTGGAAGGCCGTGAAGGCCGCCGCCGACGCCCAGCGTGAAGGCGTGATCTACGTGGTAGAGCGGGAAGCCAACTATGGCGACCTGGACCGCGTCACCTGCCTCCAGGCCGACATTAACTGGCTGAAGGCCAATCTGTAAGCTCTCCTCTGCAATTTCTGAGTACACCGGGCGGCTCTCCGCAAAAGAGAGCCGCCTTTGTGTTTCGGTCATCTGCCCTATTTCTCTTTTTGGATACATTTTGCCTTTTCTGTAACAATTCGCATCCTCCCCCGTCTAATAAGCGTACAAAAAAAGCGGGAAATGCGCGCAGCCCGAAAAGAAGGTGAAAGTCATCGGCAGTCTGATACGAAAAGCTCAAAAGGGCGATAAGGACGCTTTTATCGCCCTGATAGATCAGCATCGGCAGATGCTCTACAACACAGCGCTGCTGACGCTCAAAAACGAAGACGACGCCCTGGACGCCATGCAGGACACGATCCTGTCCTGCTGGGAAAATCTTTCCAGGCTCAAGCAGGAGAAATACTTTAAGACCTGGCTCACCAGGATCCTGCTGAACAAATGCTGCGATATTCTCCGCCAAAGGGGCCGCCTTGTATCGGAGGAGGCTCTGCCTGAGCCGGGCGTTGAATTCGACTGGGACACGATCCTGGACGTCAAGAAAACCATGAAGGCCCTGCCCTGCGACGATCAGGTGCTGCTCTCCCTGTACTACTATGACTGCATGAACGTCAGGGAGATCGCCAAAGCCCTGTCCTTGACGGAGGGCGCAGTGCGCACCCGGCTGAGCAGGAGCCGAAACAGATTCAAACAAATGTATTCCAACAAGGAGAAATGCTTATGAGTGCCCGAGATGAATTCCGGACGATCGTGGAAACAGAGATTCCCCGACGCCCTCTTTCCCCCGCTGCAATGGAACGGCTGGTAGCAACCTACAAAATGCTGGGCGAACAGAAAGAGGCTTCGCAAAAGCGGCCCTACCGCCGCTGGGCCGTTTCCCTTTCCGCCGTGACCACAGCCTTTGTTCTGCTCTTTGGGGTCAATGCGGCGTTTCCGGCCTTTGCCGAGGAGCTGCCGGTAGTAGGGTCCCTGTTTCAACAGCTGAACAGCAGTCTGGGCAGATATGCTCCCACCTATGACGATTTGATCCAGCCCATCAGCAAAAGCACAACCTCTGAGAAATACGGCCTTACCGTAACCTCCTCCTACAGCGACGGCAAGTATCTGGTTTTTGACCTGAAGCTGAACACGGAGGACAAAGAGCTTCTTGTCATGTCTCACCTCCGTTCAGGGACCCATTTGAGCGAAGGGGACCCCATTCCCGGTTATACCCTGACCATCAATGGAGAAGCAGTGGAATCCGAACCGGCAGGCCTGACTTTCAATTCTTCGGAGGATTACGAAACCGCCCTCTCCGTGCTTTTGCCGGAAAAGCTCCGGAACAGTGAGACGCTCCATGCGGAGCTGACCATCCATCAGTTGGCTGGATATAATGAGGCAGAGATAGGGCAGATAGTCTTTGTCCCCAGCGATGAGCTTCTTACAGAGGAAGACGTCAGCATTTCCTTCGACGTGGCCGTCAAGACAGAATACAACAAGGAGGGAAAGGATTCCCCCTTTACGGCCCGCAGTGTGACCCTGGAATCCTGGGAAAGCTCCCCCAGCCGGTTTTCTGTCAGGCTCTCCTACCCCTGGGACGGCGTCATCGGCGTTTACCCGGTGGCAACAACCGATTCCGGGGTTGATCTCAGCGTGTACGGCTATTCTGACCCCGATGAGCTCGATGCACTGTGCGCAAAAGACGCCGGAGAAATCATTTCTGCCGGTTACTTCTTCTCCGGCCCTCCGGAGGGAACCAAAACGGTGACCGTCACCGTGTACAATCATTGGACCGACTCCTATATGGAGTATGTCAACGGTGGTCTCATCGGCCCGGCGGTTTTTGCGGAGTTTACCATTGATCTGGAAACCGGAGCCGTCACGTCTACGGAGACCTTCCGGGAAAAGGGCTACGAGTATATGGACGTCAACGAATACGCCGCGGCTATGAAGCAGGGGCCGGAATTCAAGGACCATATCTTTGTCAGCGCCTATGACTTTTCCACAGGTATCGGTTCCGGTTCTCAGGAAAATACTCCCGACCCCAAGGATGGCGCGTTTCTGAGCAACTTCATTTTCTATACCGATGTGGATGAGGCGCTGCCTTTGGAAGCCAGATTCTACCTGGATGGAAAAATGTACGCCGCCGTTCCTCTCTGTGAGGATACGCAAGAGAACCACGTCGCCGACCACGACAGCGAATTCTGGTTCAAGGAGGGCGAGAATTTCCGCGCCTGGCTCCACAAGGGCCGTTTGGGCGTTGGCCTGTTCCCCATTCCCGCGGCGCGAACCTACACCTTTGAGGCCTACGCTTTGGACGTCCATCCCGATCCGGAGGACATGCATTTCGGAAAGGACCACGGCGCAAAGGTAGAGCTGGTCAACACAGAGACGGGAGAGGTGCTGTACGACAGCTCAGTTCAGGTTCCCACTCTCTATCCCCGGGAGGAGTTGGAGCAGTAAAAAGCAACACGAAAAGCCGATGGAGGTATTCCATCGGCTTTTCTTATTTTCATAAATTCAATCCTTCATCCGCAGGGCCATGGCCACCCAGCCCCGGTCCTCCCGGCGTTCTATCACCTTAAAGGTATCAGCCACGGCATCCAGAACATCCTGCTCCCGAGTATCGATGATACCGCTGACGATGTACACGCCGTCCCTGTCCAGAAAGCGCGGGGCGTCACCGCTCAGCAGGATCACCACGTCCGTCACAATATTGGCGGCCACCACCTGAAATGTTCCAGTGACCTTTTCAGCCAGATTTCCGCAAATGCCAGTAAAGCGCGTATCCACATGGTTCATGGCTGCATTTTCCACAGCCGTCTTTACCGCCAGAGGGTCAATATCCACACCCACGGCGGTTTTGGCCCCCAGAAGGAGAGCCGCCACCGAAAGGATGCCGCTGCCGCAGCCCATGTCCAGAAAATCGCAGCCGGGCATAACATATTTTTCCAGCAGCTCCAGGCAGAGCCGCGTGGTCTCGTGGGTTCCGGTGCCGAAGGCCAGCCCCGGCTCCAAATCGATGACGGTGCGGCCCATATCGTCAAAGTCCTCTTCCCAAACAGGGCGGATCAGCAGCTTTTCCCCAACCGGGATGGGCTTGAAATACTTCTTCCAGTTGTTGATCCAGTCCTCCTTGACACAAGAGGCGCAGGAAATGGTACAGGGAACTCCCTCGGCGTGATACCGCTCCTCCAAAAAGGAGACGGCCTCCGCAGGGTTAGCTTCAGGGCTGATATACACATGGATCACCGCGGTATCCCGGTCCTTTTGAAGCAGCTCTTCATCAATGAGATCGATGTGGGCGATCTCCATGGCTTCCTCTTCTAAATGAGAGTAATCTTCAATATAAATGCCGTAGGGCACTACCATGTTCGCAATCGCCCCAGCCAGGTCAACCTGGGCCGCGGGAATTTCAATTTTGATCTCTGTCCAATTCTGATCCATGATTTTCCTCACAATTATTATTTTTGCCATTATACAATTTTTTCAAAGGGAATGCAAGGCGGAAGGGAGCAAAGGATGACAAAGAAAAAATTTTTTATCCAGGGCTCTATTCTCACCCTGATTTCTCTGTTTCTCCGGGTCACCAATATGGGATACCGCTCCTATCTATCCCGGCAGATCGGTTCCGCCGGCATGGGGCTGTACCAGCTGATCTTCTCGGTTTTCATGCTGACAGTGACCCTCTCCACCTCAGGCATCAGCCTGGCGGTGACGCGGATGGTTTCCACGGCCATCGCCACCGGGAAGCGGGAGGTCATCCGCTCTACCGTGGCCCGCTGCTTTGCCTTTTGCCTGTCCATCAGCCTGACCATCGCCCTGCTGTTGTTCTTTCTCTCAGACTTTGCGGCAAAGACCTTTCTGGGCGATCCCGCAGCCGCCCCCTGCCTGCAAATTCTGGGGGTCGGCCTGCCCTTTATGTCACTCTGCACCTGTATGAAGGGGTACTTTCTGGCGGTGGATGAATCCCTTTCTACGGCAGTGGCGGACACTCTGGAGCAGATCCTGACCATTCTTGCCACCGTCCTGCTGTTCTGGCATTTTGCCCCTAAAAGCATAGAAGCCGCCTGCCTGGCCGCAATGGCTGCGTCTACCCTGGGTGAGGCGGTCTCCTTCCTGGCAAGCTGGACCGCCTACCGCAGAAGCCTGCGGCGAAACACCCCGGAAAAACGGGAAAAGAGCCACGGCGTGCTGAAGGGGCTTTCCCATATTGCCCTGCCCTGCACCCTCAGCTCCGCCGCCAAAAGCCTGCTGAACACCGGTGAAAACCTGCTGATCCCCAGGGAGCTGCGGAAGTTCGGCCTGAATTATGCCGATTCTCTTTCTCAATACGGGCTTTTGCAGGGAATGGCCATGCCCATGCTCTATTTTCCCTCCTCCTTTCTCACTTCCTTCGCCTCTCTGCTGATCCCGAAGATCACAAAAGAACGGGAACAGGGCCACCGGCGCGCTGTGGCCTATATCACCGGAAAGGCCATTCGCTCCGCCCTGGCTTACGGGATGTTCTTTGCAAACCTCTTTATTGCCTTTGGAGAAAATTGGGGCCAGGCCTTCTACCACAGCCAGAGCTCCGGGGAATATCTCCGGGTCCTGGCGCCTATTGTTCCCCTCATCTATCTGGATGTGGTCGTGGATAGTCTCCTGAAAGGCATGGACGAACAGTTCAATTCCATGAAATACAATTTTTCCGATTCCCTGATCCGGGTCACAATGGTCCTGTGCTTTCTGCGTTTTTTCGGCATGGAGAGCTACGTGGTGATCCTGTTTTTCAGCACCATCTTTAACGCGGCGCTGAGCCTCCACAGGCTGCTGAAGGTGACAAGCGTCCGCCTTTCCCTGCTGCGCCACGTGCTGATGCCCTTGCTGCTGGCCTGGGGCTCCGTAGCCCTGGGACAGCTGCTCCTGGGGGCGGTTTCCTTTGGAAACCTCTTTGTTTTGATCGGCGTGGAAACGCTTGTTTCCGGATCGCTGTTTGCCGCCGGATATTGGGGGTTCTGCAAGCTGGAACAAAAATTTCCGCAAAGAGAAAGGCTCTCCGAACCGGAGAGCCAAAGAAGTTGATAAGCAAGTGACGTGGAGAGCTTTCGCTGCCCACTCAATTTTTATAGTGTTTGGCGATAGCCTTGGCCGATTCCCGAAACTGCTCTGCCAGCTTTTTGGGAGCAACCAGCCTAATCTCCGTACCCTGAGCAAAAAGCCAGGGGAAAAAGTCCTCCGGCAGTTCTGCACGCAGGACGGCGCGGAACCGGCTTTTCCCGATGGGTTCTGCCCAAAAATCCGTGCCGAAGCGTTCCGCTACTGCTCCCAGCAGCTTCGCAGAGAATTCCAAAACCAGCTTTTCCGTCCGCTGATTGTCGGCAACGGACTCTGCGGCGGCAACGGCTTCTCCCCCCTCCCGGCTTTCCGAAAGGATTTTCGGAGGAGAAATTGCATCCAGGAAAAAGCTGCAAACCTTCTTTTCTTTCCCATGGTATCCCACGATCTCATAGCGGCGGTTCCGGCACAAGACCTTCCAGGGGCTGAATGTCAGGAGCTCCCCGTTTTTCCCGGCAGAATACATGGGCCGTCCTTCTGAAGTGAGCTCCCATTCCAGCGGGGAAAAGGCAATCTTCCGGTTCTCCGCGATGGCCTGATAAACGGTCTCAAGCCCGGCGGGAGCGTCCTCCTGCACACTGGGACTTGAAGCGCCTGTATAGCGGCGAAGCTCTGCCGCCTCATAAGTGCTGCACAGCGTTTCCAGCTTTTCCAAAAGAGCCGCAGCCTGCCCGGCGGAAACCAGGCCAGAGGAACAAATGACCTCCTTGAGGAGAAAAAGCTCCTCCCGGGAAAAGGTCCTTTTTTCAATAAAATACTGAAAGCACTTGCTCTTCCGGGTGCCAATCTCCATGCCAAAACTGCGCAGAGTCTCAATGTCGTCATAAAGGCTCTTGCGCTCCGAGGAAATGCCCTGGCTGCTCAGCTCGTCCTGAATCTGCGGCAGCGTCAGGGCATGGGCGCCATCCGTCTTTTCAAACAGGATCCTCCAGAGATACAGCAGCTTTTTCTTCTTTTCCGAAACATTCGGCAACTTTCCTGCCCCCCCTCTGCAGCCGCCTACGGACTTTCCGACCCGGAGCTGACGATCACCGTCACCGCGGAACCGTAGTCCAAAGAATCGCCCTCTTCATGATCCTTGTAGCGGATCACATAGCCAACCTCCACCTCATCGCTGGCTTCCTCCTCTTTAACAGGCTCAAATCCGTTCTTCTGCAGGGCGTCGTACAAATCGGCAAAGCTGACGCCTTTTACGGCAGGAAGTATACGGGTGGGACTTCCTCGGCTGACAGTCACCAGGATCTCGCTGCCCGGCTGGATATTTTCACCGCCGAAGGGGGCCTGGCTGATAATGTTTCCCTCAGCTACAGTCTCGCTAAAAATCTGTTCCGAAACCTTCAGCTTAAAATCATATTCGCCGTTATTCAGCTTCTCAACCCAGTCCTGATAGCTTTGATTCACCATATTGGGCGCAGGAATACTTTCCGCCGCAGAGCTCTCATTTACAAAGAGCTGAGAGATGTCCTGAAAGGACATGCCCCTGTCACCGAGCCATGTAAAAGCAACGATCAGCAACGCCACCAAAGTGACGGCACAGGAGCCGATCAGCCACACCACGGGAGGAAGTCCCCGGCTTTTCTGCAAATCCACATCGAGGGGCGGCAGGCGGCGAATAGCGTCTGTCTGGGTCACCTCATTGACAATGGTGGGGGCGGCGGAAAGCTCGGTTTTGAACCGCTCAAAGCTGGCTGTTCGGGAGTCGGGCTCCACCTGCATGGCATTGGCAATGGCTGTTATAGCAAAGGGCGGCAAAGTTTTCAAAACTTCCCGGGAAATCATCAACCGCTGATCCTGGCTCCGCTGGGGGGCCGGATCCGGCAGATTGCCGGTCAGCGCAAACAAAAGCGTGGCGGCGAAACCGTACACATCACTGGTCTCCCCGCAAATGGCCGAGGCGCTGTACTGCTCAATGGCGGCACAGCCGGGATAAAGTTCCGGAGACAGCGACGTTCCCGCCCGGCGGGCGTCGTTAATGGAAAAACCGGTGATCAGCATGGAGCCCGACTTGGTGACCCGCAGCGTGTCGGGAGAAATCCCCAAATGGGTGATCCCAAGAGAATTGATCAATCCCAGAGCAGTCAGTACCGGCGCAAACAGCCGATGGGCCTCATTCCAGGAAAGGCTGCCCCCTTCATTTTGCACATAGCGCTTCAGGCTCATGGCGGGCACATACTCATACACCGCATAGGCCGTATAATTCTCCTGGAAAATCTCCAGGATCGTACAGACCACGGAAAGCTCCCGCAGGCGGCTGACGCCGCGGGAAAGCTGAATAAAGTCGTTAAGAAGGCTGTCAAAATCCGCCTCGCTTCCCTTATTGGGAACCACACATTCCCCATCTTCATCCCGGGAAGCCAGAGACGCAGGGAAAAACTCCCTGATCTCCACCACCTTCTTGGTGGTCTGATCCAGGGCGGCATAGGTGATCCCTTCCCCGTTCATGGCCTTGGCCCGGCCAATCAAATACCGGGAAGCAAGCACCGTATGATACCGCAGTCCTCCCCTGATCTGAGCGCGTGAATTGTCCCATCCGCACACAGGACAAACGTCTGTGACCCCATCGGGAAGAAATTCAGCAAAACAGTTCAAGCACAATCTGTTTTCCATGTCGTCCTCCGTCCAGCTACTTCACAAATGATTATACCACAAGAAAATGGAAAAAACAAGAAAACTATGTCAATATACAAAAGGACGGTACGAAAAATCGTACCGTCCCAATTTTATACTGCGATCAGGCCTTGTTGACGGAACCGAACAGCTCCATCTTCTCCTTCACGGTAGCCTTGATGGCCTCGAAGCCGGGGGCCAGCAGCTTGCGGGGATCAAAGCCCTTGCCCTGCTGATCCTTGCCCTCTTCCACATACCTGCGAGTGGCAGCCGCGAAGGACAGCTGGCACTCCGTGTTCACATTGACCTTGGAAACACCCAGGGAAATGGCCTTTCTGACCATGTCCTCGGGAATGCCGGTGCCGCCGTGAAGAACCAGGGGCATGGTGCCGGTCTTCTCCTGAATCTGGGCCAGCACGTCAAAATTCAGGCCCTGCCAGTTTGCGGGGTACACGCCGTGAATGTTGCCGATACCGGCAGCCAGCATGTCCACACCCAAATCGGCAATGCGCTTGCACTCATCGGGATCGGCGACCTCGCCGCCGCCCACAACGCCGTCTTCCTCGCCGCCGATAGCGCCGACCTCAGCCTCCACGGAAATCCCGCGCTTACCGGCCTCGGCGATCACTTCCTTGGTCTTCTGGATGTTTTCCTCGATCCCGTAGTGGGAGCCGTCAAACATGACAGAGGAGAACCCGGCGTCCATGGCCTTGAACGCGCCCTCGTAGGTGCCGTGGTCCAGATGCAGGGCTACGGGAACGGTAATGTTCAGCTCCTCGATCATGGCCTTCACCATGGCAGCCACGGTCTTAAAACCGGTCATGTACTTGCCGGCGCCCTCAGAGACGCCAAGGATCACAGGAGAATTGTTCTCCTGTGCCGTGAGCAGGACCGCCTTGGTCCACTCCAGGTTATTGATGTTGAACTGGCCGACGGCATAATGGCCGGCCTTTGCCTTGTTGAGCATGTCTTTTGCAGAAACCAACATATGTACAGCCTCCAAAAAAGAATTTTGACTTGCCTATATTATAGCGGAATCCGACGGAAAAATCAACCGGAAAATCAGGCTTTCTCCTTCCGCTGCAACAAAACCGCACCGATAATGATAACGCCCTTGAACGCGGCGTTCAGATAGGGGTCCACGCCGATCAGATTTAAGAGGTTATTCATCACACCCACGATCAGTGTGCCGAACACCGTGCCCACAATGGAGCCGCGTCCCCCCGCCATACTGGTGCCGCCTACGACAACCGCCGCAATGGCGTCCATCTCGTAACCGCTGCCGCCGCTGGCGTAGTCCAGAGAGCCGATACGGCCCAGCTGGATCAGGGAAGCCACACCCACCAGAAAGCCCATCAGTCCGTAAACCCGGCGCTTCACGCTTTTCACATTGATACCGGACAGGCTGGTAGTGCGCTCATTGGAGCCAACGGCATACACATGCCGGCCAAAAGCTGTGTGCTTTGACACAATGTACATGGCCGCTGCGGCCACAGCCCAGTAGAGGATGGGCAGCAGAGCCTGCCCGCCTATCGAAGCCTGGGAAATGGCCAGAAAAGCCTTGGGCAGCGCCACGTTCTGGCCCCGCATTGCATACTGGGTGACGCTGCGCAGGATCTGCATGGCGCCCAGGGTGGCAATAAAGGGGGGCATTTTCCCATAGGAGATCAGCACGCCGTTGCACTCGCCCAGCAGAGTGGCAAAAATCAAAGAGCACAAAATGGCCAGGATAATGGCCGGAACGCCGGCAAGGCCGATCTTATTGAACCAGCCCACAGCGCCGGTATCCAGCAAAATCAACGTAAAGGCGCCGGAAGCCGCGTACAGGGAGCCGACGGACAGATCGATGCCGCCTGAAATGATCACAAAGGTCATTCCCAGGGCCACAATGCCAATGGCCGCGTTGCCGCGTAAAATATTCAACCAGTTGGAAAGCCACTTTTCAAGCCATTCCACCGGAGAAGAAAAATTGGAATTCACGGTAATGGAAATGGTCTGAATGATCACCATGACCAGCAGGGCAAGCCCAATGCTGAACAGGGGGCTGGACTGCCATTTCTCAGCTGCCCAGGCAATGGGATTTTTTCTCTTCTTCACTGTTTTGTCCATGATGCACTACCGCCCTCTCTCATTTCTCCGCCTGTTGCCAAACGCATGATTTCCTGCTCTGTCATTTCCTCACCGGAAAGCTCTCCCTGCACGGAACCGTGATACATTACCATGGTTCTGTCGCAAAGCCGAATGATCTCCTGGGCCTCGCTGGAAAGCACCACTATGGCCACATCCTGGGCAGCCAGGCTCAGGATCGTGTCGTAAATATCCTCCTTGGCGCCCACGTCCACGCCCTGGGTGGGATTGTCAAAAATCAGCACCTTCGGGTTGGCGCTCAGCCATTTGGCCAGCACCACTTTCTGCTGGTTGCCGCCGGATAGGCTCCCAATGGGATCACGTTCACGGTCCATTTTGATCCGCAGGCCGTCCACCTGCTCCCGGAAGCCCTCGTGAATCTTTTTCCAGTCCAGCAGGGCCCACAGCTTTCTATTTCTGGGCCAGGTGACAATGGTACCGTTTTCCAGAATATCCATATCCTTGATGATGCCGTTTTCCTTCCGGTTCCGCGGCACATAGCCAATGCCGTGGGCCATGGCCTGCCGGGTGGTGTGGATGGTCGCCGGAGCGCCGGACACGGAAACGCTGCCGGTGTACTTGCCGCCGCTGCCGAAAATCGCCTGGAACAGCTCGCTTCTCCCATCGCCCAGAAGTCCGGTAAAGCCCAGAATCTCTCCTGCGCGCACCTCAAAGCTGATATTCCGAAAGCTGCCTTCCTGAGAGAGCTCCCTGACGCTGAGGACTGTCTCCCCCATTTCCCGGCTCCTTCGCAGCGTTTCTGTGCGCACATCATGGCCTACCATGAAACGGGCCAGTTCATCGGTATTGGTATCGGCTACGCTGCCTTCAGCCACCACGCTGCCATCCCGCAGGACCGTGTAATCGGTGCAGACGTCGATCACTTCTTTCAGCTTGTGGGAGATAAACACAATGGCCACGCCCTGCTTCTGAAGGGTGCGCATCATGCCGAATACCCGCTGAATCTCCGGATCGGTCAGGGAGGTGGTCGGTTCGTCCATGATGATAATGGAGGCTTCCATCATCAGTGCTCTGGCGATCTCCACGATCTGCTTATAGGAGGCGTCCAGATCCCGAACCATGGCCCGTGGGTCCAACTCCACATCCATGCGCTGGAAAATCTCCCCGCACTGAGCGCACATGGTCTGGGCATCCAGCAGTCCGCCCTTTCGTTTCAACTCCCGGCCAATGAACATGTTTTCATAAACGGCTAGGTCGTTGACCAGGTTCAACTCCTGATGGATGAAAGCGATCCCGGCATTCAGAGAATCCAGAGGCGTTTTGAAATGAATCTCTTTCCCATCCAACAGAATCGAACCGGAATCTGCTGGGATCACGCCGCCCAGGATGTTCATCAGCGTGGATTTTCCCGCTCCGTTTTCCCCCAGCAGCGCGGCGATCTGTCCCCCTGTCAGGGAAAAGCTTACGTCCTTGAGCACCTCGTTGGCTCCAAAGGAATTATATATGTTCCGCATTTCAAGTGTCACAGGCTTTCCTCCCTCCGACACTTCCACAATGTCTTTTTTGGAAAAAGGCTATGACGAAGCCGCCATAGCCTTTTTTGTTTTTTTAGGGAATCTCTGAGTAAACTGTTCTAGTCTGTCCATTTACTCAGAGCTTCCCTGGCCTCTGAGCAAAGCGTCCAGAGCTTTCCTTAAGTCCTAAGTCAGGTAAGCTTAGTAGGGAGAGGATTCGTCCAGATACTCCTCGCAGTTTTCGCGATCCACCACGGTGGTGGGGATGATCTTGACTTCCTCGACCTTCTCGCCCTTGCAGAGGGCCAGAGCGTTGTCCACAGCGTCCTCCACCATAATGGGGCTGTACAGCGCGGACTGGATCCAGATGTCCTGATTCTCCTTCATGAGCTTGAAATACTCCTGGCATCCGCCGCCGCCGGTAATGACCTTGATGTCGGTGCGGCCAGCCTCTGCGATGGCGTTGAGCGCGCCAAGGGAGGTCTCGTCGTCCATGGAGAACACAGCGTCAATATGATCGTGCTTGGTCAGGATGTCGGCGAAGTCCTTCTGGGCTTCCTCGCGGGTAAAGGTGGTGGCATAGGTGGTCACATCCATGTTGGGAGCGATCTGAGCCATCTTCTCCTCAAAGCCTTTCTGGCGCAGCTCAGAAACAGAGCCGGAGGAAGGGTTGTTCAGCATGATGACGGTGCCGGTGTCGCCGATCTTGTCAACGATGTACTGAGCGCTCTGGGTGCCCATATCCTCGTTGTCGCCGGAAACACGGTAGATGCCCTCGCCCTCAATGACAATGTCAAAGTTGACTACATAAATTCCTTCTTTCACCAGGCTCTGGATGGGAACCTCCATGCCTTCCCACTGGGGGAACGCCACAACAGCCTGGGCGCCCCAGGTCTTCATGTCGTCGATACCGGTGGTCATGGCCTCGGCGTTGTCGCAGGTGATCAGCTTGAACTCGATCTCGCCGGCATCAGCCAGCTCTTCGCAGCGCTTCTGGGCGTAATAGGTAACGCCGGAAACCCAGCCGTGAGTGACAGGCGGGGCCAGAACGCCGATCTTGTACTTTTCGCCGCTTGCGTTGTTCTGCTCGCCGCTGCCGCTCGTATTGGCCGTGTTGTTGTTGCAGCCTGCAAAGCAGCCGCAAATCATCACAAGCGCCAGGATCAGAGCAAGGATCTTTTTCATGATTGTTTTCCTCCTAGGTTTTGATAACCTAAAAATTTGTGAAAAGCTTATGTACCTTCCACATCATGGGACATTATATCAGATAGTTTTCACAAATGCAATAGCAAACGCGGATTTCTATGAAAAAGAAATCTTGCAAAAAGGGAAAATTGCTGTTCGCTTTTTGGGAATCCGTGATATAATCTATGTTAATAAAGAAAGGATGAGGTGCTGTACGATGAAGGAATATCCCGGCAAGAGCTTTCTGCTTCACACGGAGACTGCTTCCCGGCTGTACCGGGAGTACGCCGCTGAAGAACCAATTTTCGACTTTCACTGTCATTTGAGCCCCAAGGAGATTCTCGACGACGTCTCTTTTGAAAGCATCACGCAGATCTGGCTTTCCGGCGACCACTACAAATGGCGGCTCATGCGGGCCAACGGCGTGCCGGAGGAATACATCACCGGAAACGCCGACCCCTACGAAAAATTTCTCCGCTGGGCGGCCACTGTGGAAAAGAGCGTAGGCAATCCTCTCTACGCCTGGACTCACCTGGAGCTCGCCCGATATTTCGGCGTCACCACCCCCCTGAATTCCCGGACCGCTCCGGAAATCTGGAAGACCTGCAATGAAAAGCTCAAGGAACCGGGCTTTACCGCCCGGGGCCTGATCCTGCAAAGCAAGGTAAAGGCCCTGTGTACCACGGACGATCCCGCAGACGATCTGGCCTGCCACCGGGCGATCGCCGCCGATCCCGCATTCCCCGTTCAGGTCCTCCCCGCCTTTCGTCCAGAGACGGCCCTGCATCCGGAACAGCCGAATTTCAGAGAGTGGATCGCCCGGCTGGAGGCCGTCTGCGGCTGCCCCGTGAAAACTATGGCTCAGCTGGAGGACGCCCTGGAACAGAGAGCAAAATTCTTCAGGGAAAGCGGATGCCTGATTGCCGACCAGAGCCTTCAGTCTCCCGATTTTACAAAAGGGAGCCGGGCGGAGGCGGAAGCTGCCTTTTTGAAAGCCGCCGCTGGGGAGCCCCTTTTCCCTGCCGAGCTCAACGCCTACCAGAACCAGCTCCTTCTGTCTCTGGGGCGCATCTATCATAAGTGTGGATTTGTCATGCAGCTCCATTTTGGGGTCCTGCGCAACTGCAATTCCCGGCTGTTCCCTGTCACCGGACCGGACGCCGGGTTTGACAGCGTTGGGGACGGCGTCAGCGCCGCCTCCATCGCGGCCCTCTTTGACAATCTCGACAAAACCGGGCAGCTCCCTCCCACGGTCATCTATTCCCTGAATGCCGCTGACGATGACAAGCTGGCCAGCGTTTTGGGCTGCTTCCAGGAGGGGATGTTCCCTCAGAAAATGCAGCTTGGCGCTCCCTGGTGGTTCTCCGACCACCGGGACGGCATGGAAAAAATGATGAAAGCCCTGGCAAATACCGGGCTTCTCTCCGGCTTTATCGGAATGCTCACCGACTCCCGCAGCTTTCTTTCCTACGCGCGCCACGAATATTTCCGCCGGGTTCTCTGCAATCTGCTGGGAGACTGGATGGAGCATGGGGACATTCCGGCGGATTTCGATCTGATCGGCGGGACGGTGCGGGATATTTGCTATGGCAATGCCGTGCGCTATTTTGGACTGAAAGGATAACAGAACAACATGAGCGATAGCTTCCCAAAAAGGGTGTACCGGCTGGTCGCCGAAATTCCAAAGGGCAAAGTGGCCACTTACGGCCAGCTTGCCATGATGGCCGGGAGCCCGCGGGCTTCCCGAATTGTGGGGGCTGCCATGTTCCGGGCCCCTGATGGCCTTCCCTGCCACAGGGTGATCTACAGCGATGGCAGCCTGTGCTGCGACCGGGCCTTTGGCGGCAAAGAGATCCAACGCCAGATGCTGGAAGGGGAAGGCGTGACCTTCCTGCCCGACGGCAGAGTTGATTTGAAGCGGCACCTGTGGAGCGGCAAATAGTTCAAAAAAAGGAAAGGAGTTCTCCTCCCTTCCTTTTTTGATTTTTATAGTATCTGATTTACAGAGCGAGCAGTCCCGCGTCCAGCATTTCCTGGGCTGCCAGCAAGACCCCCAGCTGTCCGCTGTGGTAGTTCAGCCCCCCTTGGAACCAGGCTGCAAAGGGTTCCCGCAGGGGAGCGTCGGCAGATAGTTCAATGGAGGAGCCAAGAGTAAAGGCGCCCGCAGCCATAATGACCTCGCTGTCATAGCCCGGCATGGGACTGGGCTCCGGGGTCACAAAGGAATCCACCGGAGCGCCCTTCTGCACTCCCTTGCAGAAGGCGATCAGCGCCTCTCTTGTCTGGAGCTTCACCACCTGGATAATGTCGCCCCGTTCCTCCTCAGGCTCCGGGGTCACGCCATACCCCAGCTCCGAGAAAAGCGCCGCTGCAAATACGGCTGTTTTCAGTGCTTCGCCAGCCACATGGGGCGCGTGAAAGGCCCCCAGAAACAGCTCCCTGTTCTGGCCAAGGGTGCAGCCGATCTCCCGGCCTGTGCCAGGGGTGGTCAGCCGATAGGCGCAAAGCTCAACCAGGTCCTTCCGGCCCGCAATATAGCCGCCGGTGGGCGCGATCCCGCCGCCGGGATTCTTAATGAGTGACCCTGCCATAATATCCGCGCCGTGGGAAACAGGCTCATCTCGCTCCACAAATTCGCCGTAACAGTTGTCCACCATAACGATGCAGTCCGGCGCTTTTCTCCGAACAATTTCCGCGATCCGCTCGATGTCCCGGTTCAGCAGAGAGGGCCGCAGGCTATAGCCCCGGGACCGCTGGATATACACCATGCGGTAAGCCGGAGAAACCCGCTCCTCCATGGCGGCGTAATCAGGCGTTCCATCGGGGAGCAGGTCGATCTGCTCATAGGAAATGCCGAATTCCTTCAGGGAGCCAGGCTCCTCCCGGCCCTCCATGCCGATGACGCCCTGGATGGTATCATAGGGCGTCCCGGTGACGCAGAGCATCCTGTCTCCGGGACGGAGCATTCCGAACAGGGCCACCGTCAGGGTATGGGTGCCGCTGACAAAATTCCAGCGCACCAAAGCATCCTCCGCTCCAAAGGCATAGGCGTAGACTTGGTCCAGCACGTCGCGGCCCCGGTCCCCGTAGCCATATCCGGTGCTGGCGGCAAAATGGCTTTCACTGACCCCTGCCCGGTTAAAGGCGGCCAGCATTTTTTGCTGATTATAGCGCTGAACTTTTTCAATCTCCCGCAGTCTGTTCTGCACCTTTTCCTCTCCGCGGTCAGAAAGGGCCTGCAGCGCGGGCGCAATATGAAAGTACGAGTACATTCTTTTCCCTCAAATCTCGGAATCCACCCAGGTATCCGCCTTGGTATATCCCAGCTTTTTATAAAATTCCCGGTTTCGCTCCTTCTCGCGGAACACATAAAGGGTCTTGCCCGGAAAGAGCTTCTCCGCCTGCCGGACCAAACTGGAACCGATCCCCTGGCGGCGGCAGTCCTCCCGAACAACCAATGCCGATAAGATGGAGGCACTGCCGCTGATGGCGGACACCACCCCGCAGCCCACCAGCCCAGCTTCTCTCCGTTCTGTCAAAACAGCCGCCGTACCGTGCCGAAGCCGGTGGGAAAGGTCCAGGTAAAAGGGTTCAAATTCCTCCACCATCCCCGCCTCTTCCAGGAGGCTGTAAATCTCCCGAATATTCACTTCTTCTGTCTCCCGGGGCGTTTCCTCTCCGGCGGGAAGCTGCTTTTTCAGCACGTCTCCGGACTGGGAAACCATCAGCCCCAGGAACTCCGCGTTGCGTACCGCGCACATCACTGAGCGGGCGCCCACTGCGTGGAGGAAAGCCCTGGTCTCTCTGGCGTTCATCAGCGTACCGGAGATGATCATAACGCCATCGGAGAGACAGTAGGCCACATCCCTTTCCGTATCCAGCCAAAAGCAGGCAAAGCCCCGGTCAAAGCCATAGCTCGAAACAATGGCGGCAATCTTGCAGCCAAAGGCCGTCTTTTTGCAAATACCGGAAAGACGCTGTTTGTCCTCCTCGTTTTCCACCAAAGAGATCATGGCAGTACCTCCTGTACTTTGCACCAGAATGCTTCAAAGAATCAATAGGCAGTCGGTTTTCCGACTGCCTAAAGCGTTTTTAGAACAAATTTATTTGGCCAGAAAAAGGGCCCTCAGTAGAGAAAATACATCACGATGTTCACCACGATCACGAACACGAAAAAGCCAATGGCGATGAGCTTCGTCCACCGGGACAGAAACGCGTCCACGGAACGGGCCTTATTCTTGGACAAAAAGGTGTCGGCTCCGCCGGTGACAACGCCCACATTCTTCTGGCTGCCCTCCTGAAGAAGTACAACCAGGATGATGGCGACGGCAAACAGCAGAAGTACGATACCAAACACAATTTCAAGTGCAGTCATTTTATTTCATTCCTCCTAAAATGGGCTTCCGAAAACAGCAGATAAGAGTATAGCATGAAAAAGGAAATTTTGCAAGCGCAGAAGCGCCTTTTTTGAAAAAAATTCCGGTCTGCCGCTGAATATGCCGAAAAACAGGGGCCATACTACTACCACGCGGCACGGAAGCGTTATGCTTTTGTCCGAAGCGATTGGATATTGTCCATAAGGACCGGGACCCGGTGGGTCTTGCGAAATATCCACCCGCCGGCGACCCGTCCGCTCGCCCTTTGGCGCTGTCCGGACTTTCCGGGCATATCTGCCAAAGGGCTGATTTTTTATGATAGGAACCGGATCACTGCCACAGCGGGGACGGATATTTTCCGGCCTCAGTCATGGCCCGAATGGCCTCCACCACCGTCTGCTTATCCTCTTTGTAGGTCACGCCGTACCACTTATCTGCGGAAGAAAGCACCGTGACCCGGGCTTCGCCGCGGCCCAGCAGGCCGTTGACCACAAAGGGCAGAAACAGCTCGGATTTCAGGGGATTCTCCGGCACATCCTCCCGGAACATCCGGGCAAAGTCTTTCTCCAAAGCATCGGTGAAGCCGGAGGTAAAGCCGAACAGGTTCATGGAAACCACCGTGTCCTCCGAAAGAGGAACCCAGGTTTTCCCCTCGTCCTCCGTATAGGCGATCCCGTTTTCCCGCTTCTCAATGTGGGTCCGCTCGGTGATGACCCGCAGCTGGTCTCCCTCAGTCTGGCAGACGCCTCGGGAAACATAGCCGTTTTCCGTTACGGTATTTTTCAGGTAGTATCCCACCATGGCGAAATTCATGTTGTCCGCCTCATCGGCCTGTTTGAGAAATTTGTAGATCTTTTCATAGGCCTCTCTGCCATAAAAATCGTCGGCGTTGATCACCGCAAAGGGCGCGCCATCCAGCGTTCTGGCAGCCGTCAGAGCCGCATGCCCCGTGCCCCAGGGCTTCGTGCGGCCCTCCGGCACGGTGAAGCCTTCGGGAATGTCCTCCAGCCGCTGGAACACATATTTCACGTCCATGTACTTGCCCACCTGGGCAAACAGTGAGTCGCGGAACAGGGCCAGATGCTCCTCCTTGATGACGAACACCGCCTTGCGAAAGCCTGCCATTTTCGCGTCATACAGGGAATAATCAATGATTTTCTCGCCGTGGGCGCCCACCGGGTCCACCTGCTTGAGACCGCTCTGATTGCTGTAACGGGTTCCCAGCCCAGCCGCCAAAATCACTAAAACCGGTTCTTTCATCTCTATGACTTCCTTTCCTCACGGGGCTACATAGTCATCGTGCCATCGTCAGAATCATTTTCGGCGGCTGTACCGTCGGTCTCGCCGCCATCCTCCGGGGGCGGGTCGGTGGAGCCGGAATTCTCGCCGCCACCGACGTCACCGCCCTCACTGCTGGTGAGGTCTTCGCCACCGCTTCCGCTGCCGTCACCGGAGCTGCTGGAATCGTCTCCATTTGCGCTTGTGTCCCCATCGGAATCACTGCTGTTCCAATCGTCGTAATCATTGGAGGGCACGTCATAATCACTGCCGACTTCCACCGTGGGGACTTCGGAGGGATAGACGGGATAAATCTCCTGGCCAAAATAAGGGGAGTCGCTCTCATAGATAAACTGGCTCATATGCTGGGCTGCCGCATTCCAATCGTAAAGATAAACCCAGTTGGGCCCCTCAAGATAGTCGCCTGCCGGCTGTTCCACCTCACCGGGGATATTGAGGGTTTCAATGGTGAAATTGGTAAAGATAATCGGCAGCATCCCCACAATGTCGTTAAAATCAAGGGAGGTCTTGCACATGGGCATGATCTTCCGGATCAGCTCGGGATATTCCAGTTTGCTCTTCCCCTTGATCTTCTCGATCAAGGCCTTAAATACGGTCTGCTGGCGCACGGCGCGCACATCGTCACTGTCAATATAACGGATACGGCCATAGGCTACGGCCTGATTGCCGTTGAGGGTATAGGTACCGTCCAGATATTGGTCGCTGTAATGGGAAATGCTTCCCTCCGCATCGGGAATATAGTCCGATTGCTGGATGGTCGCATAGTGGTGTTCACTGGTATCCCCATTTTCTCTCGCTCTTTGCTTTTCCTTGCCCACATCCACAAAAAGGTTCCAGAGATTGATATTGACCTGCCGGCATTCTTCGCCGGTCAGCTCGATCTCCACGCCGCCGACAGCGTCGATAATATCCGCCATCCTAGCGATATTTACCGTTACATACTCGGTGATATAGGGCTGAAAGCCCTCCGTCTGAAAATTGGAGTTCAATGTCCTGACCGCCAGATCGGGCCCGCCCCAGGCATATGCGGAGTTGATCTTGTTGTACCCCCAGTCATCAATGTATACGCAGGAGTCCCGCAGAATGGAAGTCATTTTGATCTTCTTATGCTTATTGTCGACAGTCAGGATCATGATAACGTCGGACCGACCCTCAAAGGAATCGCTGCGGTCGTCCACACCGAACATGGCGATGTTTTTGATGGAGCTGTCCAGACTGGTGGGAATATCCAGGTCGTCCACAGAGCCGGCTGTAATTCCCAGCTTTTGAAGGTCCTTGGTGAAGGTGTTGTCAACGGTCAGATCCTTGAGCACATATCCGAACACGTAATACGCCGCGCCGCCCACCAAAAGAACCAGCACCAGCAGCACAGAGAGAATGACAGCCGTCTTCTTCCCGCCCTTTTTCCGCTTTTGCTGGCGCTTCAGCTCTTTCAGGTCGCTTTTGCGCATCTGCGGCTCAGAATAGCTGGAAAGGTCCTGAAAATCATCATACTGTCCCCTGCGGGGCTCCTCGTAATAATAATTGTCCTGAAGCTCCTCCCTGGGCGCGCGCCTGGGCTGCTTTTCCTGTCTGGGGGCCCGTTTGGGAGCTCCTGCCATATGTGCGGGCCTGCTGCGGCCATCCAATTTACTCACTTTTCATCCCTCCGATCCGACGGATCAGTCATTTTTACATTCCACAGAAGTTTCAACCGTATTTCCAAACTCACTCCAATAGGGCGACAATTCTTCATTGATAAAGCTGCTGACCCGCCTGGCAGCGGGCTCCAGGTCGTAGACAAGGGCCGGGATCTCCCCCTCTGCCGAGCTGTCGTGTACATCGGACTCATATTCCACATTGGGGACGGTGATCCCCTCAATCACGAAATCATCCTTCAAAATCAGCGCCAAATCCTCAATATCCTCCAGGCCCAGAGAGGTCTCGCAGTAGGGCAGCAGCTGACCTGCCGTGTGCGACAGGTCGGAAACGCTCATGCTCCGAACCTTTTCCAGGAGGGCCAAAAAAACAGTTTGCAGCCTGAGTACACGGGCAAATTCCGTACCCACGTCACGGATGCGCCCATAGGCCACCGCCCGGTTCCCATTGAGATGGAGCAGGCCGCCCACGTAGTCACCGCTGTCCACCAGCAGCTCGCCCCTGGTAGTGGGAACATAGTCCTCCTGGGCGATCACCGGGTATTTCCGGTCGGAATAGGCGCCGATCTCTTTGTCCTCCTGAATCTGGACCGCCACCTCCTGGTCCAGATTCCAGAGATTGATATTGATTTCCCGGGTCTCCTCCGCTGTGACCTCCACGTCAACGCCGCCTATGGCGTCGATCATGGCTGCCATGTTGGCAAAGTTGACTGTAACGTAATCCATAATATTCAGGCCGAAGGTGGTGTTCAGTGTGCGAACCGCCAGATCGGGACCTCCGTAGAGGTAGGCCTCGCTGATTTTTGTCTCCAGCTCCATATGGCTGCCGGTGAGGGAATCTCCCTCAACCATCACCTGAGAATCCCGCAGAATAGAGGTCATTTTCACCTTATCGTGCTTATTGTCGATAGTCAGGATCATGACCATGTCCGCATTTCCGGCATAGGAATCGTTTCGCATATCCACGCCGAATACCGCAATGTTTTTAATGCTCTGATCCCTGACGATGTTCGGGTTGTCCAGATCGATGCCCAAAGCGGCGGGGTCCGCCGAAAGCTTAGTGGCAGACGCACCGGACAGCACACAGGTCGCTATGTAGATCATAACGCTTCCGCAGATCACCAGCACCGCGCAAAGGGCGGCCATGCCCATCTGCGCCGGGGAGACCCGCATGGAGCTTTTCTTCCGCTGCTTCTGCTCCCTGGACGAGGAATAGCTGGATAAATCTTCAAAGCTGTCCTTTTTCGTTCCTTTTCCCTGACCGGCCATTCCCTGCCACCTCCTTATCCAATGAGACGTTTTCCCTGACGGAAAAGGTTCAATCCTTCCCAGACTTTTCCCGGAAAATAATCAGCTTGCTGAAAACGTAATTGACGATCACCACAATAATATTGGCGATAAGCTTCATCCACTTATCGTTGATTTGCAGAAGATCCACGCCCACATACATGCAGAGCATATCCATCAAAATAGAAACGCCACGGCAGCTGAAAAATTTCAGCATCTCCACAGCGATCCCCCGCGCACCGCTGACGTGACTCTCAAATACCCAGATCCGGTTGGTCACATAGGCAAACAGGATCGCGGCGATCTGGGCAATGACAGTGGCGGCCATATAGTGAATATGGAAAGCGTCCTTCAGAAGCCAGTACAGCCCCCAGTTCACCAAGGTCGTCAGTCCGCCAAAGAAAACGTACAAAACAACTTCCTTATATTTCACAAAAAGCTCTTTGATCTTCGACAATCCTTCGTTCACGAAAAGCCCAGCCTTTCCCGGCATTTCACCTGCCGCGTTCTGCGCCGCAATACCGGATAATATAGTATACCTCAAATGTCGCGAGATTTCAAGCAGAAAAAAAGAGCTTCCAGGATTTTCCCGGAAGCTCCTTATTAACTATTGACTGTCGGGTAAGGGAATGACCAATTTGCGGTTGGCTGAATATCGGCCGTCCCTTTGAAAATACTTAGTACATGGGTTTGTTTTCCGTTTCCGGCGCTGTATTTCACTTTTTCCCTTCTCCCCTCTTTCCGTCTCATACGGCTGCGCTTTACAAAGCTGCGAATGCGGGAGTGTAAAAAGGAATTGCGCCCATCTATATGGAATCAATGAATCTTACGCTTATCTGCGAGCGGCAGGCCCGCAGATAAAATGCTGTTGTGCTTCCTGACTCTCCATCGGACCCACCACCTTTCTGGTCAAATTTTCGTTTCGCAGCTTCTTGTACCGATCCTTCCTCTCTCCACCGTTTTCATCCGGAGCTTTCTTTCTCGAAGCTTTTCCTCAGACGCCCTCTTTCCGAAGGCCGTCCCTTATAAGCTTTCAAAGCACTTCCTCCGGCTACTTCCGGTCCTGCGAAACCTTGAAGACCTTTTCTGAATGTTTCCATCTCTTGTCTTCGATTACATTATAGCGAAGCAGTTTCCTTTTGTCAATAGTAATTTTCAAATTTTTTGAATTTTTTTATAAAATGTGCCGGAGCAGCTTTTCTACCTGCCCTTTTTGTGCCTTCCGGCGGCAAAACAGAGAAATTGACATTTCTTTCCCTTGACTTCCACTGCCATTTCCGATAAAATGAGCTTGAAAACAGAGCTTTCAGAAAGGAGCTTACAGAATGGATAACGGATACGAGGCCGATCTGCTCACTCTCATTGACGACGACGGTCACGAGCATGAATTTGAAATCATCGACGAACTGGAGATAGATGAGGGACATTTTATGGCGCTTGTCCCCACCCAGCAGGACCCTGATGAAATTGCCTCCGACGCTGAGACCTACTACATCTTTGAGGTGATCGAGGAGGACGGCGAGGAGCAGCTGCAAGAGGTGGACGACGACGCGATGCTCGACAAGCTGGCCGACATTTTTGAAAGCCGCTTTAACGAGGCCTATTACGAGGAATCTGAGGACTAAAGCGGCAAAGCACAACTGAATTTTTCCTGCCCGGCGCGCGGACTGTGCACAAATAACCCTACACTCAACTCATAGGGAGTCCCGCTCCGCATGTGGATTGCAGACCTCCCGGCCCGGCTTGGACCGGCGTTGGACGAAGGGAGCGTGAACCATGTGGGGGGACACCCACCTGCTTTTTTGTAGCAGGTTATTGAGACGCACATTACGGCCGGGCGGGTATTTTTTTGTCAGCATGGACGGAGCTTTCCGTCCGTTTTTTGTTTGCGAATTAGTCCGGATGAAAAACATTTGACAGCCGGTAAATTCTAGGCTAGAATGGACAGTAAGGGAAAGAAAGGCGGTACGTGCCTTTGCCTTTCTGCCATAAAATGTTATGAACGGAGGATTCCTTTATGATTGATGGAAAAATTGCAGTTGCAATCGTTGGCTGCGGCGGTATGGGCGGAGGCCACGCGGTGGCTATCGCCAGCGGCAGCGGACAGACGATCTGGATGACCGACGGCTCCAAGGGCTGGGATCTGCGTCCCGGCGATACGGACCTCAAGCAGAAAATGGTCCTGGCCGGCACCTTTGACATCAAGGAGGAGCGCCAGGAATGGGCCCGGCAGCAGGGTTTCCATACATACGACAGCTTTGAGGCCATTCTGGCTGACGAGGCGGTTGACGTGGTGCTGATCGCCACCCCCAACGACGATCACAAACAGCTGGCCATCCGCTCCATGCGGGCCGGCAAAAACGTCCTTTGTGAAAAGCCCGTGATGATGAACAGCAAAGATCTAGAGGATGTGCTGGAAGTCCAGAAGGAGACCGGCATGGTGTTCTATCCCCGGCAGAACCGCCGCTGGGACAAGGACTACCTGATTATGAAGAAGATCTACGAGGAAAAGCTGGTGGGCAACGTGTTCCACATCGAATCCCGCTACCATGGCTCCCGGGGCATTCCCGGCGACTGGCGCGGCATCAAGGCCAAGGGCGGCGGCATGATGTTCGACTGGGGCGTTCACCTGCTGGACCGCCTGGTGATGATGATCCCGGAGAAGATCAAGACGGTTTACGCCAAGATGACCCATGTGACCAACGACGAGGTGGACGACGGCTTCATCATGAACATGGTGTTTGAAAGCGGCCTGACCGCCACCGTGGAGGTGGGCACCTGCAACTTTATCACCCTCCCCCACTGGTATCTGTGCGGCGACCAGGGCACTGCTGAGATCAAGGATTTCCGCGATCCCGGCCACATGGTGGTTCTGCGCAGCTGGGAGGATAAGGACGCCACTCCCATTATGATGGGCGAAGGCCTTTCCAAGACCATGGCTCCCCGAAATTCCAATTCCGTGGACGATCTGCCCCTCCCCGACTTTGAATACGATCACAACGAGCTGTATTCCAACCTGTGCGATGTGATCCAGGGCAAGGCGGAGCAGATCATCAAAAACGAGGAAGCTCTGCGGGTGCTGAAGCTGATGGAAGCCGCTCTGGAGTCCGATGAAAAGGGCGT
>CAZRLJ010000012.1:0-12899 GCA_964600905.1 uncultured Acutalibacter sp. | reverse complement strand
ATGCATACCGCAGAGGGGCTGGGGGTCATGGCCTGCATTGGCGAGGAAAAGCAGACAAAAGACCTGATCCGCAAAAACGGCATGTTCTCTGCCAACCTGGTAACGGAGAAGCTGCTGCCCTTGAGCGACTATTACGGCTGCACCTCCGGCAGAGATACGCCGGACAAGATGAAGCGCCTGCCCGCGGTGGAATGGGGCCAGGTGCTGGACGTTCCCACCATCGCCGAAAGCCCGGTCAGCTTTGAGCTGGAGGTAAAACAGGAGATCCCCATGGGAGACGGCTCCGACGTGTTTCTCTGCCTGATCCGCAACGTGACGGTGGAGGAAGGGCTGCTGGATCCCGGCGTCCCCTTTATGGACAGGCTGAAACAGGCGGCGCCGGTAGTCACTTCCGGAGAGGAGACCTATAACACCCTGGACGGCCGATACCTGGGCAAATGGGGCGAACCCATGGCCTCTGCCGAATAGCCCGGCAAAGCAGCCGGATCGAACCGAAAAAACGCGGGCTCCCTGTGGATTTCCAGGGGAGCCCGCGTTTTGATTATTTGCGTTTGGGTCCTCAAATGCCGAGAACCGCCTTGGCAACATTAAAATAAATGATCAGGGCCACGGCGTCCACGATGGTCGTGATGAAGGGGCTGGCCATCACCGCCGGGTCAAAGCCCAGCCTCTTTGCCAGGATGGGCAGAGTGCTTCCCACCAGATTGGCCACCAACATCACCACCGCCAGGGTCAGACATACCACAAGGGCAACGGTAACCGAAACCCGGTCTACCAGCATCAGCTTGATAAAGTTGGCCACCGCCAGGGTACAGCCGCACATCAGGGCCACGCCGGCTTCCTTGAGAATGATCCTGGGAACGTCACGATAGTGGATCTCCCCCAGCGAGAGACTGCGGATAATGGTAATGGAGGACTGGCTTCCGGAATTGCCGCCGGTGTCCATCAGCATGGGAATGAAGCTGGTCAGCACCATGCTGGCAGCCAGAGCGCTTTCGTAGGACGCAATGATCATGCTGGTGAAGGTGGCGGAAATGGTGAGGATCAGCAGCCAGGGCACCCGCTGCTTCCAGGTCTCAAAAACGCTGGTTTTGATGTAGGGCTTTTCAGAGGGGGTGATGGCCGCCATCTTCTCAATATCTTCCGTGGTTTCCTCTTCCATAACGTCAATGGCGTCGTCGATGGTCACGATGCCCACCAGGCGCTCATCGGCGTCCACCACGGGAATTGCGAGAAGATCGTACTTGCTCAATGCCTGTACCGTTTCTTCCTGGTCCGTATGGGTGTAGACAAACTTCACGTTTGTCTCCATGATATTGCGGATCACCTCATCCTTGGGGGAAAGCAAGAGATCCTTCACCGTGACGATCCCCTCCAGCTTTCTGCGGCTGTCGGTCACATAGCAGGTGTAGATGGTCTCCTTCTCCACGCCGGTGGCGCGGATTCGCTCAAAGGCCTGCTCCACCGTCATGCTGCGCTTTAGGTCCACATACTCCATGGTCATGATGCTTCCGGCGCTGTCCTTGGGATAGTTCAGAACCTGATTGATCATGTTCCTGGTCTCTGCGTCCACATGGCGCAGAATCTTTTTTACCACATTGGCGGGCATTTCCTCGATCATGTCTACGGTGTCGTCCAGGAACATCTGCTCCATCACCTCGTCCAGCTCTTTATCGCTGAATCCGCGGATCAGGACCTCCTGGGCGTCGCCGTCCATATAGGAAAAAGTGTCAGCCGCCAATTCCTTGGGGAGCAGCCGGAACAGCAGAGGCATTCTTGCCTCGGGGACTTCCTCGAAAATCGCAGCGGCGTCGGCGGGGTTCACGTCCTTCAACAGCGCGGCGACGGCGGAATACTTCCGCTCCTCCAAAAGCTCCAGAATTTGCTCGGTCATAACGCATACCTCCCATCTGTAAAAGTAAGGTCATCAGGGAGACAGCATAAGCCGGTATCGTGCAATCAAAAGGGGTTACAAAGGGTTGTGTCCCGCTCTGCGGAACTTACTCTTTGCCCCCATGATCGCCCAGGGGTCATGCTGTCACTACTTCGCGGAACACTCACTTTGTTCACCTCTCTTGTTTATGAATTGAAAATACGGACCGCTTTACCGCTTTTCGCCCAGGAAGAACAGAGCGACCGTACCGGGGCCGGAATGGGCGCCGATCACCGGGCCGATAAAGTTGATGCGGATGTCCTTTACGCCCATGGTCTTGCGCACCCGCTCCGCCACGTACTCGGCGTCCTCCAGGCAGTCGCCGTGACTGATAAACACGGTCTGATCCTTGGGCTGGATGGCAGTCTTTTCCATCTCCGCCACAAGGGCGTCCAAGGATGCCTTCCGGCCCCGGGCCTTGGAAACATTGATCAGATGCCCCTCATCGTCCACATGGAGCACAGGCTTAATGCCCAGCACCGTACCTACAAGAGCGGTTGCGGCAGAAACCCGGCCGCCCCGCTTTAAGTGGTTCAGATCATCTACCGTGAACCAGTGGCAGAGCTTCAGCACATTCTCCTGGGCCCAGGCCAGGATCTCGTCCAGGGACTTGCCCGCTTTTCTCATCATGGCCGCATGATAGACAAACAACCCCTCGCCCATGGAGGCGCAGAGGGTGTCAAACACCTCTACACGGCGATCCGGATATTTCTCCTTCAGCTCCTTCCCGGCCAGAACAGCGCTCTGGTATGTGCCGCTGAGGCCGGAGGAAAAGGCCAAATACAGAATGTCCTCCCCCGCCTCCAGGATCGGCGTAAAATTCCGCACAAATTCATCCATATTGATCTGCGCCGTGGTGGACATGAAGCCGTCCCGCAGCTTCTGGTAAAATTCCTTCTCGGTCATTTCACCGCCGCCGGGGATATTGTGGCAGGTCTTTTCCTCAATGGTATAGGCCAGAGGGATAACCTGGACGTCCATTTCCCGGATCAGCTCCGGGGAAAGGTCCGTGGTGGAATCGGTTACAATGCGAAATGCTGCCATAATAGTGTACCTCCTAGGTATAATGATATGAAATTAGTCACTCCTGCTCCTGTGGGAGCGGAGATAATCCTCCAAAATAACTGTGGCCGCCACTGCGTCCACAACGGACTTCCTCTTTTTTCCCCGCACATTGACGTCGTTTAAGTACCCATGGGCGGTGATGGTGGTGCCCCGCTCATCACAGAAGGCCACCGGCAGGCCGGAGCCCTCCTGCAAAAGCCTGCCCATCTCTCTCGCGCTCTGGGCGCTCTCCCCCTCGCTGCCGTCCATGTTGCGGGGAAGGCCGACCACAAGCTGTTCCGCTCCGGTTTCCCGGGCAGCGGAGAGGATCGCCTCCACCAGCCGCTCCCGGCTGCGCTCAGAAATCACACGGTAAGGAGAAGCCAGAATCTCTCCTCTGTCGCAGACCGCCAAGCCCGTCCTCGCTTTTCCAAGATCGATTGCCAAAATGATCATACTGCCTCCGTGTGAAAGCGGTATACCGTAGGCGGGCGGCGCAGCTCCTCCGGCAGATGGGATTGATCGTTAATGAGCTTCCAGGAAAGCTTTCCCCGCTCCGCCGTCAAAATGCTGACGCCCGTATTGCCGAACACCGCGCTGTTCCGAATGCCCTCCGGACAGCCTTCGCAGACCCGCGCATACAGGTTTCGGATAACGCCGCCGTGGGTAACTGCCAAGACTGTCCTGCCGATATTGTTCAGGATGATCTCATCCAGGGCGGAGTTCACCCGCTGGAAAACCTGCTTCATGGTCTCGCCCCCGGGAAATTCGCAGAGGTCCGGAGACCGGTCCCAATGCTCCGCCACCTCCGGAAAACGATCCGCGATTTCGGAGAGCTTCAGGTTTTCCATCTCCCCCACATCCATTTCCAAAAGGCCGTTCATGGTGTGGATGGGAAGGCCATGAAAACGATTGACCGCTTCCGCCGTCTTGTATGCGCGGATCAGCGGGCTTGTGTAGATCGCATCCAGACGCTCGTTGCGAAGCCGCAGGGACAGCAGCTCCAGCTGCTGTTCCCCCGCCGGGGTGACATCGGCGTCATACCGGCCCTGGAAGCGGCCGTCTATATTTCCAAAGGACTGACAATGCCGCACGATGTAAACCGTCGTCACCATGGCCGCACACCCCCTGTCAATTCACGGAGGGAGCCGATCCCATTTTCCTCCATGTATGCGGCAAGGCCCTCGTTGATTTTCACGGGCGCATAGGGGTCGGTAAAGAGCACCGTGCCGATCTGCAGGGCAGAAGCGCCTGCCAGCAGCATTTCCACGGCGTCCTGCCAGGTGGAAATGCCCCCAAGCCCCACGATGGGGATCTTCACCTTCTGAGCGGTCTGCCACACCATCCGCAGGGCGACAGGCAGCAGCGCCGGGCCGGACATCCCCCCGGTATTGTTGTGCAGAATGGGGCGGCGGGAGTTTATGTCGATACGCATACCGGTCAGGGTATTGATCAGGGAAACTGCGTCGGCTCCGGCGCTTTCCGCTGCCACCGCCATCTCGGAAATATCTGTCACATTGGGGGAAAGCTTTACCATCAGGGGTTTTCTGCAATGCCTGCGCACCTGCGATGTGATGCCGTACACCCCCTCGCAGGTAGTGCCGAACTGCACCCCGCCCTGCTTCACGTTGGGACAGGAAATGTTCAACTCCACCATGTCAATGCAGGTATCATTGAGCTTTTCCACCGTTTCGCAGTAGTCCTCCGGAGCGTTTCCCGCCACGTTGGCGATAATTTTCGTACCCTGCTGGGACAGCCAGGGCAGGTCATGCTCGATAAAATGATCCACGCCGGGATTCTGAAGGCCCACGGCGTTGAGCATGCCGCCGGGAACCTCTGTCACCCGGGGCGGAGGATTTCCCTGACGCTCCCGGATGGTGATGCCCTTGCAGGAAATTCCTCCAAAAACGGACAGGGGATAAAATTCGCTGTACTCCCGGCCAAAGCCGAAGGTGCCGGAGGCGGCGATCAAAGGGTTGTCAAATTCCACACCCGCCACTTTTACTTTCAGATCTGCCATCTCTCCCCCTCCTTACAAAGCCAGCCTGCGGCTGTCGAAAACCGGGCCGTCCTTACAGACGTGGCCGTAATATTCCGTACCGTTTTCATCCAGCAGCGCCACGGCGCAGCCAAGACACGCGCCGATCCCGCAGGCCATGCGTTCCTCCAGGGAAAGGAAACAGGGGACGCCTCTTTCTTCCGCCAGCATCCGCACCGCTTTCAGCATGGGCGCGGGACCGCAGGCAAAGACCGCGTCGAATTCCTCTGCCGCCGCAGGAACGGTCACCAGGCCGTGAAAGCCATAGCTGCCGTCGTCTGTAGCGATCACTGTTTTGGCGCCGGTTTTTCTGAAATCCTCCTCCAGGATCACCGCGTTCCGGTTCCGAAACCCCAGTACGGCCACAGCCTTCCCGCCCAAGGCAGAGGCGGCCCCCAGCAGAGGCGGCACTCCAATGCCGCCGCCCACCAGCAGGGTTTTTCTGCTCGGATCAATGGGGAAGCCGTGTCCCAGGGGGGCCAGAATTTCCAGCTCGTCCCCCTCACAGAATCCGGCCAGTTCCGCTGTCCCCTGCCCCCTGATCTGAAACACAAAACGCAGGGTTCCAGCGGCGCTGTCGATCCCACAGATAGAGATGGGCCTGCGCAGTGTGTGGCCGGGAAGCCTGATCTGGGCAAATTGCCCGGGAACCGCTTTCCCCGCCAGCTCGGGACATTCCACCGTGAAATCGTACACGTCATCTGTGAGGCGTTCTACGTCTATGAGCTTACAGCATATGGAATCAAACTTCACAGGCTTTCCTCTTTTCTTTATAATTCAATCTTTTCTTTATAATTCAATCCAGAACCGCTTGATGGGCTCGTCTTCGCCCTCCACAGTCACCTCGCACTGGAACACGCCGCCGTTGGCCAAAATCGTCCTTTCGCTGCCCAGATTGCTTCTGTCGCAGGAAATCATTACTCTGGCAAGGCCCGCATCTTTTGCTTTCTCCAAGCACTGCTGAAGCATTTCCTTAGCATACCCCTTCCTGCGCTCACTGGGACGCACGGAATAGCCGATATGCCCGCCATACAGCGACAGAATAGGGTGATTGATGTCATAGCGCAGTTGGATCATGCCCACAAGCCTGTCATCGCTCTCCCGCACGGCAATATATTGGGTAGAAACGGCATATTCTTTGGGACAGGTTTCCGGGCGGCTCATCTGTTCCGTTCTGGCCAGCCATCCTTCCGCGGTTTCGCATTTTCTCAGGCTGCCGCAGCCATCCATGCTGCTGCCGTTTTCCAGGAACTCCCGGCGGTAGTCCATGATCTGCTCCGCATATTCCCGCGAGGGCTTTCTCAAAATAATTTCACCCATATATGATCGCTCCTTTACGGAAGTACAATTCTCCCGATTTCTCCCAGTATTTCATCTCTCATGCGCAGGGCTTCCCGGCGGGCGGCGTTGGCGTAGTCCTCCGGCGGGCAATTCTCCTTCTGCCAGGCGCACATGATTCCCCTGGAGGAATTGACAATGGCTCCCAGGCCGTTTTCATCAAATCCGGAGGCAACGTCTTTCGCTCCCCCTCCCTGGGCCCCATAGCCTGGCACCAGGAAAAAGGTGTTGGGCAGCGCCTTTCTCAGCTCTCCCAGCTGTGCGGGATAGGTGGCGCCCACCACGGCTCCCACGCCGGAATATCCGTACTTGCCGGGAAGACTCTCCCCCCACTTCTGGCACATCTCGCCCATGGCGCGGTAGATGGTTTCTCCGCCTTCCAGCTTCTGATCCTGAAGCTCGCCGGAGGAGGGATTGGAGGTTTTCACCAGCACGAAGATTCCCTTGTCCCCCGCCTGGCAGACCTCCAAAAGGGGCGCAATGCCGTCAGTTCCCAGATAGCCGTTGACAGTAAGGGCGTCCGCGCCGAAGGCGGCAAAGCGTTCCCCTTCCACCTCGGTTTCTCCAAGATGGGCTTTTGCATAGGCCTGCATGGTTGCGCCGATGTCGTTGCGCTTTCCGTCCGTGATGACGAACATACCTTTTCCCTGGGCATAGCGGATGGTCTCTGCCAATACCCGCATTCCCTGCCAGCCGTACATTTCATAATAGGCGGCCTGGGGCTTTACCGCAGGAACAATATCGCACAGGGCATCAATCAATCCCCGGTTAAAGGTCAGCAGCGCATCCGCAGCGCCCTCTAAGGTTTTGCCGTATTTCCCATAGCTTTCTTCCCGGATAAAATCGGGAATGTAGCTGAGCTTGGGGTCCAGCCCTGCCACCGTGGGATTCTGTCTTTCAACGATCTTCTCCAGCAGTCTGTCCATTGACATATCCTTCACTCCTTTGGGGTTTATCGAATATCAAACACCTTTCGGCCACGGAAGATGGTGGTCACCACTTTCCCCTTGAGGGTCATGCCCTTAAAGGGGGTGTTTTTGCTTTTGCCATGGAGCCTGTTCTCATCCACCACCCATGTCTGTTCCGGATCAAACAAAACCACATCGGCGTTAGCTCCAATTTTCAGGGTGCCGGCAGAGATTCCCAGAATCTCAGCCGGAGCCGTGCTCATCTTGCGGATGATCTCCCCCGGCGTCATCACAGCCTCAAGGGCAGTAAAGACCGCCGCCAGGGAGGTCTCCATGCCAATGGAGCCATTGGGCGCTGTGAGAAAATCCGCCTTTTCCTGGGGCGTGTGGGGCGCATGGTCCGTGGAAATCGCGTCCAGCGTGCCGTCCCGCAGGCCCTCGATCACGGCCAGCCGGTCCTCCTCTGTCCGAAGGGGCGGGTTCATGCGGTAGTCCGCGTCACGGCTGCGCAGAGCTTCCTCCGTCAGCAGCAGATAGTGGGGACAGGTTTCCGCCGTGACCTTCACGCCCCGGCGTTTGGCGTCCCGTATCAGCTCTACAGAGCCTCTGGTGCTCACGTGACAGATGTGGATCGGTGCGCCAATGGACGCGGCAGCGGCGATTTCACGGGCTGTGCCGCAGTCCTCCGCAGCATTGGGAATTCCTTTGACCCCCAGCTCCCGGGACACCCTTCCCTCGTTCATCAGGCCTCCTCCAGCCAGGTATTTATCTTCACAGTGGGCCGTGACGGTCATCCCCAGAACAGCGGCCTGTTCCAAAGCCGCCAGCAGACAGGCCGTATTCTTCACCGGCTGTCCGTCGTCGCTGAGGGCAATGGCCCCGGCTTCCTTCAAGTCTGCCAGGTCAGTAAGCTCCTCTCCCCCCAGCCCCTTTGTAATACAGGCCGTGGTGTAAACAGCGGCGTCGGCGGGCCGGGCTTTTTCCAGCAAACTGCGGACCAGCTCCGGGGAATCCATAGGCGGCATGGTGTTAGGCATGGCCAAAAGGCTGGTAACCCCTCCGGCGGCTGCCGCATGGCAGGCCGTATAGACATCTTCCTTCTGGGTCTGTCCGGGGTCCCGGAGATGGATGTGCATATCCACCAGGCCCGGCGCGGCAATAAGGCCGGAGCAGTCGATCACCTCGTCCGCTTCCTGAGACAGGGAACCCAGGGCCGCGATCCTTCCCTCCCGGATCAACAGATCGCCAATCTGGTCCAAATTCTGCGAGGGATCTATGATTCGCGCAGATTTCAGTAAAATGGTCATAGAAAATCCTTTCTCGGAAACTATCCCAAAAAGATGCGCTGCACATGCCACTTTGTCAGGGACAGCAGCTCCCGGCCATAATATTCGGGAAACAGCAGGAAATCCGTATCAGCCACAAGGCTGTAGGCCGCAAAGCCGGCATTTTCCGCCAGCTGGAGCGAGCGATACATGTGAAAGCCCTGGGTCACTACCGCAAAGGTCGTCCCCAAATTGTTTTCACGGGCAATTTCCATGGAAAAATCCATATTCTGCCTGGTATTTCGCGACTTATCCTCCAGATAAATGCGGTCCTCCGCGATCCCCATGCGGATCAACGCGTTCTTCTCCACCAGCGCCTCCGCGCAGGGCTCGTCATCCCCCTGGCCCCCGGTCACAATACATTTGGCGTGGGGATGGGCCTCCAGGTACTCATAGGCGCATTGCACCCTGTTTCTCAGGCTGACGCTCATATGCTCGGCACTGTACACCCGGGAACCCAGAAGGATCACATTGGCATTCACCGGCGGCACATGGGACTGTGCAGACAGCATGAGGGCGGACAAATAGACAGCCCAAGCAAGCCCCACAACATAGGCCGCAGACAACGCCCGGACCAGCTTTTTGCGGAGACCGCCCTTTTCTGCCACCCGGGGAGAAAAATGGAGCAGCCAGAACCCCAGCAGACAGACGCAGGCGCCAAAGGCGGCGCCCATGGCAAACCCACCCTTGGTAAAGGGCAGAAGAAACCAGAAAAAGCCGCAGGCGCACAACAGCTTTCCCAGCCATGTCATCACTTTTTTGAACCGCTTCATTCCCATTCTCCCGTTTTGGACAATCTCAATCCCTGCTATTATACATGATTTTCCCGCTTTCGTAAACCTTTTCTGACAAAAAGAAGCGAAAGATAAAAAGAATCCCCTGCAAGACCGAATGGTCTTGCGGGGGATTCGAAAACATTCGGAACAATCGTCCTGTTACGGCTTCTCAGAGGGCTTCTGAGCAGGGTCGGGGTTCGGCATGGGCGGAACCGACATACTGCCGGAGAATTTTGCCCTTCTCTTTTTGCCGGAGCGCCTGGCGATCAGCACGATCACAACCACTACGATCCCAAGAGCCAGCAGGAACGGCAGGGCCAGGATCAGCAGAAGCACCAGCTCCTCCAGGGCGTTGACAAAGCCGCCCCAGCCCCCGGTAAACGCCTTCCATGCGCGGGAACCAAAGGTCTCCTGGGTGCTGTACTCTGTCACATCCCGCAGATGGAGGCTCACCGTGGAATACTCGATCTCGCTGTCATAGGCCTTGATGCGGGCGGTAAGGCTCTCGATCTCATAACGCACACTGGAAATGCGGTCCTCCAGCATCAGGATTTCCTCCAGCGTGGCGGCCTGGTCCAGCAGCTCCAGGAGCTTTTCCTCCTCCTTGGTCATGGCGTTCAGCCGAGCCTGGGTATCCACATAGGAATCGGTCACGTCCTCCATGTCCATGGTGGTAGAGGTGACATTGACCAGCTTCTCCAGATCGGACATAAATCCTGTCAGAGACTTTGCCGGTATCCGGGCGGTGTAGTTCAGCCAGCGGTTGGTTTCCCTGTCGTCATAGCTGTAACCGGAAATGTCCGAGGAGTCGATATATCCGCCACAGGCGGCTATCAGCCCGTCGATGCTGTTCTTCGCCTCGTCAAAGTCCTTGGTCTCCGCGGAAATATCCGCATTGTAGATCATCTTCCGGTTGCTCAGGTCCGCGCCTTCCAAGGACATGTTGGAGCCGGTCACAGATTCAGCCGGCGCGGCGTCTCCCGACTCATAGTAGTTCTGCCCCGCACTATTGGTGTAATCCTCAGCAGAAAGGGGACTCTTGCTGGAACCGCTGCACCCAAACAGAGTCAGCAGAAGCGCCAGGGCTGCGAAGATGCATATCAGCTTTTTCATGGATCGATCCCTCCTTTTCCTTCAGTATATCCCGGAGGCTGCCGGTTGTCAAATCACAATTCCATTACAGGAATTCACAAAAACATTACATGCGTTACAGTGTGGTTACAGGCAAAAAAAGAAAGTCCCCAAGGTCATTGGGGACTTTCTGAAAACCGAGCTTAGAACTTGTTGCCACGCTTTACGTAAGAGGTGTGCAAAATCTTGTGAGCCTTATGGCCGCCGGGGCCGTCGGTCAGATATTCCGCATAGCACTTCTGGGCCACGGGATTGTCGTGGCTCTTGCGCAGAGGCATGGCCTTGTCCTGATCATACAGCGCTTTGGCGCGCAGGGCCTTAATGTCGGTAACCGCCCAGGTCTGGGAGGACTGGATGGGCTGGCCGCCGCCGTTGACGCAGCCGCCGGGGCAGCACATGACCTCGATAAACTGGTAGTCAGCCTCGCCAGCTTGAACCTTCTTCAGCAGGGCGTCGGCGTTCTTCAGGCCACTGACAACGGCAACCTTCACATCCATACCGGCCACCTTGTAGACGGCCTCCTTGAAGCCCTCGGTACCGCGAATCTCATGGTACTCGATGTTGTCCAGGCGCTTGCCCTCCAGCAGGTCGGCAGCCGTGCGCAGGGCAGCTTCCATCACGCCGCCGGTAGCGCCGAAAATCACAGCCGCGCCGGTGGAAACACCCATGGCGTCGTCAAACTTCTCTTCGGGCAGGCGGTCGAAGTTCAGCTGAGCCTTCTTGATCATGCGGGCAAGCTCTCTGGTAGTGATGCTGATGTCCACGTCAGGCAGACCGGCAGCATTCTCGTCCTCGCGGGTGATCTCAAACTTCTTGGCAGTGCAGGGCATAACGGACACAGAAACGATCTTCTGGGGATCGATGCCCTCTTTCTCGGCATACCAGGTCTTGATCAGAGCGCCGGCCATATTCTGGGGGCTCTTACAGGTGGACAGATTGTCAATAAGATCGGGATAATAATGCTCGCAGAACTTGACCCATCCGGGAGAGCAGGAGGTGATCATGGGCAGTTTGCCGCCGTTCTTCACCCGGGAAATAAACTCGGAAGCCTCCTCGATGATGGTCATATCGGCGCCGAAGTCGGTATCGAACACCTTGTCGAAGCCCAGGCGGCGCAGAGCGGCAGCCATCTTGCCCTCCACATTGGTGCCGATAGGCAGGCCAAACTCCTCGCCCAGAGCAGCGCGCACAGCGGGAGCTGTCTGCACTACCACGTACTTCTCGGGATCGTTGATGGCGTCGATGACTTCCTGGGTGTTGTCCTTCTCGGTCAGAGCACCGGTGGGACAGCTGACAATACACTGGCCGCAGGCCACGCAGGAAACATAACCCAGAGGATTTTCAAAGGCGCAGCCGATCTCGGTATCAAAGCCGCGGTTGTTTGCGCCGATCACGGATACATGCTGATTCTGGCAGGCGGCAACACAGCGGCGGCACAGAATGCACTTGGCGTTGTTGCGCTCCAGATACAGGGTGGAATGATCCTTCTTGCCGGCGGGCAGTGCGCCGGTAAAGCGCTCGTCCTCCTCGATGCCCATATCGCTGCACAGCTTCTGCAGCTCGCAGTTTCCGCTACGCTCGCAGGTCAGGCACTTGCGCTCATGGACGGAGAGCAAAAGCTCCAGGGTCATCTTCCGGGACTCCTGAACCTTGGGCGTGTTGGTGAACACCTCCATACCCTCGTTGACGGGATAAACACAGGCTGCTACGAGAGACCTGGCGCCCTTCACTTCCACCATACACATACGGCAGGCGCCGATCTGGTTGATGTCCTTCAAATAGCAAAGGGTGGGGATATCTACACCGGCGTAACGGGCGGCTTCCAGAACCGTGGAGTCCGCAGGCACTTCATAGGCGACGCCGTTGATTGTGACATTTACCATTTCCATACTTCTCTCACTCCTTCCTTATTTCTTTTCGACGGCGCCGAACTTGCACTTCTCCATGCAAACGCCGCACTTGATGCATTTGGTGGTGTCGATCACATGGGGCTCCTTGACCTTGCCGGTGATGGCGCCCGCAGGGCAGTTCCTGGCGCAGAGGGTGCAGCCCTTGCACTTGGCAGGATCAATATGATAGTTGGTCAAAGCCTTACAAGCTCCGGCGGGGCAGCGATGCTCCTTCACGTGGGCCTCGTACTCGTCACGGTAATATTTCAGCGTGGAGAGCACGGGGTTGGGGGCAGTCTGGCCCAGGCCGCAGAGGGAGTTCTCTTTGATGTAGTAGCACAGCTCCTCCATCCTGTCGATGTCCTCCATGGTGCCGTTGCCGGAGGTGATCTTCTCCAGGATCTCCAGCAGCCGCTTGGTTCCCACACGGCAGGGCGTACATTTTCCGCAGGACTCGTCTACCGTGAACTCCAGGAAGAACTTGGCGATGTCCACCATACAGGTGGTCTCGTCCATG
>CAZRLJ010000011.1:0-38511 GCA_964600905.1 uncultured Acutalibacter sp. | reverse complement strand
CTGGGACGGCGAGGGCGGCGGTGTGCTGCTGAACCAGTGCCCCCACCAGCTGGACCTTTTGCAGTGGATCACCGGCCTGCCCACCAGAGTGCAGGCCTTCTGCCATGAGGGCAAGTGGCACGACATTGAGGTGGAAGACGACGTCACCGCCTACCTGGAATACGAAAACGGCGCCACAGGCGTGTTCGTCACCACCACTGGCGACGCCCCCGGCACCAACCGCTTTGAGGTTTCCGGCACCCTGGGCAAGCTGGTATGCGAGGGCGGAAAGCTCACCTTCTGGAAGCTGGAGGAAAATGAGCGGGATTTCTGCAAATCCTCCCAGGAGGGCTTTGCCCAGCCCAAATGCCAGGTCATCGACGTGGAGACCGACGGGGAGAATCCCCAGCACGTGGGCGTACTCAACGCCTTTGCCGCCAACATCCTCCGGGGCGAGCCCCTGGTGGCCGACGGCCGGGAGGGCATCCGGGGCCTGACGCTCTCCAACGCCATGCACCTCTCCTCCTGGCTGGGCCATCCGGTGGACATTCCCTTCGACGAGGAGCTGTTCCTTGCCGAGCTGAATAAGCGCCGGAGCTCCTCCAAAGCCAAGAGCGCCAGGGAGATCACCTTCTCCACAGAAGGTACATATTAAAAGAGGTGCGGCTATGAAACAGATCACCATTACGGGGTTTGCCGATGAGATCACCCCCAATTTCGACCTTCAGCTGGCCGCTTTGCGGGAATGGGGCGTCACCCATCTGGAGCTTCGGGGCGCAGATGGTGTAAATGTCTCCGACTTTACACCTGAAAAGCTCCGGGAAGTGAAGGAAAAGCTGAGCGCCGCCGGGATCAAGGTGTCCTCCATTGGCTCTCCCATTGGCAAAATCGGCATTGAGGACGACTTTTCCGCCCATCTGGAAAAGCTCAAGCGCACCCTGGAAATCCAGAAGGCGTTAAACGCCCCCTACATTCGGACCTTCAGCTTCTACCTGCCCCAGGGCAAGGACCCGGAAGCGTACCGAAACCAGGTCTTTGACCGGACGGGGGCCATGATCGAGGAGGCGGCAAAATGGGACTCCGTGCTGCTCCACGAGAACGAAAAGGGGATCTACGGCGATACCGCCCCCCGATGCCTTGCGCTGATGGAACAATTCTACGGCCCCCATTACAAAGCCGTGTTTGACTTTGCAAACTTTGTGGAAGTGGGACAAGAGACCCTGCCCGCCTTTGCTGCCCTCCGCCCTTACGTGGAATATGTCCACATCAAGGACGCCCTGTGGGACACGAAACAGATCGTCCCCGCCGGAAAGGGCGGCGGACACGTACAGGAGATCCTCTCCGACCTGATTTCCGGCGGCTGGCGGGGCTTCCTGTCTCTGGAGCCGCACCTGACGGACTTTACCGGACTGGCCGCCCTGGAGAAGGACCCTGCCAAACGGGACAGTGGCATGGACGGAAAGACCGCCTGGAAGCTGGCCCTGGACTCCCTCCGGGACCTGCTTTCCGCCATTCCCGCGGCAAAGGAGGCCCTGGCATGAAACCGTTAAAAACAGCTATCGTGGGCTGCGGCGGCATTGCCCAGGTCCACGCCGAGGTTTTAAGTCATCAGGACACCGCCCAGCTGACGGCCTTTGCGGACGTCCGGCTTGAGCGTGCCCAGGCCATGGCGGAAAACCACGGCGGGAACCCCTATTCCTCCCTGGAGGAGCTGCTGGCCCGGGAAACCATTGACGTGCTCCACATCTGCACGCCCCATGTGTTCCACACCCCCATGGCGGCACTGGCCGCCCAGAAGGGCATTGCCGTGTTCACAGAGAAGCCTCCTGTGATCAACGAGGAGCAATGGGCCGAATTTCAGCGGCTTCCGGAGAAAATCCCGGTGGGGGTCTGCTTCCAGAACCGCTACAATCCCGAGGTGGAGCTTCTCCGTGAGCTGCTGGAAAGCGGAAAGCCCGGGAAGGTTCTGGGCGCCCGGGCCTTCGTCACCTGGCACCGGGAGGCTCCCTATTATACCGAAAGCGGCTGGCGGGGCTCTCTGTCCACCGAAGGCGGCGGCGTTCTCATCAACCAGTCCATCCACACCATGGACCTGCTGGTCTATTTGCTGGGCCGGGCGTCCAAGGTGGACGCAACCTTGGCGAACCACCACCTGAAGGACGTGATCGAGGTGGAGGACGTCTTTGAGGCCCGCATCGGCTTTGGCGGCGCACCGGCGGTGTTCTTTGCCACCACAGGGCATTGCGAGGACTCCCCCGTGCTGCTGGAGCTGGTCTGCGAAAACGCCGTTCTGCGCATGGAGGGACGGGAGGTGACGATTCGCTGGAAAAACGGCGGCAGAGAGCGCCGGGAGCTGGCGCCGCTGCTGTCCCCCGCCACCGGGAAGGCCTATTGGGGCAGCAGCCACGGCGTGTGCATTGCCGATTTTTACAATAGCCTCCTGACCGGAAAGCCCTTCCGGAACGACGTCTCCGGCATTGCGGATACCGCCCAGCTGATGCTGGCAGCCTACCGCTCCGCCCGGGAGCATCGGGAAGTTGTTTTATAGCCGAATTTCAAAAAGCGGATCGTCATTTGACAATCCGCTTTTTATTTTGCTGTTCTCAGCTCCGCTTGATGGCCATGCCGCCGGAAACGGTATGGAAATGAAGCTCCGCGTCGCCGTCGCCGTAGCTGGCGTCGCCGTTTTTCTTTTCCAGTCTGCCGGACAGGGGATACTCGCTGGAAAAACCGCCGGAGGTTGTCTGGTAATGGACGTTGAAGCCGCTGTCGGGAACGATCAGGGTCAGCTTTCCGGAAACGCTGCTCAGATTCGCGTCCTCGGGCATGGCCTCCATCCGCAGCTCCACCGCGCCGGAGGTGGAATTCCCGTGGACGTCCTCCGCGGTGCCCCAGGCAGCGACTTTGCCGGAAACCGATTTCAGCGTCGCGTCGTCTGCATGGAAACCGGCCACCTCCACAGCGCCGGAAACAGAGCTGACGTCCAAATCATCCGCAACCAGGTCCCGGGCTTCGATCCGGCCGGATACCGTGCTCAGATTCAGGTCGTCACCCCGGAGTCCCACAGCCCGTATGCCGCCGCTGACATTGTTCACCGATATGCCGTCGCCGGTAAGCCCTTGCAGGTAAATTTCACCGTTGACGCCGGAGATCTCCAATTCGCTCAGCGAGCTCTGGGTCCGGGGCAGCTCCACCACCAGGTGCTTTTGGAGGGTCATCTGGCGCCAGCCGTGAACAAATTGCTTTTTTCTCCATTTGATCTCCACTTCCCCATCCTCCACGATCACGATCATCCGCTCGTCGTCTTCCAGAGGCCGCTTGGAGTATTCGGTGATCAGCAGCTGGTCGCTTTCGCCGATCCGCACCTCCACCGGGCCGTTGACCCAGTGAATGTGCAGACTCTCTACCGGCTGGTCCAGCTGGCCTGGCATCTCCCCGCCATAGGGCATACCGTCTTTGGGCAGGGGCGCCAGCACATCAGAGACCGCCGGTGCAGGCGATGCCGCCGGTGCAGGCGGCGCGGGCGGGACAGGCGGGACAGGAGGCACAGGAGGGGCCTCCGGCGTTGCACCTTCAAACAGGCCTGTAACGGCCTTTTCAATGGCCGAAGCCATGGATTCTCCAAACTTTCCCGCCTTTGCAGCCACCTCCGCCGCTTGGTTTGCCACCTTGGTGACCACTTCGTTGATTTTGTTCTCATCTGATTCGGGATGAAGCGTCAACACTGGAATCTCTGTTGTCTCTGGAGACTGCGTCTCCTCCCTCTGAGGCCTTTCGGTCTCCTGCCCGCTCCCAGCTTCCATGGGCGCCTCTCCCAGGGCCTCCAGCAGCCTGGCGGCCTCCTCTGTGGTGATGGTGCCCGCTTCCAGCATTTCCAGAACTCTGCGCTTTTCCTGGCTCATTTTATTTCCCTCCCTTCAGTTGGTTCAAGGCCTCGATGGCCGTGTCCACATCGATCTCCCTATTTGCCAGGCGGCTCAAAATTTCCGCCCGCTCCTCTTCCTCCCGGACCGCCCGCAGAGCCGGGCTTTCATCGAAGCCCAGGGCCGTCAGGGCCGCGTCCAGCATGTTCTTTACCGTGGGATAGCTGACTCCCAGGGCCTTTTCCACTTCCTTGATGGAGCCACGGCAGCGGAGAAAGGTCTCCACAAATTGCAGGTGCTTCTCCTCCAGCCGGCAGAACCGGCAGGGCGAAAACTCACCATTGAGCTCCGTGCCGCAGACGTCGCATTTCAGCCGGGTCACGGTCATGTCCCCGCCGCACACGGGACATTTTGACGGCGCATGATATTTCTGATTTGCCATATGCGATCTCCTTTCTTGATTTTCAGCAGTGAAAGCTTTCATTCTGTCCACATTATAGGTCCATTATTTAACATTGTCAATATAAAACTTAAAAAAATTTAGTTCTCACTTTAATTATTTTTATTTTCGACATAAAAAGCGGGTCAATCCGGAGATTGACCCGCTTTTTTGCTGATTTTTTACCGATAGCCCATAGCATGGAGATTTTTCAGGCTGGTCTCCAGGCAGTCGAAGGGGCTGGTCTGGCAGACGTCCTGCTCCACCAGCAGATATTCCACGCCGCCCAGCTCCTCCAGGGTTTTCAAAATCTTCGGGAAATTCAGGTTTCCCTCGCCCACCGGAGCCATGATGGGGTCCCATCCGCGGACAGCCATATCCTTCAAATGGACGCAGGGGGTACGGCCCTTCAGCCTCTCCAGCCACTGGCAGACGTCCCCGCCGCCCATCTGCACCCAATAGGTGTCCACCGTAAAGCCAAGCTCCTCCGGGGCAAAGCTCTCCAGCAGGGTGTCAATGACCAGCCTGCCTCCCAGCTTCTGGAACTCGATATTGTGGTTGTGATACATCAACAGCTTTCCGGCGGCGGCGATCTTCTTGGCCGGTTCCCGGAAATCCTCGGCAAAATGCCACAGCCATTCCTCGGAAAGGTATTTCCCGGGCATCATGCCGATGCCGATGTACTTGCAGCCATACAGGTCATGCTCGCGGATCACAGCCTCCGTGTCGTTCAAAATGCGGTCCGGGGCGGTGTGGGTCAGCACGATCTCCAGCCCGTGCTTGTCGCAAAGCTCCTTCACCGTCTGGGGCTGGATGGGGCCGATGGCGGAAAGCTGCACCGTAGTGTAGCCCATCTTTGCCACCCGGCCCAGAGAATAGTCCAGATCTCCGGCGGTCTGGCAATAATCCCGCAGCGTGAATAGTTGAGCGCCTAACTTCATATGAATCATCCTTTCTCTATTTGAATGGCCCTCTGCCGGGTCACCTCATACAGCAGCACCGTGGCCGCGCAGGCCACATTAAAGCTGGAGGCCGAAGAGGTCTCCGCCATGGGGATGGTGCACAGCATATCACAGCAGTCCTTAAAGGCATAGCACAGGCCGTCGGTCTCGTTTCCCACCATTAGCAGCGTCGGACGGGTCAGGTCCTGCTTATAAATGGTGTGCTGCCGGTGGGCGGTAGTGCCCAGCACCTGAAATCCGGGGTATTTCTCCCGTCTGTCCGCAATAAAGCGGAACACGGCGTCGTTATCCGCCGCCCGCACAGCGGGGACGTTGAAGAAGGAGCCCATAGAGGCTCCCACCACCTCGGGATCGTACAGGTCCACCGCGTGGCCGGTCAGGATCAATCCATGGGCGCCCAAGGCGTCGCAGGAACGGAGGATCGTCCCCAAATTGCCCCGGTTGGAAGCCCGGTCAAACAGCACATACAGCGGGTTTTCCGGCGCGGGGAGCCTGGAAAGGTTGTCCGGCTTCATCTTGACCACGGCCATCAGCTCCGAGGTATCCTCCTTGCCGCTGAGCTCTGCCATCAGGGTCGGCGCCAGCTCAAAGTTCACCTGGGTCTTCACCCGGGCCAGCATCTCCTGGGCCCAGCGGGACAGGGGCTTTCCGGCGGCATAGAGAAACGAGCTGATCTCCCAGCCGTTCTTTACGGCTTCATTCAGGTTTCGCACACCCTCCACAAAAAATTCCCCATACCGGTGGCGCTTGTTCCGGTTGGACTTCAGCACTTCAAATTTCTGGTAATCCGCATCCTTGGCGGTGATCTTCTTTGTTTTCATAGCCTGTTCAAACTGCCTCTCCCCGGACCTTGTCCGGCTCCAGCCGGGAAGTGATATATCCCTGCACCTGATCCCTGGGAAGCTCCAGGGCAGCCGCCAGCTCTCCAAACAACAGGTTTTCCGCCCGTTTCAGAAAGCGCTCGTCCACGGAACCCACCCGCCGCCGCTTCTCCAGCAGCTGCTGCTTTTTGGAATAAAGAGACTTTGTCATGCCCACCAGGGACCGGCAATCGTGGCTTTTCAGCGCCGATTCATATTGGGCGGTCAGCTCCCTGGCTGCCCGGCCGCTGTAGGCCGCGGCCGATATTTGGGGCATCTCACGGATGATCTGCTCCGCCTCCTCCCTGGAAATGATGGGGCGGATAAACACCTTGTCCGAACCCACGGGGGCTGAGATCACACAATCCTCATACAGGTTTCTGAGGACGTAATACAGGCACTTCTCCCCCGTGGCGGGAAGGGCCTGCTCCCTGAGCTCCACTACCTGGCAGACACCTGTGCTGCCGTATAAAACCTTGTCCCCGATCTGATACATGCGATCCCCCTCCTTAGATGCCTCCCGCGGCGCCGCGCTGATGAGCGTTTCAAATTATCGTTAAGTATAGTATAGCACACTTTTTTGGAAAATGTAAGCGGGAAATCGGACTTGGAACAACGTCTGAAAGAGAAATAAACTGAAAACAGGAAAAGCAGTCCCTAGGGGCTGCTTTTCCTTGCCCAAAAGATAAAATGAAGCGTTCCCGCTCTATGTTGAAGTTAGAACAGTGGTGGCTTCTGTGTTGATCTCCGTATTGACCAACACATTTCTGGCGCTGCGGAACACCTGGGCAACCTGGGCCCTGGTGGCAGTTCCCCTGGGGTTGAGCTTCCCGTCCATGCCATGGATGATCCCCTTGTCCACCGCCCAGGTCATGGCTTCTTTTGCGTAATCCGCCACATCGCCCGTATCCGGAAATTTCAGGATCTCTGTGCCGTTTTGAATCTCCCCCGCTCCGGTGAGCTTGGCGTAGCGGTAAAGGATCGCCGCCATCTGCTCCCGGGAGATCGTGTCATAGGGGGAGTATTTCCCGTCCCCCGTGCCGCTGACGATCTTATATTTCGCCGCCCACTCCACATAGGGGGCAAACCAGTCATCCGGCTTTACATCTATAAAGGACGTTTTGGCCGGCTTTTCCTTGCTGGCCCCTGCCTTTCTTCCCAGCACAGTGACGAACATTCCCCGTGTCATAGAGATTTCCGGGCCGAATGTGCCATCCCCCATACCGGCAAACAGCCTTTCCCTGGCGGCGTAATCCACAGCGTCATAGTACCATGCGTCGGGGCTCACGTCAGAAAAGTCCGCGGCAGAGGGGTCGTGCGGCTCTGCGGGCCGTTCCTCGCTCTTCATCGGCTCCAGCTTGATCACGATGTAGGTCCAGTAATTACTCATAAAGCCGGGCATCGCGCCGATAAGGTTGTTTGCTTCCGGAGCGCTGTGCCAAAGGACCTCGCCCTGGGGATAATCACTCCAGAAAATGCCGATGTGGTTGTCCGCCCCGTCGTTGAAAGGATGCATATTCCAGTACATCAGGACGATGTCGCCCTTTTCCAGCTTGCGGTCTTTCGACATTTCCTGTGCGGTACCGTAGACGTAGCAGGTCAAACCGGCGGCCTTTGCAAACAAATAGTAGTTGGACGCACCTGAAAGAAGATCATACGGCTTGCCGGACCCCCAATACCCGGATTGCCCCGTGCTTTTAATGGCATTCATTGCCTTGGTGGTATCCAGCCCCGCCTTCCGAAGTACATATGACACGAAGCCGCCGCAGTTCATGGCGGCCTTGCCGTTGTAGGAGGTATCGCCGTTGGGGGACTGATAGTCGCCGCCCCCATAAGGTGTGTTCAAGTAGAAATTATCGTTCTCGTGGGCCGACAATTCCTCTATAACAGCCTGTCTGGTTACGCCGAAGTCCGAAAGGTATTTGGTGCCATGTCCCAGGTCGGCCTGCACCTTGGAAACCGGTTCACGGGCATACCGGACGGGATCCTCCACTGCGGGCATATCCGTTGTGACGCTGTTCACATCCGCAGCGAATGCCATCACGGAATTTTCTCCGATCAGAACAGCACTGAGAGCCGCTGCAAAAAGCACCTGAAACACACGGTTCAGCTTCATAATGAACTTCCTTTCCTCAAGCGATTGGGGGACGCCGATCGTTTTCTCTATCCGGAATGTACTACATTGTTGCACGACTGTCAAGAGAACCTTTTTGATTTGCAGTATATTCTTTTTGGCCTCCGTTTGAGGCTGGAAGCAGGAAAAAGCGACTGCACACAATCCGGAGAAAGTCATAGAATGGCATGAGAATCTGAAAGGAGGATTTTTGCTATGGCTGAAAACGAAAGCAATCCCAGAGCGGAATACCAGGACGATTGCAGGGAAGCAGTGTGCATCGACGCAATGCGGATCTACGATTCCTGCTCGGATAAGGACTGCCTGGAGGACATACGGGTGCTGTTTCCACCCGCCCGGCAGGAGCTGGTGAACTGCGCCACCAACGTGCGCCTTAAGGACGTCAGCGTGATCACGGTGTATGTGGATCTCCAGCCCATCCCCTTCAACAAGGGCTTCTACTCCGTGGACATGACCTTCTTCTTCGACGTGTGCGTGGAGCTGTTCGGCGGTCCGGCCAGCTGCCCGGTACCGGTCAGCGGCGTGTCCGTGTTCAACAAGAAGGTGGTGCTCTACGGCAGCGAAGGCAGCGTGCAGATGTTCAGCTCCGACGACTGCCAGAGCGATTCGGAGGCACAGGACAGCAGGGTGCTGCCCAAGGCCAACGTGCAGGTAGCGGAGCCGGTAGCCCTGTCCGCCAAGCTGTGCGACAGAGCTTTGTGCAACTGCTGCGAGCCCTACTGCCGCATCCCCGATCACATTTGCAAGCGGTACGGCGGCGAATTCGAGTCCGCGCCCCAAAAGAACAACGTGTATGTGACCATCGGCCTGTTCACCATTGTGCAGATCGTGCGGAACGTGCAGCTGCTCATTCCCGCCTACGATTTCTGCGTCCCGGAGAAGGAGTGCGTCACCACCAGCGACAATCCCTGCGACCTGTTCCGGCGCATCGACTTCCCCACAGATGAGTTCTTCCCGCCCCGGGCCTCCGACCTGGGCGACTGTGGCCACTGCGGCAAATAAGCTGATCATGGCCGACCGGTATGCTCGGCGGCACAGAAAAGAGTCCTCCCGCATAACGGGAGGACTCTGCTTTTATGCGCTGCTGCGCTTAAAGCTCCATCTTCTTAAAAATTTTTGAGCTCACCAGCCAGGACAGAGCACAAGCCGCCAGCGCAGCCCCAAGAGCCGCCAACGCCCAGGGCCAGGGAGCAGCCAGGAAGCCCTGGGCCGCCTGGTCGATCATTGCATCGGTCACCAGGCCCAGCCGGTCCAGCAGGAACATAATACCCACGCCTATCAGGAAAATCCCGAAAAAGGCAGCCACCACCATATTCTGTCCAAAGCGCAGGGCCACCGGCGTGGTAATGGACTGGCAGAAGACCACCAGCGCCAGCACCACCAGGAAGGCCCATGCAGGGATCTCTCTGCCGCCGCAAGCCCAGGCCGCCACCAGCAGCCCGAAAAGGAAAACATCCGTCAGTAAAACCGAGATGTATTTCGCCAGCATCACTTTGCTTCTGGGTATGGGAGAGGCGCAGATAAAGCGGTTCCATCCGTTCATCCTGTCGATCTGGAGACTGAGGCCGGGCGACATAGAGCATAATCCCACAACGCCGCCCATCAGGGGCGCTAAACCATTTTGGCCCGCAAAGAGGATCACGACCATAAAGACCAGCCACACCAGAACCATCACTGCGCTTTCTTTCTTATAGCTGATAAGCTCCTTATAGAGAATTCCTTTCATGTCACCCTTCCGTCCTTTCTCCCTTAATGCTGTACAGCATGACGTCTTCCAGGGTCGGCGGTTCCAACCGAAGTTCTGCCGGAACAGCCTGCCGCCTCACCAGGGCCGATACGCTGAATTCCCCCCGCCGCATGCCGATCACGGCGTCGGAAGCCAGCTCCGCCAGCTGCTCTTCCCCACACTTCAAAATTCCCAGGGAATCCAAAATCATGTCCTTTTCCCCGCTCATGGCGATTTTCCCTTTGTGGAGAAACACGATGTAATCGGCGACCTTTTCCAGGTCCCCTGTGATGTGAGAGGAGAGAAAAACGCTGTTACCCTCATCCTGAATGAATTCCAGCAGCAGATCCAGAATGTCGTCCCGAACCACCGGATCCAGGCCGCTGGTGGCCTCATCCAGGATCAGCAGCTCCGCATGATGGCTGAGAGCCGCCGCCAGAGAGAGCTTCATGCTCATACCTCTGGAAAGGTCCTTGACTTTCTTCTTCGAGTCAAGCTCAAAACGCTCCAGCAGCTCCCGAAAGCGGGGGCTGTCCCAATGGCGGTAAACCGACCGCAGTACTCGTTCCAGCTCTTTAATCCGCATTTCTCCGGGGAAAAAGCCGGAATCCAGCACCATGCCGATTTTTTCCATCACCGATCGGTCCGCCGGATCCCTGCCCAGAAGGCGGATCTCCCCGCCGTCCGGCCGGATCAGGCCCAGCATGGCCTTGATGGTGGTGCTTTTTCCCGCTCCGTTTTCCCCGATAAAGCCCATAATACAGCCCCGGGGCAGCGTCAGGGAAATGCCGTCCAAAACAAAGTTGTCGTACTGCTTTCGCAGATTATTCAGTTCGATCGCGTTTTCCATATGCCTGCCTTTCCGCCTACTCTCTGTTTTCGCAGAGCAGCCGCAGGGTATCCTGCAGCTCCTCCGGGCCTATCCCGCAGAGGTCCGCCTCCTGCACCGCCTTGGTCAGATATTCCTCCACCAGGCGCAGGTGGGCCTCCCGGACAAGCTCCAGGTTTTTTCCCGCCACATAGCTGCCTTTTCCCGGCACGGACACGGTAAAGCCCTCCCGCTCCAGCTCCTCATAGGCCCGCTTTGTGGTGATGACGCTGATCTTCAGGTCCTTGGCCAGCAGCCGCATGGAGGGCAGGGCGTCCCCCCCCTTCAGCCGGTCAGCAAGGATCAACGCCTTTACCTGCTCCACGATCTGCTCGTAAATAGGCTTGCCGCTTTGATTGCTGATGATAATGTTCAAAGTGATTCGTCCTTTCAGTCCTTTGCAAAGTTACTGTGTATATATAATATATACAGTATGACGGTTTGTCAAGCCTTTTTTCAAAAAAAGTGCGCGCCCTTCAAAAAGGCGCGCACAACTTTTCTTTTTTCAGTCGCCAGGGTCTACTTTTCAGTGCAGGACAGGGCGGCTGCAGGGTCTTTGGGCTTCCACTTCCCGGTGGCGTAATGGACGGTAAAGAGGACGAACAGCAGCAGGTTATGAGCGATCATACAAGCCCAGGCGGAGACCAGGCCAAAGCCCAGAAGCTGGGTGCAGATGAAGGTCCCCAGAATTCTGGCGCACCACATGCCCGCCACGTTAAAGACAAAGGGAACCACGGTCTTTCCCACGCCCTGCATGATCCCCTCAAAGACAATGGGCACGCCATAGAAGGGCTCGGACACTGCCACCATCCGCAGGACTGTAGTGCCCAGGGCGATCACCTCGGGGTCTCTTGAGAAAATTTGGATCAGCTGAGGGGCAAAGATGAAAAGCAGGCCGCCGGAGACCACCATCAGGCCGATCTCCAGGGGCATAATGCACCGGGCCAGGCTGTTGAGCCGCTTTTCGTCCCGGGCTCCCCAGGCATTGCCCGCCAGAGTGGCCGCCGCAGCCTGCATCCCCCAGCCGGGGATGTAAAAGGCAGATTCCACTGTATTGGCAATGGTGTGGGCCGCTGTGGAGATTTCCCCCAGAGAGTTGATCATGGAGGCGAATGCCACATAGCCCAAAGAGGTGGCAAAGCGCTGAAGCATATTGGGGAGAGCCACTTTGAAGCAGGGCTTCAGCACTGCCATATCGGGCCGCAGGCTGTGTCCCCGGGGGGAGACGTCCGGATGCTTCCACAGCTTCACCGTGATGGCCACGCCGCCATAAGCATAGGACAGGGCGCTGGCCGCCGCCGCACCCTGAACGCCCCAGCCTGCGCCGGGGATCACCAGGGAAAGGCTCCCCAAAGAGACCGTGCGAGTGGGATAGATCAGCGCAAAGTTCAGAATAATGTTGATGACGTTCATGACCAGGCCCACCCGCATGGGGGTCTTGGTGTCCCCCACGGCCCGGAGAATGGTGCCGAAGATCATGCTGGCACAGCGGAAAACCATGGGCAGATTCAAAATGAGGAAATACTGGCTGGCCATGGGGCGGATGGATTCGTCCACCTGCATCCACACCGGCACCATACCGCTCAGGGATACGGTGATCCCTGTAAAGAGCAGGCCCAGCACCAGCACCGTCAGAACCGATTGGGCCGAGGCCTTGCCGGCCCGCTCCCTGTCCCCCGCTCCATAGGATTGGGAGATATAGGCCAAAAAGCCCACGCCCAAGGCGGAGATTGTGCCTCCCACCAGCCAGCTCGCCGTGCTGGTGGAGCCCACGGCGGCCGTGGCCTGGGTGCCCAGAGCGCCCACCATAGCGGTGTCTATGTACTGCACCGCCGTCTGCATCAGCTGCTCCAGCATGGTAGGCCACGCCAGGGCAAAAATGATCGGCAGCATTTCCCGCATTTCTTTTCGATTCATCGCCCGCTGTCCCCTTTCCAAACAATTACGTACGACAGTTTCTCCGGAGCTCTCACCGTTCCCGGGAAACCGCAAAATAGGGCAGCGCCACAAAAAGGATGCCACCCGCCACATTGCCCAGGGTAGTCACAAGCAGATTGTAAGCCCAGCCAGCCAGGGTCACCGCTTCCCCACAGGGGGACAGCAGCGAAATGGTCAGCAAAGTCATGTTGGCCACACTGTGTTCAAAGCCCGTAGTGATGAAGGCAAAAAGGCACCACCAGACCATGATCAGCTTGCCACTTTCACTTTTGCAGCGAAAGCCGCACCACACCGCCAGGCACACCAGCACATTGCACAGCAGCGCCCGAAAAAACAGAGGAACCGGAGGAACGGACATTTTGCCCAAAGCTCCCGCCGCCATAAATTCTCCCGTGGCGCCCGCGCCCAGCCCGGTCAGCCAATACAGCAGGGCCAGCAGCAGGGAACCGGCCAGGTTGCCCAGCCAGCAGACTGCCCACAGCTTCAGGGTCTCCCCCACCTTTACCGTTTTTTTCATACACCCGGCAGCCATCACCATGTTGTTGCCGGTAAAAAGCTCCGCTCCGGCCATGACCACCAGACTCAGGGCCACGCCGAAGGAAACGCCCATGGCCACTTTGCCGTAAGGCGTGCCGCTCAACAGGCCGCCCACCGTAAAGGCCAGCAGCACACCTATGCCCACAAAGGCTCCTGCCAGCATGGCGGCCACAAAATAGCCCAGCGGATTTCTCTTCAAAAAATCGGCTTTTGCCCTGGCTCCGGCGGCAGCTGCGGCATATTCATCCTGAAACATTTTATCCCCACCTTTTTCCACTCTCAGTCAAGCATACAGAAACCCCTCCGGGAAGTCAAGAAGGATTCTGTGAAATCTGTTTTTGGATCTCCGGAAACCAGGCCTTAAAGGCAGAGGGCAGAGCGTACCCCTTTTCCATCTCCTCCCCGGTCACCCAGGAAAAGCCGGGACAGGTCTTCCTGACCTCAGCCCTCCAGGCAGTCATATGCCATTCCACATGGGTAAAGACGTGCCTGGCTTCTATCAAGGGGAATAGCTTTACGCTTTCGATTCCCCATTCTGTCAGGACTGTCCCCGCCTCGCTTTCGTCCAGCATTCCCGGTACGGAGGGGAGCTCCCAAAGGCCCGCCAGCAGGCCTTTTTCCGGCCTGCGGTGCAGAGCCAGCCGGCCGTTGCAGGTCATAAGAAACACCGTGCGCTCCTCTATCCGCCGGGGTTTTTTGGCGGTCTTCACCGGGAATTCCGTCTGAATTCCCATCTCTCTGGCCCGGCAAAGCTCCCGCAGGGGACATTTCCCGCATTCCGGAGCCCCGTTTGGCAGGCAGACCGTGGCCCCAAGCTCCATCAGGGACTGGTTAAAATCCCCGGGTCGGTCCCTGGGAAGGATGGCGGCGATCTGCTGCTCCGTCCGCTTTTTCACCTTGGGGTCCAGCACATCCTCCCGCAGGGCCAGCAGCCGGGAAACCACCCGTAGCACATTTCCGTCCACCGCCGGGACCGGCAGGCCGAAAGCGATGGAGCCGATGGCTCCTGCGGTGTAATCCCCCACGCCGGGCAGGGACCGCAGCGCCTCAAAACTGCCGGGCACCTCTCCGCCGAAACGCTCCATCACCGCCCGGGCGCCTTTTTGCAGATTCCTGGCCCGGCTGTAATAGCCCAGGCCCTCCCAGAGCTTCATCAGCTGCTCCTCAGCCGCGGCGGCCAGCGCCTCCACGGTGGGGAGCTGCTCTAAAAAGCGCTCATAATAGGATTTGACCGCCTCCACCCTGGTCTGCTGAAGCATAATCTCCGAAACCCACACCCGGTAGGGCGTCGGTTCCTTCCGCCAGGGAAGGTCCCGGGCGCAGCCGTCGTACCATCGAAGCAGCAGCGGCGGAATCGCTTCCAGGATAGCTTGATCCTCCATGGTTTTCACCTCACAAACATATCGAAAATCATCTTTCTGGCACTTTTCTCTGCCCATCCCATCCATCCGCGAAACAAAGGGACACAATCTGTCCCGCTTCCCGGCGGAATGGAAAAATCCCCGTCCTTGACGAGGATTTTTGATGGAGCACAGGAAAAGTCCCGCCCCTCTTTCAGATCCCGGCGTTCACTACCGGAGCGGAATCCTCCAGACGGTACAGCGCGCTGCCGTCCCTCTGATTGTTCAGGGCGCTCTTCATGGTGGGAACCGCTCCCAACAGAGCGAACACATATACCAGCACAAGATCCAGCCAGTAGACAGAGGGCTCGATGATCTCCTCCGACAGCAGCATCGGCACGGCGCGGAAGGCGTCGGCAATCCCTACCTCGAATTCCTGGACCACCAGGATGGCCCAGTCCAGCTGGTTGCCAACATAAATCATGACCAGCATGACCACGGCGCCGATCACGACGCCCTTAGTGGACAGTTTTCCGCCCAGCAGCTCGTAGCCCTTCAGGGTGCACACAGCCATCACCAGGCCGGAAAGTGCCGCTACATAGCCCAGCTGGCTCAGGATGATAATGCAGGCCACGCCCAGCAGAGAGCCGATCAGCGCACCGACGACGCCGCCCACGACATTTTCCTTTTTTTGCTTCTGCTGGCTGCTGCGAAGAGCCTCGTTCTGCTGTAAGCCCACAAAGCAGCCGTCGCACAGCTCCATGAAAGACCGGCCCACCACACAGGGGCTGGTAGGCAGGAGCTCCCCGCAGGTCTGGCAGCAGTTCTGGAAACCGCGCAGCCGGAGCATCTCGGTAAAAGCCGCCAGGCTTTCCTTCAGTCCCATCAGGAGCTTATCTCCGGACCCCAGATTTTTCAGATGCATCTTCACCGCAAAGCCTTCCTGATTCAGAACCCACACAGGCTTATGCGCCTTGGCAAAGGCTTTCATCTCATCCGGGGAAAGAAATCCCTGCTCTGATTTTACAGATACGGCAGCTGTCAGGCGATAGGGATAATTCTCGTTTTCGGCATACACCAGCACGCGGTATCCGCCCACGTCCCCATACAGCAGGCCGCTTTGCCCATCCAGCTTCAGGCCGACGCCGGACGCCAGCCACCCGTATTTCTGCAACGTTTTCTTTTTCATGTCCCGCTCTCCTTTTTTCCGCAATTTTCAAGCAGCTCCATTATACTCTCTGGCGGAAGAAAACGCAAGAGAACGAATGAAGTCATTTTCATATTTCATTGTGATCCCGAGCCAATTTTTGCTTTTTTGCGTTTTTGTGATTGCATTCTTGTCACTACAAGTGTATAATGAAAGCTATATATTGTATGTTGGAAAAACGGATTATGCGCAATGTAGGGATAGAGATTGAATCCTGCCCGGGTTTGCAGGCGTTTTGCCCGAACCCAGATTGACAAAAATGTGGAAAGCGGAGGCTGAGAGGTTTGTATAAGAGATTTATAAAGCGTTTGATTGATATTCTGCTGTCCTCCTGTGGAATCATCCTGCTTTCTCCCATTTACCTGATTCTCATGCTGGCGATCCGGCTGGATGACCCCGGACCCGTCTTTTTCCGGCAGAAGCGGGTGGGGATCCACAAGACGTATTTTGATATTATGAAATTCCGAACCATGAAAATGGATACCCCCCACGATATACCCACACACCTGCTGGAGAATCCCAACCAGTACATCACCCGGGTGGGGCGGTTCCTTCGCAAAACCTCCCTGGACGAGCTGCCGCAGATATTTCAGATATTTACAGGAAAGATGAGCGTTATTGGCCCCCGGCCAGCCCTTTGGAACCAGGAGGACCTGATTGCCGAGCGGGATAAGTACGGCGCCAATGACGTCCGCCCCGGGCTCACGGGCTGGGCTCAGATCAATGGCCGGGATGAGCTGCCCATTGCGGTAAAGGCCCGGTACGACGGAGAATATGTGGAAAAAATCAGCTTTCTGTTTGACTGCAAGTGCTTTTTCGGCACTGTCGCCGCTGTACTGAAGCATGACGGCGTGGTGGAGGGCGGCACCGGGCAAATGGAAAAGGGAGAAAAGAAAGAATGAAACGATTGCTTATCACCGGATTGACCGGGAAGTCCGGGACGGTATTCGCACGGGAGCTTGCTACCCGGGGTCTGAACCAGCAGTACAAGCTTCGCGGAGCTGTGCGGCCCACGTCCTCCCTGGCCGCTATAAAGGCTTGCCTCCCAAAGCTGGAGTGTATATCGGGCGTACTGGAAGACGAAGCGTACCTGGACCAAATCACAAAAGATGTGGACATTGTGTTCCACATTGCGGGAATTCATTGGTCCCTGCCGCTGGTAAAAGCGGCTGTCGCAAACGGCGTGAAACGAATCATCGTGGTCCACACCACCGGCGTTTATTCCAAGTATAAGGCGGCGGGTGAGGAGTATCGGAACATCGATGCGGCAATTCAGAAGATCACGGCAGAGGCCGGATGCGCTCTGACAATTCTGCGGCCAACCATGATCTATGGCTCCTTAAATGATCGGAATATGATCAAGTTTGTAAAAATGGTAGATCAGCTCCATCCCATGCCCGTGGTAAACGGGGGAAAATACCTGCTTCAGCCGGTCCATGCCGAGGACCTAGGCGTGGCATATGCGCAAGTGATGGAGAATCTGGCGGTCACCGAGCAAAAGGATTACATCCTGTCCGGACGGGATTCCGCGTTTTTGATCGATGTTTTTCGGATGATCGCAGAGGAGCTGGGCTGCTCGCGGAAATTTATCAGCGTGCCGTTCTGGCTTGCCTATGGGGGCGCATGGGGCGTATATCTTCTTTCCCTCGGGAAGGTAGATTTCCGGGAAAAGGTACAGCGCCTGTGTGAGGACAGAAGCTTTCCCCATGAATCTGCGACAAAGGATTTTCATTATTCCCCCATGCCCCTGCGGGAGGGACTCCATCAGGAAGTGCAGCTTTATCTGCGCCAGAAGGCAGAAAACTAAAAGAAAAGCAAGCGAGGAGGGAACGGCCTGTGAATCTGTTGGTTGTATGTCAGTATTATAAGCCGGAGCCTTTCCGCATTTCGGATATTTGCGAGGCCCTGGTCCAAATGGGACATCAGGTAACAGTGGTGACCGGAACACCCAATTACCCGATGGGAGAGATTTATTCCGGATATGAAAATGGCCAGAAGATGGATGAAGTGATAGGCGGTGTAAAAGTACATCGCTGCATCACCGCTCCGCGGAAAACGGGCACATGGAATCGCTTAAAAAATTACTTCAACTATCCGAGAGCATCGAAAAAGTACATAAAGACGTTGGATGACAGTTTTGATGTGGTATTTGTCAATCAGCTGTCCCCTGTCATGATGGCTGACGCGGGCATCTGGTACCAAAAAAAGCACAACAAAAAGCTGGTGCTTTACTGCCTGGACCTCTGGCCGGAAAGCCTTGCCGCCGGCGGCGTGCAGCCCGGATCCCTGATTTATCGGCTCTTTTTGCGGATTTCGAAGCGCATCTATGGGGCGGTGGACGAAATATTGATCCCCTCCATGGGGTTTGAACGGTATTTCCGGGATGTGCTGGGCAACGATAAACCCTGTACTTACCTGCCACAATACGCTGAAGAAGTGTTTGACGCAGTACCCCCGATCCAGCCTCATGATCCCCCCTATCATTTTGTGTTTGCCGGAAATATCGGCGAAATGCAGTCTGTTGAGACGATCCTGGCCGCTGCCCGGCAGCTCAAAGCAGATGACCGAATTCAGTTCCACATCGTGGGGGACGGCTCGAGTTTGGCAGCCTGCAAGCGGCAGGCGGAGGGACTTCCCAATGTCATCTTCTACGGCAGGCGGTCGGTAACCGATATGTCTGGGTATTATGCCATGGCGGATGCCATGCTTGTCACTTTGAAGGACAATCCCATCCTTGCCAATACGCTGCCCGGCAAGGTGCAGTCCTATATGGCGGCAGGACGGGCCGTGGTTGGCGCCATTGGCGGGGAAACACCCAGGGTTTTGCTGGCAGCGGATTGCGGCTGCTGTGTGGAGGCTGAAGACGCTGTAGGGCTTGCAGAAAAAATTCGGGCTCTGGCAGACGCACCGCAGTCCTTTATCCACTACGGAAGCAACGCCAAGGCGTATTATCAGGCAATGTTTCAAAAGGAAAAATTCATGGCAACTTTGACGGCTGTGCTGGAACGCCATGCCGGAGAGAAATAAATTATTAGCGAGTGAGGAGATCATCATGTTTCGGAATAAAACACTACTCATTACCGGTGGAACCGGCAGCTTTGGCAATGCGGTGCTGAACCGCTTTTTGAAGACGGACATTGGCGAGATCCGGATCTTTTCCCGGGATGAAAAAAAGCAGGATGATATGCGGCATGAATTCCAGGCAAAAATGCCGGAGGTAGCGGATAAAATTCGGTTTTTTATCGGCGATGTCCGTGATTTGGCCTCTGTGAAAAACGCCATGCATGGGGTGGATTACATTTTCCATGCCGCTGCACTGAAGCAGGTACCCTCCTGCGAATTTTTCCCGCTGGAGGCAGTAAAGACAAACGTCATTGGAACGGACAATGTACTCACGGCCGCCATTGAAGCCGGCGTGAAAACGGTGATCTGCCTGTCTACGGACAAGGCGGCGTATCCGGTCAATGCCATGGGCACCTCCAAAGCCATGATGGAGAAGGTCATTGTTGCCAAGAGCCGTACCGTGGATCCCGACCGGACAAAGATCTGCTGCACCCGATATGGGAATGTCATGTGCAGCCGCGGCAGCGTGATTCCGCTGTGGATCGACCAAATCAAGGCAGGCGATCCCATTACAGTCACCTCTCTGGAGATGACCCGCTTTATCATGTCCCTGGAGGAAGCGGTAGATTTGGTCCTATTCGCCTTCGAAAAGGGCACCAGCGGCGACATTCTGGTACAGAAGGCGCCGGCCTGCACCATTGAGACCCTGGCGAAGGCTGTGACCGAATTGTTTGATCCGGGCCATGAGATCCGTGTCATCGGTATTCGTCATGGTGAAAAAATGTACGAGACTCTGCTGACCAATGAGGAGTGCGCCAATGCCATTGATCTGGGTGATTTTTACCGGGTACCCTGTGACAAGCGGGACCTGAACTATGATAAATATTTCAGCAGCGGAGACACCGAGCGCAATCCCCTTACGGAGTTCAACAGCAATAATACTGACCTTTTAGACGTAGAGCAGGTGAAGAAAAAGCTACTGGCGCTCCAGTTTATCCGAGATAAACTTACCGCTTGGGAGGAAGCCTGAAGTTGAAAAAATCTTATAAGTGCGCCATTGTTTTATCCGCTCTCTTAATAATTCTATTTTTATCCTATCGATATAATGATTTGAAGTATATTGTCTTCTATGAATTTTCATTTGTGGATAAAATGGCGAACCTCCCTGAAATGAGCTTCTATGAGTATTGTATGCAGCAATATGAATCGTATGGGTTCGAGACGGGCGCTTGTATGGCATTATGGGGAATGTCGATCTATGCAGTTTTGGGCGTATGGGGAATACCAATTTATATTGTCTCAAAAATGACAGGTCTTAATATATATCAGCTCATATTAAAAATGCCGGTTATCGCATATGGGAAATTTGTAATCGTTGTGTTTTTGATATTGACTTTAATTCTCTGTCTGAAAATTATAAAACAAGAGAATGCCGGTATTGCTTCATCTGTAAATCGCCAGAAAATGGTGATATTGTTTCTTTCTTCATATTTCGTAGTGGCGCCTGTCTTTATTCAAGGACAATGTGACATTATAGAAATCTTTTTTATGATATTAGGAATATATTTTTTAACTGCACGAAACAACAGAGCTCTTTTTTTGATTATGTTTATGATTTCTGTCTCAATGAAACAGATGTCATTGCTGTATTTTATCCCTGTATTATTGTTTATTGAAAAGAAAATATGGAGAATAGCATTGAATCTTATTGCTGTCGTAGCACTTCCGTTGCTAAATAGAAGCTTGTTCGGAGGGCCTTTAGATATTTCTATCAATCTTGGGAATATCGAGAAAATATTAGCGCACAGGCTTCCGTTTTTGAATGGCGATATTCCGTTATTTTTCATTCTATATTTGGGAATATGCCTTGCATGTTATTTGACTCAAAGAAAGGAGAGCGATACAAAGAACACTCATATCATATGTTTACTAGGACTGATAATTTATGGCTCCATCAATATATTCAGCAATCAAATATACAGATGTATTTACGTAGCACCTTTTTTGTTACTTGTGTTACCGATGGTTAAGGAAAATATTAAGCATATTGTTTTTTGGGAAACCATTTTAGAGATATGCTATGCTTTTTATCAGATCTGCAATTACGCATGGTGCTTTGAAATTACAAACTGCAAGTATATGTTACCGGAAAAGATTTTTGGAAGCTTACCGACAAACTCAGATAACATTTTGGTTGAATCCTTTACTACTCGTTTTTCCAGTATCTGGATGGATGTAATAGCTGGAAGCGCTGTAATTATATTGTTAATCCTTATTGGCCTTATCGTGATGGGAAAATTCAAACCGCAGACTGCTTTCACTTATATTGAGAGCGCATCATTGGAAAATGTGATTTTTTTCAGAGTGATTCTGGTAGGGGTGACAGGGCTAGTTCCTATTGCGTTGTATGCGTTTAACGCCATTGGACCATAGAGGCATAGTTTATGAAATATTTACAGTTGATGCGGGTAAAGCATTGGATCAAAAACCTACTCTTGTTTTTCCCAATTATTTTTAGTGGACAGCTTCTAAAGCCGGATGTTTTTGTCACGGTATTCATGGGCTTTCTCATCTTCAATTTTACTGCTTCTATCATATACATATTGAATGATTTTAAGGACCTGGAAAGGGACAGGCAGCATCCGAAAAAGAAAAACCGTCCGCTAGCCTCGGGTCAAGTATCGAAAGCGGAGGCCATTGGAGTTGTCCTGCTTTTGACAGTGGCTGTAATCATATTGGCAGTTCTGTCCCGCTATTCCCCCCCTTCCCCAGTATTACTGGTTTTATCTGTTTGGCTATTTTGGTATGAATGTTGCCTACAGTCTTTATCTAAAGCACGTTCCGCTGGTCGATGTTTCAATTCTAGCCGGAGGATACCTGATACGGCTTCTATGCGGTGGAGAGTTGGCGAAAACGGGAGTATCTGAATGGATGTTTTTGACGGTGCTCTCGGCCGCCCTATTCCTGGGGTTCGGAAAAAGGCGCAATGAGCTGCAGCAGTACGGCTTTCAAAACAGAGAGAGTCTGAAAAAATATACAGAGGCATTCTTAGACAAAAGTGTGTGGCTGTTCCTGTCGCTGACAATCGTGTTTTACGCCCTCAGCTGTGCAGATAAAAACACGGCGGTGGCACAGGAAGGAATCCATATGTTGTGGACGGTTCCGATCATCATTCTTGTACTGCTCAGGTACAGTTTGATTCTGGAGAACGGCTCCAGCGACGGAGATCCGGTGGAGGTAGTACAAAAGGACCGGTGGCTGACGGGACTGATTGCCTTTTATGCTGTTTCTGTGTTAATATTAATATATGGGGGAAGGTAATACAAATGCGGGACAAGCTGCTTTTCCTATGGAGGAAGATCACAAGAATCAAGGCTTTGCATCCTCTAGTTGTATTTATCCGATATTTTGCGGCGACAAATTTTTTCAACACTATACTGGATTTTTGCGAAGTATCGGTATTCCATACCTCTTATAAGGAAACAGAAGATTATATGAGGCAGAGCGAGGGAAGAATCAAGAACATTGCCTAGAGCCTGGCGGATGAAAAAAGCCGTAAGGTATATAAAAATATCTGGCAGTACAGAGCGAGCCATGACCGCAGGTTCTTGAAGGGAATCGTGGACAAAGATCAGTATTTTGACAGTGAGATCATCCGCCTTGAGGATGGAGAAGGGTTCGTGGACTGCGGCGCTTACAGAGGAGATACGGTCCGTGCTTTTTGCAGACATTTGAAGGATAGGGAGAGCTATAACTTTATTCTGGCCTTTGAACCGGACCCGTCTAATTACAGGGTATTGGAGAAAGAGGTCCGAAAGAACGGCCTGAAAAGAACAGAATGCTATCCCCTGGGGACCTGGGATACAAAACAGATTCTGCGTTTCCGCGGAAATACAGAGGAGGCTTGTATGATTGCGGAGGACGGAGACACCACCATACATACCGACACCATAGACGCGGTTGTAGGGGAAGAGAGAAACGTAACGTATATCAAAATGGATGTTGAAGGCGCTGAATTGAAAAGCCTGATGGGAGCCGAAGGGGTTATCCGCAGGAGTCATCCCAGGCTGGCCGTCAGTATTTACCATTCGGATGCAGATATGATTGACATTATTGAATATATAAAAAAGCAATTTCCGTTTTATCAGCTCTATGTCCGGCATTATACATATTTTTATGCGGATACTGTCTTGTATGCTATTGATAGGCAATGATTACGGAGGTAGAAAAAATGAGAATATTGGTAACAGGCTCCGGTGGATTTGTTGGGAAGAATTTGGTAGAGGCCCTGAAGAATCTTCGGGATGGAAAGGACCGGACCCGACCGGGTTTGAATATTGATGAGATATTTGAATTCGACCTGGATACGCCCCAGGGGCTGCTGGAAGAGTTTTGCCGGCAAGCGGATTTTGTGTTTAACCTGGCCGGAGTAAATCGTCCCAAAGATCAGGCTGAATTTATGAAAGGAAACTTCGGGTTTGCCTCGACGCTTCTGGATACGCTGAAGAAGCATGGCAATCAGGCCCCGGTAATGTTAGCCTCCTCCATTCAGGCTACGCTGCTGGGACGTTACGCAGACAGCGAATATGGGAGATCCAAACTGGCTGGAGAGGAACTGTTCTTTGATTTTTCACGGGAAAACGGCAATCCCGTCTTGGTATATCGCTTTCCAAATCTGTTCGGGAAATGGTGTCGCCCGAATTACAACTCCGTGGTGGCAACCTTTTGCAATAATATTGCCAATGATCTGCCCATCCAGGTCAATGATCCGACCATCGAGCTGGAGCTTTTATATATTGATGATCTGGTGGCGGAAATGCTGGATGCACTGGAAGGCAAAGCCCATCACTGCGAGTATGATGGACTGAGCCCTGTCCCCACGCCTGAAGGCAGGTACTGCTACGTGCCCGTGGCCCATACCGCGTCTTTGGGAGAAATCGTAAAGCTGCTGAACTCTTTCTGCCAGCAGCTCCACACAACATGGATGCAGGACATTCCAGAGGGTTCATTTGCCAAAAAGCTGTATTCCACATACCTGTCCTATCTTCCTAAGGAAAAAGTGGCCTATCCCCTGAAGATGAATGAAGATGCTCGGGGAAGCTTTACCGAACTGCGGAAAACCGCCAACTGCGGACAGATTTCCGTCAACATCTCCAAGCCTGGCATTACAAAGGGGCAGCATTGGCACCACAGCAAATGGGAGCTGTTCATTGTGGTATCCGGCCACGGACTGATCCAGGAACGGAAGATCGGCGGAAGCGAAGTGCTGAACTTTGAGGTTTCCGGGGAGAACATTCAGGCGGTGCATATGCTGCCGGGCTATACCCACAACATCATCAATTTGTCCGCTACAGAGGATTTGGTGACGGTAATGTGGGCCAACGAGTGCTTTGATCCCGACCGGCCGGACACATATTCTGAGGAGGTTGAACAATGAAACATCGTCGAAGCGGAGTTCCGGTAGTACCCGTTATTCCCTTGCTAAACCCGGATGAAAAGCTAATTTCAGTCGTTGACGGCTTATTCGCCTGCGGATTTGGCGTTGTATCGTATAGACCGGAAGTCCGGTCTGCTCATCCGCTGTTCTGATTTATAATTTCGAGGTGATAGAGTGATGAACATGAAGCTGGATTATTCCGACATATCCTTTCAAAACACCGGGAAGCTGAAGCTTCTGATCATTGTGGGTACACGGCCGGAGATCATTCGGCTGGCAGCGGTGATCAATAAGGCACGGCAGTACTTTGACTGCATCCTTGCCCATACCGGCCAGAACTATGATTATAACCTGAACGAGGTTTTCTTTCGGGATTTGAAGCTGGCGGCCCCCGAGGTGTATATGGATGCGGTGGGAGATGATCTGGGCGCCACAGTGGGCAATATCATCAACTGCTCTTATAAGCTCATGTCCCAGATCAAGCCGGACGCTCTGCTGATTCTGGGTGACACAAATTCCTGCCTTTCCGCCATTGCAGCAAAGCGCCTGCATATTCCCATCTTCCACATGGAGGCGGGAAACCGATGCAAGGACGAATGCCTGCCGGAGGAGACCAATCGCCGGATCGTGGACATTATTTCCGATGTGAATTTGGCCTATTCCGAGCATGCCCGGCGGTATCTCCAGGAGTGCGGGCTGCCCAAGGAGCGGACCTATGTCACAGGCTCCCCCATGGCGGAGGTCCTGCATCAGAACCTGGCCGAGATCGAGGGCTCCGATATTCATCAGCGGCTGGGGCTGGAAAAGGGAAAGTATTTTCTGCTTTCGGCCCACCGGGAGGAAAATATCGACACCGAGAAGAATTTCCGGTCACTGTTTTGTGCCATTAACCGTCTTGCGGAAAAGTACGATATGCCCATCCTGTATTCCTGCCACCCCCGCTCCCGCAAACGGCTGGAGCAGAGCGGCTTTCAGCTGGACAAGCGTGTGATCCAACACGAGCCCCTGGGCTTCCACGACTATAACTGTTTGCAGATGAACGCCTTTGCAGTGGTGTCTGACAGCGGTACGCTGCCGGAGGAATCCAGCTTTTTTACCAGCGTGGGGCATCCCTTCCCGGCGGTTTGCATTCGTACCTCCACAGAGCGGCCCGAGGCATTGGACAAGGCCTGCTTCATTTTGGCGGGCATTGACGAAAAGTCCTTGCTGCAGGCGGTCGATACGGCCGTACAAATGAACCTGGCTGGCGACTATGGGATTCCTGTACCGGATTATGTGGAGGAGAATGTATCCTCGAAAGTTGTGAAGATCATTCAGAGCTATACCGGCGTGGTGGATAAGATGGTTTGGAGAAAGGGCTAAGCTGTTGAAAGTAAATTGAGGCCAAACTGTCTGCACAGTTATAGGAGGATGAAGATGAGCAAAAAACCGCTAACTTTGAGAGAACTGCAACAACTAGAGCTGGAGATACTAAAATCGTTCCATAGCTTTTGCGAGGAACACCAGCTTCAATACTCTTTAGCTGGTGGGACCTTGATTGGTGCAATTCGGCACAAGGGGTTTATTCCGTGGGATGACGATATTGATGTTTGTATGCCCAGACCAGACTGCATGAAGCTCATGGCGTTGGCAAAGGAAGGTTGGATTGATGAATATCGAAGGATAGACTACTACACTGAAAATCCCAATGCTCTTTCTGCTACGCTGCGCATCTATGATGTTCGGACGGAGTTGCAGTTCACAAACGTGACAGTTCCAATGAAGTTTGGGTGCTGGATTGATGTTTTTGCGCTGGATGGTCTTTCATCGGATCCGAGAAACCGCAAACGGCATTTTGCACAGATGCGATTACTCTATGACCTGTTTCTTTGCAAAATCACAAAGTTTGGAGGGAAACGGCGCTCCAAGCTGGTGGAAATTCTGCAATATGGCCTGCTGCCAGCGCTGCCATTTATCAAGGCGGTCAGCAATGAGCGCTATTTGAAAGGATTGGACCGTATTGCCCAAAGATATCCCTATGAAGATGCAGAATATGTTGGTGTCTTGGAGGGAAGGGCCGGTGAAAAAGAGGCCATGCGGAAGCAGGATATGCAGCCCGCAGTTTTGGTGGATTTTGAAGGTGAAAAATTCTATGCCATGGCGAATTATGATGAGTATCTGACGAATCTTTATGGGAATTATATGGAATTACCCCCGGAGGACAAGCGAGTTTCCCGGCATGAGATCGAGTTCTATTGGAAGGACAGCGAAATAAAGTAGCGATAAGTTTTGACGGAAATGCATATGTGCGTTATCTTTACCAAAAACCGCGCATTGCCCAAAAGCTTTTGCATGGCTGGAGAACTGCTTCTAAAATATGAAAACACCGGATAATAAGTAAGGAGAACCAATATGAATGTAGCACTGTTAACCGCTGCTGGAACCAGCACTCGTATGCATCAAGATATACCCAAGCAATTTATACATGTGGATAATAAGCCCGTTATTATTCATACAATGGAGGCATTTCAAAGTCATCCAAGCATCGATGCAATTATTGTTGTGACGCTTGAATCGTGGAGCGCAGTCCTCTGGGCCTACGCGAAGCAATTCAATATATCAAAGTTGAGATGGGTTGTTCCAGGAGGAGCAACAGGCCAAGAATCCATTAAGAATGGCTTGGATGCGCTGAAACATGAACTGCCTGATGAAGATATCATTGTTATGATTCATGATGGAAACCGACCGCTTGTGACCAGCGAGGTTATTTCGGATAGCCTTGCCACCTTTGCAAAATACGGCAGTGCGGTGGCAGTAATACCTTGCACAGAGGTGGTTTTTGAAAGTGATGATGGAAAATCATCCTGTGTTTCGACCGAGCGCGAAAAATTGTTCCGTACACAGACACCGCATACATACCGGCTGGATGATTTGTTGAAGGCGCATGAGGAAGCAGCGGCAAAAGGAATTCGCGATACCGCAGCATCGTGTATGCTGATGAAAGAATTAGGGCGGATGACCTTTTTTTCGAAAGGCACAGAAGAAAATATAAAAATAACGACTACTGACGATCTAAAAATTTTCAAGGCACTTCTACATACACGGCAGGAGGATTGGATTAAATAAGCGTTGTGAGGTTGATAGCATCATGAAATACACGGAAGAATATCTTGGTGATCTGAAAGATGCTTTCTATGCCGTACCGCAGTGTGGGGAGCTTGACCAAAAAACAGTTTTGATTACCGGTGCCGGTGGATTGATATGTTCGGCAGTTGTGGATGCGTTGATGGCGTGGAATGAGTCCGGTAATATGAAAATTCAGGTTTATGCCGGAGGCCGCAGTCGAGAGAAATTGGAAGACAGATTTCAACGTTGGCTTTCCTTCCCTGAATTGCATATTGTGCAGTATGATGCGCAAGAGACTTTTGAATGTGATGTGCGATTCGATTATGTGATTCATGGTGCCAGCAACGCCACACCAAAGGCTTATGGAACACAGCAGGTTGAGACCATGATGACCACGATTACGGGAACATATCAGCTTCTGCAATATTTGCGGGAAAACGGAGCTGGCCGTTTTCTCTACATTTCGTCGAGCGAAGTGTATGGAAAAAAAGGGGATGACCGCATGTATTCAGAGGATGATTACGGTTACGTTGATATTTTGAATCCAAGGAGCTGCTACCCATCGTCAAAACGCGCAGCCGAAACGCTGTGTGCGTCCTTTTGCGCAGAATATGGCGTGGACTGCGTCATCGTCCGTCCCGGGCATATATACGGTCCGACGATGACGCAATCTGACAATAGAGTGTCCTCTCAGTTTCCTCGGGATGTGAAAGCGGGAAAGGACATTGTTCTAAAGAGTGCGGGGAATCAATTGCGCTCCTACTGTTACGTAATTGATTGCGTTTCCGCAATTCTCACAGCCTTGATCCGGGGAGAACGCGGACAAGCCTACAACATATCCAACCCAAATTCCATTGTGACAATCCGCGAAATGGCAGAGGCTTTTTCCAAAGAGGGAAACTGTCAGATGTTGTTTGAAAACCCTTCCGATGAGGAAAGAGACGCGTTCAATTTCATGGAAAATTCAAGCTTGACCAGTTCAAAGTTGGAGGATCTGGGATGGAAAGCATCGTTTGACATGGAAACCGGAGCGAAGCATACTTTGAACTCCATTTAGAAATGACCGCTGCATTTGAAATGTGAACGACACAGAGGAGGATGGCAGATTGAAGTATATTTTTTGCAGTTCCGTCTACAACATGGCGGACTACGGCGAGATTGCAAAGAAAAGCAAGATCCCGGCGAGCCTGGCAGATCATAATCTGAATTACAATATCATCGTAGGATTAGATGAGGGTCTTTCCCAGCCTGTTACGCTGGTAAACAATGTCCAAATCCCCAGTTATCCAAAGTTTCCCAAGATACTGTTTCATCAGCAAGAATGGAGCCATACCGACGGCGCTGGGGATATCAACTGCGGCTTTCTCAATCTGCCGGTGCTGAAGCATATATCCCGGGCCATCACAACGTATCGCGCGCTAAAAAAGGAAATTCGATCGGCAAAAAAAGAACCTGTTTGTATTATGACGTATGATTTGCATCTGGGAATCTCTCTTGCAATTCGTTGGGTAAAAAAGAGATTTCCCCATGTGCATGCCTGCGTGGTTCTCCCGGATATTCCCAATGCCGTGATTGTCGCCAGCAATGGTGGAAGCATCACCAGGATGGGCAGGCTGCGTGCAGCGGTAAAAATGAGGTTTATTCAGCAGTTCGACGCGTATGTGTTTGTTACGAAGTATATGGCAGAAATTTCGGCTGTCGCAAACAAGCCATATGTCGTAGTGGAGGGAATCTATAACAATCATCAGGAACCACTGCCGGAAAAAACTACCGATAAAAAAGTAGTCTTTTATTCCGGCCAGTTAAACCCGGCCTATAGCATGGAAAATCTGTTGGAAGCATTCCAGAACATATATAAACAAAATCAAGAGTATGAACTATGGATTTGCGGCAGCGGTGGGATGGAGGAACACATCCGGTCTTTGGCGAAGACATGTCCGGGGATAAAGTACTATGGTTATGTAGGGCCTGAAAAAATACGTGAATTGCAGGCGGAAGCTTCTGTGCTGGTCAATCCCAGGCAGAATACGGGAGAATTTACCAAGTATTCGTTTCCCTCTAAAACCATGGAATATTTGGCATCGGGCCATCCTGTAGTTGGATATAAGCTGGACGGTATCCCCGATGAATACGATCCATATATACAGTACGTTTTGGATAATTCGGTGGAGGCACTGCAAAATAAAATCGTACAGCTGTGTGAACTTCCCCAGGCCCAGAGAAATGAAATCGGCGCGCGCGCCAGAAAATTTATTCTAGAACAGAAAAATCCAAAGATGCAATGTTGGAAGATATTGCAGATGATCAAAGCGTGGGACAAGGAGGACAGTTTTGCACATGAATAAACTGAAACAGAATTCAACCCCAATCGCATTAAGGATTCCCATTTTTTTAGCGCTTATCTACTTGGCGTTTACATTATTAGTTTATTGCCTGTGTCCCTATGAGTGGCCAACCGAAAGGCCAGTATTATTCTTCGGACTGAATATTTCCTACATCATGGCATTATTTTTCGGGTATCACTTAGGACTCAAGAAGGATATTCGATTGAAACGTATTGAATGGACTGAGCAAAAAACCAAGAAATTGATTGATGTGATTTCCTGGCTTGTAATTATCAATTTTGTGATTTACTTCATTTATGTGTTTCGCAGCTATGGCTTTAAGAATTTTGACTTTTCTGGATTAGCGAAAGAAATGATGATTGGCATTCAACAGCCTGGCTTAGGATACCACTTGCATCTGCAGCGGCTTCAAATGCTGGATGGCAAGGATGTTGTGGGAGGATATTTTTTTACGGCACTCTACCTACTATGGGGCTTTTTCAAAATCGGAGTGGCGATTTTGGCTATGTTGTATTTCAAAAAGCTGAAACCATATGGAAAGCTTTTTACGTTAGCCTATTTACTTTTGATGATTGTTTATTATATGTCTATTGGAACAACTATTCAGATATTCCATGTTTTCCTACTGTTGGAACTTCCTGTAATTTTGGAGACCTTTGAGGCTGGATACCATCATCAGATAAATGGCCGAAAAATTTGCAAACTTGTAAGTTGCATCATGATTGGATTAATACTTGTAATGGTTTATTTTGGATGGATGATGGAAAGCCGAAGCAATACGTATGGCTATGAGATCAGTGAGTATATGATAGGCGATGTGTCGCCGGAACATAGTAAAGCGCCCACAGAAAACCTAGAAAATGAACCATCGAAAGAGCAGTCCTCACCGGAGCAGAGCAAAACCCCTATAGAAACCCAGGAAAACGAACTAGCGGGGGAACAACTCTCACCGGGACAGCGGAAACTGAACAACCTATGGATCAGTTTTTCCAGTTATCTTTCTCAAGGATATTATGGCATGTCACAAGCTCTGACATTGGATTGGACGCCAATGTTTGGCTTGGGAAACAGTATGTTTGTCGTAGATACAGTCTCAGATCATTTTTTTGACATAAAACAATACACGTACCAGAGTAAGCTAGAACCGCTGGGGTGGGACAGCAAAGTGCGTTGGCATTCAATGTATACATGGCTTGCTAACGATGTGTCATTCTACGGTGTGGTCGTTGTCATGTTTTTCATTGGTATCATTTTCAGTATGATGTTCAGGGATGCGATTGAAACACACAATCCTTTTGCCCAGGCAAGTATTTTCTTCTATATTCTTATGATTATTTTCATCCCATGCAATAATCAAGTTGGGCAGAGCAGTGATAATTTGTGCGCGTTTCTTTTGCTGATTGCACTGTGGCTATTATGTGGCCGAACAACGGAACAGTCAAAAAACGAGGAAATGTGAATGCAAAGCAGAAGTAAATATAGCTTATTCAATGCGGCTTCGGCATTGATCCTGACCCTCATCAACGGCCTGTTTGGCATAATAGTAACACGGCTGGTCATTGCCCAATACGGTTCCGATTTCAACGGGCTGAATTCCACAGTCAATCAGATCGTCAACGTCCTGTTAGTTCTGGAGGGTGGTTTTACCCTGGCGTCCAACGTGGCTCTGTTTGCCCCTCTGACAAAGCAGGACTATGCGCTGGTCAACGGGATTCTCTCCGCCACCCGGAAGAAATTTCGGCAAATTGGATCGATTTTTCTGGCTGTAGGCCTGGCAGTAGCCGTTGCCTATGGCTTTGCGGTCAACAGCAATCTGCCCCGGGAATTTGTAATTACGGTGGTCCTGATGACCGTAGTTCCAGCAGCCTTCAATCTGTTCTATGCGACCACGTATCGGGTGCTGCTACAGGCCCAGCAAAAGGAATATGTCATCAATCTGATCACCGCCTTTACCATTGGTATGGGGCATGTGGCCAATATCGTCATGATTCGGTACAACGGTCCTATGTGGCTGGTGCGATTTAACACCATGATATTTGCGCTGGCCAACAGCTTCCTAATTGCCGACTATGTGAAGCGAAAAAGCACATTTCTGAATCTCAAGGCGGAGCCGCGCAGAGAATTGATCCTGGGAACCGGAGAGGTTCTGGCCCAGAAGATCACCGGGGTCATTTATAATTCGGCCCCCATTGTCTTTTTGTCCATCTCCCCCACCGGCGGCACTATGCTCGCCAGCGTCTATGCGGTTTATAACAATGTGTTCGTGATGCTGAAGAATCTGCTTCACGGTATCATCGATGCGCCGCGGCTGGGAATTGGACAACTGCTGACGGAGCGGAAGCGAGATGATATCTGGCCGGTCTTTGCGCAATATGAATATGCAGCGTTTTCCGCAATCTTCCTGCTGTTGACCACTGCCTATGTGTTGATCCTGCCTTTTATTAAAATCTATACGACGGGAATTCATGACGCGAATTATTACGATTTTGTGATCGCAGTCATTATGGTGCTGATCACCGTGGTGGAAATGATGCATATTCCCAGCGGCCATTTGATCAATATGGCAGGAGAATTCCGGGTTAGCCGGAATTTCCAGGTGATTTCCTGTGGTATTTTACTGATCGCCATGACCATCGGAGGTGGCCTTTGGGGCGTATACGGTATGCTTGGCGCCATCTTAATGGTGGCAGTGGTGCTGGCCGCCATGGAGATAGGATATGTGCATATTCTGTTTTTTAAGGGAAAAACGGGCGCACTGCTGAGAATGCTATTGCCTTTAGTTGCCGCAGGCATAGCTGCCTGCTGGCTGGAAGCAGAGATCAACTGGCCGATCACGGGATATTTGCCTTTTATCCTATGCGGCGGCCTGTTGGTTGTGGTAAACAGCGCGATACTTGTTTTGGTCAGTTTGATATTTAACCGCGATAAGCTGCAGGCGCTGTGGCGTCGTGGTAAGAATATGCTCTTGCGCAAATAAAAAAGGATGGATTTGGAAAGGGGAATTCCTATGGAAGAAACGAAACAGGCGGTCCGACGCTGTACCAACTGCGTGATGGATACCACAGACAGCAAAATTACCTTTGACAGCAACGGCGTATGCGATTTTTGCAACGACTACCGTGAGAACATCTATCCCAAGTGGATGGCTCAGCTCCAGGACAAAACACTGCTCCAGCGCACGGCCGATGAGATCCGCGCCACGGGAAAAGGAAAAAAGTATGACTGTATCATCGGCATGAGCGGCGGTGTGGACAGCTCCTATCTGTGCTACGTTGCCAAGAAATTGATGGGTCTTAATCCTCTGGTCTATGTGGTGGACACAGGCTGGAACCTGAACGTTGCGGTGGAAAACATCGAAAAGATCGTCCGGGCCCTGGATCTCGACATGTATACGGAGGTCATTGACTGGAACGAAATGCGGGATCTACAGCTGGCATTTTTCAAAGCGCAGGTCCCCTATCAGGATCTTCCCCAGGATCATGCGATTTTCGCAGGTCTGTACAATTATGCAGTGAAAAATCATATCAAATACGTGCTGACCGGGGCGAACAGCGCTACAGAGTGTATCCGTCCGCCCATTGAATGGGTCTATCAGAACGACCTGAAGCTCATCCGTGATATTCATAAAAAGTTCGGTTCTGTGCCCCTGAAAACATTCCCCCAATGCGGTATGATCAAATATCGGGTGTTCTATCCGCTGGTAAAGGGCATGAAGCGGGTGGCGCCGCTGGATATGGTGGAATATGACAAGGCCAAGGCCCAGGAGTTCCTGACCCGGGAGTTTGGATGGACGGCCTACGAGAACAAACACTACGAAAATATTTTCACCCGCTTCTATGAGGGCTACTATTTGCCCCAAAAATTTGGATATGACAAACGGAAATGCTATTTCTCCAACGAAATCCTGGCCGGCACCATGACCCGTGAGGAAGCGCTTGAAAAGCTGGAAGAGGCACCCTATGACGAGCGTCAGATGCAGGAAGATCTGGAGTATATCGCCAAGAAGCTTGGGATCACGCCAGAGGAATTCCGCACCATTATGGAAGGCGAAAACAAGACGTTCCGGGACTACAAAAACAGCTGGGGGCTGATTCAGTTTGGAGCGGTTGTCCTCAGAAAGCTCGGCGTGGAAAAGAAAAAATTCCGCTGATGGGGCGTTGACATGATTATTATTCTGGACTATGGGATGGGCAATGTGGGCTCCATTGAAAACATGATTCGAAAAATCGGATGCAGAGACGTCAAGATTTCCCGGGAGGCAGAGGAAATCCGCGCGGCGGACAAGCTGATCCTGCCGGGCGTGGGGGCCTTTGACGCGGGCATCAAGCGTCTGTCACAGTATGGGCTGGACAAGCTGATTTATGAGCATGTATGGGACAAAAAGCAGCCGATCCTGGGAATATGCCTCGGGATGCAGATGATGGGCCGGGACAGCGAAGAAGGCGAGCGCAAAGGCCTGGGGCTATTGCCTTTTTCCTGTACGCGCTTTTCCCTGCCAGCGGACAGCCCCTTGAAGATTCCTCATATGGGATGGGATCGTACCGTGATACAGGCGGATACTCCGCTTACCTGCGGATTGGACAAAAAGGAGCGGTACTATTATGTTCATTCCTATCACGCGGTGTGCGATAATCCTACCAACGTCTTAATGACTTGCGAATATGGCTACCCGTTCCCAGGCGCCGTATATCACGATAACATCTACGGGGTCCAATTTCATCCGGAAAAGAGCCACCGCTATGGTATGAAACTGTTGCAAAATTTTGTGGAGAGGTGCTGATTATGTATCGACGTCCCCGCATAATTCCCTGCCTGTCCATTAAAAACGGCGGACTGGTGAAGACGCAGAAATTTGAAAGCCCCAGATATTTGGGCGACCCGGTTAACGCAGTAAAAATCTTTAATAATAAAGGCGTGGATGAGCTGTGTATATTGGACATCGGCGCCACATCAGAAAAGCGCGGCCCGGATTTTTCGCTATTGCACGACATAGCGCTGGAAGCGTTCATGCCGTTGAGTTACGGCGGCGGTATTACCACCATGGAGGAAATTCGACGCCTGTTTTCCATCGGCTATGAGAAGGTCATCCTGAATACCGCGCTGGTGAAGAATCCTCAGTTGATTCAAGACGCGGTGGCCTACGCCGGCAGTCAAAGCGTGGTGGCTTCCATTGACGTAAAGACGTCTGTTTTTGGAAAATCGGAATGCTGGATCGGAGACGGACGGGAGAAGTCCGGATATAAGCCTGTAGATTTGGCGCTGCGCGCCGAACAAATGGGCCTGGGAGAGATTCTGCTTAATTCCATCAATCAGGACGGGATGATGAACGGATACCCCATTGAATTGGTCCGGAGCGTTTCGGATGCCGTAAACATTCCGGTTATCGCCTGTGGCGGCTGCGGCTCCATTGCGCATCTCCGGGAGGTATTGGAGCATGGGCATGCCCATGCCGCCGCCGCAGGAAGCTTTTTTGTTTACTACGGGCGAAATAATGCCATCCTGATCACTGCGCCAACAGAGCAGGAGCTGATTGCTGCTGGCATCTATAGCTCCGATTGATCCACAGGCATTCATCAAAAAGGCCTCGTCAATGACGAGGCCTTTTTGATGTTTCGCCTCCCAGTGTGGGAGCCCTTCAGCGCGGGCAGCATGACAGATACACCCGGCCGGATGCTATTAGGATCTCTGCCCAACCTTTCGTTTCGCCAGGGTGCGGTTGAGCAGCTCGGTCATGACAAGCATCAGCACTGCGAACACCAGCAGATAGAAAGGATAAAGGCCCACGTTCACATACTGTGCGATCAGCCCGAACAAAGGCGGCATAAAGGCGTGGCCGGTATAGGCGCTGGCCATCTGGATCCCCACCAGGGCCTGGGAATTTTTTTTGCCAAAATTATACGGAGTGGCGTGGATGATGCAGGGATACACTGGCGCCGCGCCCAGGCCGATCACCACAAGCCCTATCAACGAAACCGCATTGATGGGGATAATGACCAGGGCGACTCCGGCCAGCATCACGAGAATGCCCGCCCGGATCATCTTGCTGTCGCCGAAACGGTCGGCAATAAAGCCGTTGAGTACCCGGCCCGCGGTTTCTCCCATGTAAAAGAGTGCGGTAAACCGGGCGGCGGTTTCCGCGTCCACCCCGCGGGCGCCCACCAGATAGCTGCTGGCCCAGAGCCCCGCAGTGGACTCCAGGGCGCAGAATCCGAAAAACGCCAGCAGTACCATGGGTACTCCCGGAATTTTTATGGCCTTTCCCAGGGAAACGTCCAAGGAAGTCCCATCCTCACCCTCGCCAACGCTGCGCTTCCACAAGGGCAGGGACGCAAACAGGAGAGCGGTCAGGATGATTTGCAGGATAGATACCGTTCTGTACCCCGTATACCAGCCCAGACCGCCGGTGAGGCAGGCGCTCATAATGTAAGGGCTGATGGTGACCCCCACGCCCCAAAAGGCGTGGAGCCAGCTCATCTGCCGGGAGGAGTAGTTGACGGCAACGTAATTGTTCAGCGCCGCGTCCACCGCACCCGCCCCCAGGCCATAGGGGACCGCCCATATACACAGGAAGATGAAGCTGCTGGAGACGGAAAATCCAAACAGGGCGGCGGCAGTCATGCCCACACTGATGGCTGTAACCAGTCCGGTGCCCAGCTTCCGGATGACCCGGCTGGACATCAGGCTGGAAACAATGGTGCCAAGGGCGATGATCATTGAGATGATGCCGGCATAGGAGATCGGCACATCCAGCTCCAGGCGCATGATGGGCCACGCAGAGCCCAGAAGGGAATCGGGCAGCCCCAGGCTGATGAAAGCCAGATAGATGATCGCTAACAGCAATGATACCATACTCTTTACCTCCTCAGATACTCATGCTTTGCAGATGCCGGAAGCTGGCGGCGGCGCAGTCGAAAGTGTCCCTGTCCCAGCGCTCCTGCTCGGCGAAAATGTATTTTACCCCGGACTGGAGATAGGGCGTGACGCTGGAAAGCTGATAACCGTATTTCATATTTCCTCCTTGACCAAATGTCGTATTTCGCTATAATTATAATCGAGCGTTAGGATGTATTCCATAACGAATTTGCCAAAAACCATAACAATATTGCGAAAGAGGCGCAAGATGCAGCTCAAGGTGAAAAAGGACCGATCAGAACAGTTCTTTTATAATGTTCCGGGGTTTCCTGCCTATTGGGGACATGGGCGCATGGCTGATTTTCCAAACTATACCGCCCTTTGCCATTGGCACGACGATATAGAGTTCGCCGTGGTCCTGTCAGGCAGTATGGACTATAGTATCAACGGAACCACCGTCCAGGTGAAGGCCGGTGAGGGGATCTTTATCAACACCCGGCAGCTGCACTACAATTTTTCCCGGGACAGGCAGGAAGGGGAATATTTCTGTGTTTTGCTGCACCCGGTTCTCTTGTGTGCATCTCCATATGTGGAGCAGACCTTTGTGGCGCCGCTCCTGAATGATCCGGGATTCGCCTACAGGGTGCTTCGGGGGCCATGGGGGCAGAAAATCTGCTCGAAGCTGCGGGAAATATCCGCACTTCAGGGGCAGCCTCATCCACAGCTGGCGATCCAGGCCGGTTTTCTGGAGATTTGGGACGAACTGTACAGGAGCGCCCTGCCGGACGAGAATCCGGCAAAGCCCCGCAATCAAAATCTGAGCGCCTTAAAAAGCATGATAGCATATATCCAGAAGAATTACCAGAACAGAATCACCCTGGAAGAGATCGCCAGGACGGGCCATGTAAGCAAGACCAGCTGCTGCAAAATTTTCAAAAAATATGTGAACCAAAGCCCCAACGCCTATTTGATCGAATACCGCCTTCGCCGCGGCCTGGAGCTGCTGCGCATCACGGACATAACCGTGACTGAAATTTGCTTCGAGGTAGGCTTCAGCGGCCCCAGCTACTTCAGCGAGTGCTTCCACAGAGCTTTTGGGTGCAGTCCCATGGAGTTCCGCCGGCAGAGTGCGGAAAAAACAGAATAAGCAAAATGTGTAAGATTGTTATAGGTTGCGAAAAGATTCTGAATGCGGTGAGCGGCCCCCCTCCTGTATACTGAGCATATGAAAGGGGGAGTCATAATGTGGCCTTTGATTCTGGTGATCACAGCAGCAGTCGTCATTGCTGTCATCCTTGCAAAACGTCCGGTGAATGGAAAAAAGACCAGCAAGTCGGACTACTCAGACTTTTTTAGCGAAAACGAGAAAAAGAACTGATATTTCCAGCGCAAACAGAAGCCGCCTGCTGCATTCCGCCCGTCAGAGCGAGTGGAGGAAGCAGGCGGCTTCTGCCGTTTTGGTATTCTTCTGCGGGGGATCTCACACGCCGCAGGCGTTTTTCGCTTGCAACGCAAATTTCCCAAACCCCGGAAGGGGTCATTCCGTTGGAAAGAAACACCCTTTGTCCGGCAGACAAAGGGTGTTTCTTTCTGGCTGGGCTGGCGGGATTCGAACCCACGGGATGACGGAGTCAAAGTCCGTTGCCTTACCGCTTGGCGACAGCCCAATAAAACATACGGAGCCTAATTCGAGGAATTAAGCTCCGCTTTTGTGTGGGGTGGAAGATGGGACTCGAACCCACGGTCTCCAGAGCCACAATCTGGCGCTTTAACCAACTAAGCTACATCCACCATATTGGCGCGCCAAAAGGGACTCGAACCCCTGGCCTACTGCTTAGAAGGCAGTTGCTCTATCC
>CAZRLJ010000010.1:0-43227 GCA_964600905.1 uncultured Acutalibacter sp. | reverse complement strand
TGGTGTCGATGAATTTGCCGATCATGGAGTGCTCGCTGGTGCCGATGAGGTACAGATCCTCCCCCTCGATCTTGTACATCATGTTTTCCATTTCCGCAAAGCTCATAACGCCGGTCACTACATCGCTGCGGATCATGAAGGGCGGCACACAGTAAGTGAAGCCCTTGTCGATCATAAAATCTCTTGCATAGGAAAGGATGGCGGAATGGAGCCGGGCAATATCGCCCATCAGGTAATAAAAGCCGTTACCACTGGTCTTCCGGGCGCTGTCCAGATCAATGCCGTTAAACTTTTCCATGATCTCCGTGTGGTAGGGCACCTCATACTCCGGCACCACCGGCTCGCCGAAGCGCTCCACCTCTACATTTTCACTGTCGTCCCTGCCGATAGGAACAGAATCGTCAATGATGTTGGGGATCACCATCATGCGCTTTTTGATCTCCTCGGTCATCTGGGCTTCCTTCTGCTCCATTTCCTCCAGCTCACCGGCAATGGCGGCCACTTTCTTTTTGGTCTCCTCCGCCTCATCTTTTTTGCCCTGGCTCATCAGCTTGCCGATCTCCTTGCTGATGATATTGCGCTGCTGGCGCAGCTCATCGCCCCTCGCCTTGGAAGCGCGGAAGTGGGCGTCCAGCTCCAGGACCTCATCCACCAGGCAAAGCTTTTCGTCCTGAAATTTCTTTCTGATGTTTTCCTTGACCAATTCCGGATTGGTCCGTACCAGTTTCATATCCAGCATAATGATTACTCCTTATTGCTCAGCTTCAATTCACCGAGTAGATTTTTCAAATCCTCTTCGCCGTAAAACTCAATTTGCAGCGTGCCTTTTTTCTTTGTTCCCGCAACCTTTACCTTCCGGCCCAGATATTCGCCTACGGCCAGCTGGGCCTCCTCGTAGTAACGGCTGCGGCCCGTAGATCGGGCGGAGGGCGCCTTTTTCTCGTTCAGGCGCTTGGCCATGGCCTCCAGCTCCCGGACGGAAGCGCCCTGCCGGGCCTTTTGGGCCCCCAGGCGCATGTCCTCCTCCCGCTTAAAGCTCAGAAGAGTTCGTGCATGGCCCGCGGAGATTTCCCCCTGCTCCAGCATTTTCTGAATATCCTCCGGCAAGTTCAAAAGCCGCAGGGCATTGGTCACCGCCGGGCGGGATTTTCCCACGGCCCGGGAGGCCTCCTCCTGGGTAAAGCCCTGGGTCTCAATGAGGGTCCGGTAGCCCCGCGCCTCCTCCAGAGGCGTCAGATCCTCCCGCTGCAAATTCTCAATGAGGGCAAAAAGCATTTCCTCTCCATCGGTCATTTCCCGGATCACCGCCGGAACCTCGGTGAGGCCCGCCATCCGGGAGGCCCGCCAGCGGCGCTCGCCGGCTACGATCCTGTAGCCGCCGCTGACCAGGGGCCGCAGCAAAAGGGGCTGCAAAACCCCATGCTGGGAGATGGATTCCGCCAGCTCTGCCAGGGCTTCACTGTCGAACTCCTTCCGCGGCTGGTCGCGGTTCGGCTCGATTTCCGATATTTTTACGGATACCACGCCTTCTGCGGTATCGCTGGTATTTTCTGCAAATATGGCATCCAGGCCCTTGCCCAGTCCTCTCTTTTTCATTCTCTGCCCGTCCTTTCCCTTCTGCTCCTTATTCATTATTGCGGATCACTTCCGCAGCCAGCTCGTCGTAGGCCTCTGCCCCCCGGGACGCCTTGTCGTAATACAGCACGGGCTGGCCGTAGCCCGGAGCCTCCGACAGCCGCACCGTCCGGGGGATCGTGGTGCGAAACACCTTCCGCGGAAAATATTTCTTGACCTCCGCCACCACCTGCTGGGTCAGGTTCAGCCTGCCGTCATACATGGTCAGCAGCACGCCCTCGATGTCCAGCCGCTCGTTGTACTGGCGCTTGACGCGGCGCACTGTGTTCATCAGCTGGGAAAGCCCCTCCAGTGCATAGTATTCACACTGAATGGGAATTAAAATCGTATCTGCCGCATTCAAGGCGTTGGTGGTGATCAGCCCCAGCGAAGGAGGACAGTCAATGATGAGATAGTCGTAATTGGCGCGGACAGCCGCCAGCGCATTTTTCAGCACGCCCTCCCGGTTCTCCAGCTCAGCAAGCTCAATTTCCGCCGCCGCCAGATCAATGTTGGAGGGAAGCAGCTCCAGGTTCGGGAATTCCGTCTTTACAATGGCGTCCTGGGCCTTTTCCCCGCCGATCATCATCTCGTATACGGTCACCTTGCAGCTGCGCCGGTCCACTCCCACGCCGCTGGTGGTGTTGCCCTGGGGGTCCGTATCGCACAGAAGCACCTTTTTCCCTTTATTTCCCAAGGACGCCGCCAGATTTACGGCGGTTGTGGTCTTTCCCACGCCGCCCTTCTGGTTCGCCACTGCTATAATCTTTCCCATGGGAATCTGCCATCCCCTTTTTTCTACAGAATCAGTGCTTTTTATGATACCACAAAAGTGCCGTTCTGTGAAGGGCTTTTTCAAATTTGTTTCACATGAAACTATCCGCTTTCAGTGGCAGACTTCCGACTGCTATGTGTCAACAGACAAGAAAGGGTTCTCACTTCCCCGGAAATGAAGAAACGGCCAGGCAAATGCCCGGCCGCCTCTCCTGTGGGAAATGAATAAGGGAATGGGTTAAACTTGTACTCCTGTTGATAATTTCGGGATGCGCACGGTACATTCAATGTACTCCGCAGTTTCCTTTTTTTCAGTCTGCGCCTGGATCCCGGCGGTTTTCATGGCGTCCACCGCATGGTCAATGGTATTGATAAAAAGCCGGATGTCCTTGGCCACAAAGGTCCGTCTGGCTCTCCTTTTTTCCTCCTTGGGCAGCAGAGCGGCCGCTACCAGCTCCTCTGTTTGGGCCACATTCATCTGTCGCTGAATCACTGTGTGCAAAACCTTCTGGCGCAGGGTCATATCGTCGATCCGCAGCAGGGCTCTGGCGTGGCGCTCTGTCAGGCGGTGCTGCAAAATCTCGCTCTGCTCCTCGGGGCTCAGCTTCAAAAGCCGCAGCTTGTTGGCCAGGGCCGACTGGCTGATCCCCAGCCGCCGTGCCGCTTCCTCCTGGGTGATTTGCCACTCCCGCAGCAAATTCACCATGGCGTTTGCCTGCTCGAACATTTGCAAGTCTCTTCGCTGGAGGTTTTCCAGCAAGGCCAGCACCGCGCTGTCCTGAGGGTCGCAGCCGGTGACGATAGCCGGAATTTCCCGCAGCCCCGCCATTTTACATGCCCGCAGACGGCGCTCTCCTGCCACCAGGATATATACGCCGCCGTCACGCCGGACGGTGACAGGCTGCAGAAGGCCGTTTTCCCGGATGCTCTGGGCCAGGCCCTGAAGCTCGTCCTCCCGGAAAAGCTTTCTGGGCTGGGAGGGATTGGGCAGAATTTTCTCCACAGCGATTCGCGTCAGCTTTAGCTTGTCCCGTGTGAACATGTCTGTCCCTCCCTTGCTTACAGCCACATTTTATCACGGTACATTCGATCATTTTGGCGAAAGCTGTCGGCCTGAAAAAATTTTTTTACAGGTTTTCCTATAAAAGGAAAGGCTCCGGTAACCAGAGCCAGAATTTCTATTCTTCAAAAGTATTTCTTGAACCCCTTGACCTCCTCAAAGCCCAGGGCGTTGTAAAACTTATGGGCGCCAATCCGCTGCAGGCCGGAGACCAGGATCTCATAATGGCAGTCATGCTCTTTGCCCCATCCCTCGATCTCCTCAAACATGGCGCGGCCTACGCCCTTGCCCTGATACTCCGGCAGCACTGCCACGTTTTCAATCAACAGGATCGGTCTGCCGGTATCGCAGATGTCCTCAAACACCACTCCCAGCAGACTGCCGCAGAGCACGCCGGTTTCCTCGTCCACCGCCGCCAGCAGATATTTTTCCGGATCGGCGTTGATCTTTTCCACCAGCCGTCCCATCTTTTCTTTGCTCTGCGCCGGGCCGTCGCTGATGACCATCATCACCCGGTCCAGGGCGTCCAGGTCCGCCAGCGTGGGTTTTCTAAAACACAATTTCATGGCTGCTTCTCCTTTTTTGACAGGCTTTTACAGAGGGTGCTTTCCGATGGTTCCACCGTGGCGGGGATAACCCTTGGGCGTAAAGGCCTTTTTCTGCACCAAAATCAGGTTCCGTTCTCCGGCCTCGGGTAAAGCCAGGGAAATGAGCTCCACATCGGTGCCGCCCAGAATATCTAGGGCATTTTCCGCCTGCATAAGCTCCTCTCCGGCGCCGGGGCCCTTCATGGCGATAAATGATCCCTTCATTTTTATGAGGGGCAGGCAGTATTCGCAGAGCACATTCATAGGCGCCACCGCGCGGGCCACCGCCACATCGTAGCTTTCCCGCATGGTCTTGTCCAGCCCGGCTTCCTCGGCCCGCTTGTGTACCCGGTGAGCCTCAATCTCCAAAGCGGAGCAGACCTCGCCCAAAAAGTTCAGCCGCTTGTTGAGGCTGTCCAGCAGCGTTAATTCCACGTCCGGCCGCATGATCTTCAGCGGGATACCCGGAAATCCAGCGCCGGTACCCACGTCAACGACCTTTGCGCCCTCCTTGATTTTGCTGTGGGAAAGCAGTGTTAGGGAATCCACAAAATGCTTTTCCACCACCTGGCTGGGGTCTGTAATAGCCGTCAGATTGATTTTTTCGTTCCATTCCAGCAGCAGCTCCAGATATTTCTGAAACTTTGCCGCCTGTTCCGCATTCACTTTTACGCCGATGGCTTTGGCTTTCGCCATCAGCTCCTGTGTTATATCTTTCACAGGCTTTCCCCCTTTCGCTCTGTATGAGCCGCCAGCCAGATCAGCAGAACGGAGACGTCTGCCGGGCTGACGCCGGAAATGCGTCCGGCCTGGCCCACGTTTTCCGGCCGGACCTTAGAAAGCTTCTCGATGGCTTCCAGCCGGAGGCCCTTGATCTCATGATAATCCACGTCCACCGGGAGACGTTTTTGCTCCACCCGGCGCATCTCCGCAATATCCGCCGTCTGCCGCCGGATATAACCCTCATATTTCAGCTCGATCTCCACCGCCTCCAGCACAGCGGCGGGCAGAACCGGCCGGGTGCTGTCGATCTCTGTCAAATCGGCGTAGGTGATCTGGGGCCTGCGGAGCAGGTCGCTCAGCTTCACTCCGGTAGTCACGGGAGATGTTTCATGTGAAACAAGAATGCGGTTCAGCAGGTCAGAGGGAGGGAACACCGTATTCTGCGCCCGCTTCATTTCCGCCAGCTTCTGCTCCTGCTTGGCCTGAAATTTTTCCCAGCGCCGCCGGCTGATCAGTCCAAGCTCCCAGCCGAAGGGGGTCAACCGCTCATCGGCATTATCCTGCCGCAGCACCAGCCGGTACTCCGACCGGGAGGTCATCATGCGATAGGGATCGCTGACGCCCTTGGTGATCAAATCGTCGATCAATGTTCCGATGTACGAGCTGGCCCGGTCCAGCACAAAAGGTTCTTTGCCCTGTATTTTCCTGGCGGCGTTGATCCCCGCGATCAAACCCTGGGCGGCTGCCTCCTCGTACCCGGAGCTGCCGTTAAACTGGCCCGCGCCGTAGAGGCCGGGCCATTCCCGGAACTCCAGGGTGGCGGAAAGCTGCAAAGGGTCGCAGCAGTCATACTCTATGGCGTAGGCTGTCCGCATGATCTGCGCATGTTCCAGGCCCTGAATGGTGTGATAAAAAGCGATCTGCACGTCCTCAGGCAAAGAGCTGCTCATGCCCTGCAAATACATTTCTTCGGTGTCCATTCCGCAGGGCTCAATAAAGAGCTGATGCCGGGGCTTGTCCGGAAAGCGGACGATCTTGTCCTCAATGCTGGGGCAGTACCGGGGCCCAACCCCTTCGATCATGCCGGAATACAGGGGGGAACGGTGAATATTTTCCAAAATGACCCGCTTTGTTTCGTCATTGGTCCAGCTGACGTGGCACACGTCTTTGTTTTCCGGCGGCTCCTCCGTATCGTAGGAAAAGGGCGTCACCGGCTCGTCCCCAACCTGTACCTCCAGCTGGGAAAAATCGATGGAGGACTTTCGCACCCGGGCAGGGGTCCCGGTCTTAAAGCGCCGCAGAACCATTCCAAGCCGCTTCAGAGAATCCGGCAGGAAGGCGGCGGGGAACATGCCATCGGGGCCGCTTTCGTAGGAGACGTCTCCCACAAAGACCCGGCCTCCCAAAAAGGTTCCCGTGGCAATAATAACCGCTCCGGCGTCCCAGACCGCCCCCAGGCGGGTGGTCAACAGCCAGCGGCCCTCCTGGGGCTTCAGGTTCACGATCTCCCCCTGCCGGAGCTCCAGATTTTCGCAGGTCTCCAGCTTATGCTTCATCACCTGGGAATACCGGTTCCGGTCAATCTGCGCCCGAAGGGAATGGACGGCGGGGCCCTTGCCCAGGTTCAGCATTCGGCTTTGGATGGTACATGCATCGGCCGTGCGTCCCATTTCGCCGCCCAGGGCGTCGATCTCCCGTACAAGATGGCCCTTGGCCGTTCCGCCAATGCTGGGGTTACAGGGGCAGTTGCCCACCGCGTCCAGATTGATGGTGAACATAACCGTTTTACAGCCCAGGCGTGCCGCGGCAAGACCGGCCTCGATCCCGGCGTGTCCCGCGCCGATGACGGCAACATCAATTTTTCCGGCTTCATATGTCATGGCTTTCTTCCTTTTCCCAGTGTTTCCCCGCTATTTCCCTACGCAGAATTCCTCAAACACCCGGTCTACAATCTCATCGGAGACCCGTTCCCCGGTCAGGGCATACAGGGCGTTCAAAGACTCCTCCACACAGACGGTGGCGGCGTCCATGGTCAGCCCGCCCCGCAGCGCTTCCATTCCCTCCCGCACAGCCTCAAGAGCCTGCCGGACGTCGTTTCGCTGGCGCTCGGTCACCAGCACTCCATCAGAGGGCTTGAAGCTGTCGGTCTCCAATATTCCGGCCACTTCCTTTTCCAGTCCGGACAGGCCCTGGCCAGAAGCCGCCGAGAGAAATACCGTGTGGGGAAATGCCGACCTGATCCTTTCCTCCTCCAGCCGGGAGGGCAGATCTGTTTTGTTGATCACAGCCACCGTCCGGGCGGGATCCAGTTCCCGGAGCAAAGCCTCATCCTCATGGTTCAGCTCCTGGGAGGCGTCAAATACCGCCAGCACCAGCTGCGAGGTGCGCAGGCGCTGCCAGGCGGCCTCCACGCCGATGCGCTCCACCGGATCGGCGGCCTCCCGCAGCCCGGCGGTATCCGCCAGCCGTATGGGAACGCCGCCTAAGGACACTGTTTCCTCCACCACATCTCTGGTGGTTCCGGCATATTCCGTCACGATGGACCGCTGACGCCCGGCCAGCAGATTCATCAGGGTGGACTTGCCTGCATTGGGCCGCCCCGCGATGGCGGTGATTACGCCCTCCCGGTAAATCCTGCTCCGGTCATAGGTTTCCAGCAGGCGGCATAACTCCTTTTCCGCCCCTGCAAGCCCTTCCAACAGGGTCCTCCCGTCGATCTCCGGCACATCCTCCTCCGGAAAATCCGCCCATGCCGCCAGGTGGGCCGCCAAATCGTAAAGTCTGTCCCGAATTTCGGACACTCTTCTGGAAAGAACGCCGCTTCCGGCGGCCTCTGCGGCCCGGGCCGCCGCCTCTCCTCCCGCGGCGATCAGCTGCATGACGGACTCCGCCTGGGCCAGGTCCATTTTTCCATTGAGAAAGGCCCGGCGGGTAAATTCCCCGGGACCGGCAGGAGCGGCGCCGGCCTCCAGCACCTCCTGGAGCAGCCGCCGGGTCACGTACAGGCCCCCATGGCAGGAAAGCTCCACCACATCCTCGCCGGTATAGCTTCTGGGAGTGGCAAAAACAAGGGCGACCACCTGGTCCAGATGTTCTCCGGCGGCGGTGTAAGCGCCGCCCAGCATAGCGGTGTAGCCATGCATATCCTCGATTTTTCTGCCGCTGCGGGAACGAAAAACCTTGTCCGCCACAGCTCGTGCCCGGGGTCCGGAGATCCGCACAATGCCGATCCCCCCCGGCGCCGGGGCCGTGGAAACTGCCGCAATGGTCCTTTGCGTATCCATGCCGCTCCTCCCTTCTGTGAAAACAGGGGCAAGCCCGCGGGCCGCCCCTGTATCCTCTGAGGAAGCTCTAAGCAAACTGTCCAGGCCACCTCGGCGGCAGATATTCCACCTGTCTTTGCCCCAAAATTTTGAAATACACAAAGTATTCCTGCAAGTTTGGGCCTTTGACAACCGAAACATCTTCTCGCCGATCTGGCCTGTCCATTTGCTCAGAGCTTCCTCAATTTTCCTGTTTCTTTGCTTCTATCTTCCCGTAAATGGGGGTGGTGGGGTCGTCCGCCTTGGGGCCTTCCGCCCGGGGAGCGCTGTCCACCCGGGACGCGCCGCCCCTGTTCTGACGGGGGCCTCTGTCGCCGCGGCGGCCATAGCGGTCGCTGCCGCGGTGATCGTTCCGGTGCTGGGGTCGCTCGCCGCCCTCAGGACCGATCACCACATGGCGGTTCAGATCCTCACCCACGCTCCAGGACTTGACGCCCTCCACCGTCTGCACGGCGGTGTGGATGATCCGGCGCTCGTAAGGATTCATGGGCTCCAGGGAGGTATTTCTGCCGCTTTTCAAAGCACGCAGCGCCATGCGCTTGCCCAGAGCCTCCAGGGTCTCCTTGCGCTTTTCCCGATAATTGCCCACGTCCAGGGTCACCCGGTAATAGGACTCTTCCACATGGTTCGCCACCAGGGAAGCTAGATACTGCAAAGCGTCCAGGGTTTCGCCCCTGTGGCCGATGATAAAGCCGATGTCCTCTCCGTCCAGCCGCAGGTTGGCGCCGGATTCCTCATGCTCGATCTCTATGGTCACATCACTGAGGCCCATCTGCGCCAGCACCTTTTTCAGGTACGCGGCCGCCTGCTCGGCAGGGTCCTCAGGAGCATCCGCCATTTCGATAAAAGCCCGCACCTTTGCCGGCCTGCCGCCGAAAAGACCCAGCGTCTTTTTAGTGGGGATCTCCAGAACGTCGTACTTGATCTCCTCTTGCTCACCGATCTCAAGCTCCAGGGCCTGGCGTGCTTTTTCGGTGGCCTCTTCGATGGTCGCGCCCTGCGCGATCGCTTCCTTGATCATTTTTTCTCTTCCTTTCCTGATCATATGGGAACCGCATGAATGGATACAGGTAGACATTCGGTGGTTTCACCGGTCCCTTGTTTCTGAAAACAGCTTACTTTTTTGTACCCATATAGGCGCTGGAATCGCCGGAGCCTGATTTTTTCTTCTTCTGGCCCTGCTTCTGCTTTTCACCTGCCTGGCTCTGCTTCTGCTGAGGAGCCGCCGAGAGCCTGTCCGCAATCTGCTTCTGGGTCACCGCCGGCAGGGGACGGAGCTTCTGCTCCGCGATTTCCAGGGTAACCACCCGCTGGGCCTCGCTCATAGCGGTCATGTGGTTGACGCTGAAAAACTGGTTGGTAATAATGCTCTGGGCAAAGCTGGTAAGAGAGGAGATCACCCAGTAGAAGCCTACGGCGGCAGGCATGATGTAAGCCCAGTATACGCTGATCAGCGGCAGGAGGAACATCATAACCATCATGCAGCCCTGCTGCCTCTGCCCGGTGGTCTTTTTCTGGTACCACATGGTGTACAGCTGGAACACGATATTGCTCACCAGGGACAGCACCGGGATCAGCCACAAAAACGTGGTGAGGGGCGAACCCTGGGGAGTCGCCAGCAGATCCAGGCCCAGGAACTTGAAGCCCCGGGAGAAAAAGTCGATTTTTTCAATGTCTGCGGCGCTGAACATGGTCAGGTTATTCCGCAGAACGTCAAAGTTCCGAATGACGTCCATTTCCGCATAGATGGCCCCCTGGCTCGCCGCGGCGGAACCGGGGATCCGGGAAATGTAATCCGTAGCTGCGGTCACCGTGTCCTTTGCAATGTGCAGCGTGTTGGACAGGGGCTGGATCACAGACCAGTAAATGCCCAGCATAATGGGAAAGGGCAAAAGGGAGGTCAAGCATCCGCTGGTGGGGCTGACCCCTTCCTTGTCGTAGAGCTTCGTCAGCTCTTCATTGTACTTATCCCGGTTATTGGCATATTTTTTTTGCAGCTCCTGCTGCTTTTGCGACAGCTTTGACTGGGCAGCCATATTCCTCTGCTGTTTCACACTGGTGGGAAACAGGATCACCTTCAAAATGATGGTAAACAGAATGATGGCTACACCGTAGTTTTTGAAGATGGAGTACAGAAACCAGAGCAGGTAACCCAAAATGCTGCCAAACAAAGTGAAAATGTTCATAAGCCAGAAAAGCTCCTCTTATTCTTCCGTTCTTTAACTTTTTGCCGTTATGCAGCTATTTTTTTCTCTTTTCCGGAACAGGGTCGTAGCCGCCGCGGCTCCATGGGTTGCAGCGCAGAATACGCCAGATGGTCAGAAGACTTCCCTTGAAAGCCCCGAACCGTTCAATGGCTTCGATCCCGTATTGCGAACAAGTGGGAATATACTTGCAGGTTGCCGGCGTATAGGGGGAAATGGACCTGCGGTACCAGTTAATCAGAAATATCAGCAGCCTTTTCAAGAGCCTGTCCTCTCCAAAACACCGGCGGAGGAAAGCTGAAAGGCCATCTGCCTGCTCACGTCCGTGCTCTTTACGTGAGGCGTTTTTCCCCTTGCCACAAAAACCAGATCGTATCCGGCCTTGACCTCTGGCGCAAGCTGCCGGTAAGCCTCCCGGATCACCCGGCGGGACCGGCTGCGCAAAACGGCGTTGCCCACCTTTTTGCTGGTGGTGATACCCACCCGCGTTACGCCGAGCCTGTTTTTTCTCACATAGGAAACCAGGAGAGCTCCCACATAGCTCTTTCCCTTGGAATAGGCCCGCCGGAAATCATTGTTCGTACACATGGAAACGATTTTTCCCATTTGGAGCCTCCCGCGTCAATGTCCCATGCAGGCAAAACAGGGCCCTTTTTCAAGAAGCTGTCAAAGAAAAAGAAAGGTCACGCGAGGTGACCTTTGAAGCGCTTTCAATTAGTAGGAAAGACGCGCTCTGCCTTTTGCCCTGCGGCGTGCAAGTACCTTGCGTCCGTTTCTGTCGGACATTCTCTTTCTGAATCCATGCTCCTTCTTGCGGTGGAGCTTCTTCGGCTGATAAGTTCTCAGCATGGAAAACCCTCCTTTCGGGCGATCTACCCTGTTGTTTTTTGACTGCAGAACAGGCCGAAAATCCCGCTCTCCAGTATGTCGGCATATCGTATGAAAATGTAAGCTGATGTCTTACCCGGCTATTATAGCTTAAAGCCGCCCTTTATGTCAACAATATTTTTGCGGCCTTTCAGAAAGAAAAAAATATTTTTTTACCATATTTTTGCGCTGCAAATATCTTTTTTGGAATAAAGAGAATACAAATTGGGTCATTATCGTTCCCGTACACAAGAAATTGTGCATTTTACAAATAAATTTGTTTTCCACAATGCCGTCAAAAAAATTTGAAAACTTGCCTTTTTTGTGGTACAATGCTTTTCGTATATTTGTGTGGAGAGTATAACAGAAAAATTGCGGAGGAGAACATTGTGGATTCTTTTGATCAAGCCTGGGAACTGATCTGTGATTACTGCAAGGGACAGATCACAGATGTTGCCTATAAAACCTGGTTCAGCCGTTTGAAGCCGGTCTCACTGGACTTTGAAAAGGGTATGGCCACCATTGAAGCGCCCAACGACTTTCACAGGCAGACCCTTCTGCGCTGCTACAGCGAGCTCTTAAACGAGGCTTTTCAGAGTGTTTTTGGCTCCAAAATTGAATTTACCCTGTGCCTGCCGGACGATACGGAGCACCGCCAGCAGCAAGAGGACCTTTCCGAAACCCAGGGAGAGGAATTGACCTTTCAGAATTTTGTGGTGGGTTCCTCCAACCGGTTTGCCCATGCCGCCTGCCAGGCGGTTGCCTGCCAGCCAGCCATCGTCTACAACCCCCTGTTCATTTACGGAAACCCTGGACTGGGTAAGACCCATCTGCTCAACGCCGTGGCCAAGGAGTTCCGAAGCAATTTTCCCGGCCGCACAGTAGTTTATTTGAAAGCGGAGGATTTTACCAACGAGGTCATTGAGGGCATCTCCCGGGGCACCATGGCAAACGTCCGGGAAAAATACAGAACCGCCGACCTTTTTTTGATGGACGACGTTCAGTTTCTGGCGGGAAAAAACTCTACCCAAGAGGAATTTTTTCACACCTTTGAGGCACTGCACGAGGCAAAAAAGCAGATCATTCTCACCTCGGACAGGCCTCCGAAGGAAATCGCCACCCTGGAGGACCGGCTGAAATCCCGGTTTGAATCCGGCCTCATTGCGGATATTCAGCCTCCCGACCTGGAAACCCGTACCGTTATCATTAAAAGAAAAGCCGAGTCTCTGGGCTTTGAGATTCCGGACAACATCTGCGAATACATCGCAACCAAGCTGAAAAACAACATCCGCCAGCTGGAGGGAGCCGTAAAAAAAATCCGGGCCTTCTATCTGCTGGAAAACAAGCCGGTCAATATTGCCACGGCCCAGGCCGCCATCAGCGATATTATGAACAATAACCAGCCCACCCCGGTCACAGTGGACAAAATTATTGAGGAAGTGACTAGAACCTACGGAAACGTGACGCCGGAGGATCTTCGTTCTCAAAAGCGCAGCTCCAACATTTCCGAGGCAAGACAGGTTGCCATGTACATCATCCGGGAAATCACGGACCTTCCCATGGTGGAAATCGGCCAGATTTTTGGCGGAAGAGACCACTCCACCGTGGTATACGCCATCCGGCAGGTGGAGAAAAAAATCGAAAAAGAATCCCACACTCGGGCCATTGTAAACGACATGATCAAAAATATTCGGGACCGCTGAACAGGAGCGTACCGGAAAAAGATTTTTCCCATACGATATTGCCAGACTGAAACTTTTCACAATTTTCTTCACATTCCCTTCACAGCTTTTCACAGGCTGTGAAAACAGCAAAATACTTTTGACAGCTTTCCCATTTTTTTCACGGCCCGCTTTGAAAAACTTTCCTGGAATATTTTCAGCCTTTTTGGGAAGCCTGTCCCTCTTTCCACAAATCCACAAGCATTACTATCACTTCTAAATCAAATCAATCATACAAAGAAGAAAAGACCCGAAGAAACCTTTCGGGCAGAAAGGAACACATCATGAAATTTACAGTAAACAGAAACGACATTACGGAAGCGGTTTCCAACATTCAGAGGGCAGTTTCCTCCAAAACCTCTATTCCCGCCTTGGAGTGCATTCTTTTCAGCGCGGCGGACGGTGTGCTGGAGCTTTGCGCCTACGACCTGGAGCTGGGGATTACCACCTCTATTCCCGCACAGGTGGAGGAGCCGGGGAAAACGGCGCTGACCGCCAGACTGTTTTCCGAATACGTGAGAAAAGCCTCTGCGGATACCATCACCGTTTCCGTGGATGAGAAGCATATGGCCACCGTGCAGAGCGGCCAGAGCGACTTTTCCATTATCGCCACTCCCGCGGAGGAATTTCCGGAGCTTCCGAAGCTGACGGACTCCACCCTGCTCTCCCTGCCCTCCAACGTGCTGAAAAGTATGATCCGGCAGACGTTGTTTGCCGTGGCGGAAAGTGACGCGAAGCCCATTCATCAGGGAAGCCAGTTCAAAATTGAAAATAAAATGCTGGATGTGGTTTCCGTAGATGGTTACCGTCTGGCAAAGCGCAGCGAACCTATTGATTTTAACGAGAATCTTTCCTTTGTTGTGCCCGGCAAGACCCTGAGCGAGATTCTGAAGCTCTTGAAGGATACCGACGAAAAGGTGGAGATTTCCGCCGGACGCCGTTATATTCTTTTTAAGATCGACCATTATACCGTGATTTCCAGCCTGCTGGAGGGTGAATTTCTCAATTATAAGGCTGCCATCCCGCCGGAAAGCAAGACAGAGGTTGTGGTCAAGACCCAGGACTTTATCCGCAGTGTAGACCGGCTGTCCGTTTTGATCAACGACCGGCTGAAGAGCCCTGTGCGCTGCCTGTTTGCAGAGAATGAGATCAAGATGGTCTGCGCCACCACTATGGGCCGGGCAAATGAGATCGTGAACGCTTCCATGACCGGCGACAGCGTGGAGATCGGCTTTAACAACCGGTATTTGATGGACGCTCTGCGCAATACCGAGTGTGACGAGGTCAAGGTGCAGCTGAGCGGTCCTTTGAGCCCCATGAAGGTAGTGCCCAAGGATGGAGACAGCTTCCTGTTCCTGGTGCTGCCTGTCAGACTGAAAAACGAATAAGAATCTGACCGGGTCTGAATTTTCCGCAAAAGTGAGCTGAAACTATGGAGCAGATCAAGATTACAACTGAATTTATCCGGCTGGACGCTTTTTTGAAGCTGACCGGCATGGTGGACACCGGCGGTCAGGCAAAATTTGTGATCCAGGGCGGGGAAGTGCTGGTAAACGGCGAAATTTGTTCCATGCGAGGAAAAAAGCTGCGGCCCGGTGATCAGGTGGAATATGCCGGAAAAGGCTTTGCGGTGGCATGATATGCACGTAATCCGTCTGGCCACTCAGAATTTCAGAAACCTGGAGGACGCCGAATTATTCCCCTGTGAGGGGGTCAATGTGATTTACGGCGACAATGCCCAGGGAAAAACAAATCTTTTGGAGGGCCTTTGGCTGTTTACGGGAGGCCATTCCTTCCGGGGCGCCAAGGACGCCGAGCTGCCCAGGCTGGACCAAAAAACAGGGATGAATCAGCCTGCGGCTGCTCTGTCCATGGATTTTTTCAGTGAGGAACGGGTCCAAAAGGCCGTGCTTCAAATAGAAAACGGACGCCGCAGCTCTGTCATCAACGGCGTAAAGAAAAAAACCGGCTCCGCTTTGATCGGCAAGGTGCGGGCAGTGATCTTTTCCCCGGAGCACCTTCTGCTCATCAAGGAGGGCCCCTCCCGGCGCCGCAGCTTCATAGACGGCGCCCTGTGCCAGATGCGGCCTTCCTTTGCCGCCACCCTCAGTGTGTACAACCGTGCCCTGCTGCAGCGAAACGCCCTGTTAAAGGATTTGCTGCGGTTTCCCGAGCTCCGGGATACCCTGGAGGTATGGGATCTGCGCCTGGCAAAGCTGGGAGCTGCCGTGATGAAGGAGCGGGCCGCCTATGTGGATAAGATCGCCCCGAAGGTGCAGGATATTTACGGCGGGATTTCCAGGGGAAAGGAACGGATCGAGGTAGAATATTCTCCGGCTGTGCGGTTTTCCACAGAAAAACCCGCTATTAGGGAAATCGAGGAGCTTTTTCTAAAAGAGTTAAAACGAACCATTCCTTCCGATATTCGCGCTGGTTTTACCTCCATCGGCCCCCATCGGGACGATCTGGAGATCCGGCTCAATGACCTGTCCGCCAGGTCCTATGGCTCCCAGGGACAGCAGCGCAGCGCCGTGCTGGCCTTAAAGCTGGCGGAGGCGGAAACGCTGGCGGGCGCGTCCGGAGAAACACCCATTGTTTTGTTGGACGATGTGATGAGCGAGCTGGACCAGAGCCGCCAGGATTACCTGCTGAACCATCTCCACGGCCGTCAGGTGTTTATCACCTGCTGCAGTCCGGAAACGGTGAGCCTTCAGGAAACGGGAAAAAGGTTTCGGGTAAGCGGCGGCAGTGTTGCGCCGGAGGAGGTTTGAACCATGTATCTCCATTTGGGACAGGATACTGTGGTGCGCACCGATAGGATCGTCGGCGTGTTTGATATGGATAATTCCACCGTTTCCAAGCATACGAAAAGCTTTCTCAGAAAAGCCCAGCTGGAAAACCGGGTCGTCAATGTTTCCATGGAGCTGCCCAAGTCCTTTGTGGTCTGTGAAGAAAACGGCGTGGAACGGGTCTATATTTCTCAGATGTCCCCCTCCACCCTGCTGCGCCGGGTCCGGTCTGGCCTGCAGGAGGGAATGTAAAAAAAGCGGCTGGAATTGAGCTTTTTCACTGAAAGAAAGGAAGAAACCTATGAGAGAAGGCACAAAATACTTTGGAGTTCCCACCTGCCCTTACTGTAAAAAAAGGGTGAATCTGATCAGGACCTGGTCTCTGAAGCGGCAGGGGGAATACTGCTGCCCCAGGTGCGGAGGTATTTCCAATATCTATCTTTCCCCGCTGATTTATGTGTTTGCCCTGCTGGCCATTTTCTCCGGCGGCTCGGTGTATTTCTTCCATAAGTTTGTCCTGGATGACATTGATTTTTCCATTGTTTTGCAGGTGATCCTGCCCTTCGCCATTTTTTTCCTGCTGAGCTTGTTTATGGTCTATCTGGCAAAGCCGGTAATCAAAAAAATCCCGAAAACCAAAATTGAGCGGAAACGCCGCCAGCAGGCTGCAAAGGAAGCTCAGCGCCGCCCGGCGTCTCAGCCCAGTCAGCAGATGTTCTACGACGATCAGGAGTATTTGCCCAACAGGGAATATGCTGCTGGCGGATATGACCGGAACGAGGAAGACGGCAACATGAAGGTGGTGCGCTCCGCACCGGAGGAGTCCGCTTACCGGGAACAGATTCCCGGACCCCAGCAGAATGTAAGGCCTGCACGGCCCCAGCCTCCGGAGGATCAGCCGGAGGGGGCACAGCAGACAGTGGCGCAAAAAATTGCCGCCTCCCGCGCCGCAACGCCGGCGACCCAGGAAAAAATGGCGGAACGGGCCGCGGCAAAGGCCGAAAGGGCAGTCCCTGTGGAAAGGCCGGTCTCTCCTCCTTCTCCTGGAGGTTCCGAGGCGGAAAAGCCCGGCGCTTTCATCGGGGACGGAGAGGAAGATTTCTTTTCCAAATATAACGACCCTGAATACGTACAGCGCCGCCTGAAAGAGATGAAAAAGGATCAGGGAGACAAAAAATAGATTTTTTCCGTCAAAGCCTCTATTTGCCCGTAATTTTTGAAAATTACGGGCATTTTTATGTTTACAATCCGGTGTTTTTCTGCTATACTAATTATATGTAAAAATGTGCAGTGACAAAAAGCAGAAAGCGCGCCGAAAAATAGGAATGTCCATTGGAACGTTTTTTGATGTGCTTCCCCCGTCCCCGGCGTGGGAAGCACAAATAAAAACTCCCTGCCTGGGATATTCCCGGAGATTTTCAAAAAAGGCCGCCTTTTTTTGTGAATGGAGGTTTTTCTGTGTCAGAGAATGAGTTGCTCAATATGGCAAGGGCGGACGCCGGCCAGGAGTACGACGGCGACCAGATCCAGGTATTGGAGGGGCTGGAAGCGGTGCGCAAGCGCCCCGGCATGTATATCGGCTCCACCGGCCCAAGAGGTCTGCACCATCTGGTGTACGAGATCGTGGACAATGCCATTGACGAGGCGCTGGCAGGCTTTTGCGATAAGATCGTGGTTAAGCTCCTGCCGGGGAATATCGTCTATGTGTCCGATAACGGCCGCGGCATTCCCGTAGGCGTTCAGCACAAAACGGGGCTCCCCGCCGTTACGGTGGTCTTTACCATTCTCCACGCCGGAGGCAAATTCGGCGGCGGAAGCTATAAGGTGTCCGGCGGCCTTCACGGCGTGGGCGCCTCTGTGGTCAACGCCCTTTCCGAGTGGCTGGAGGTGGAGGTGGTCCATGAGGGCCATCTGTATTACCAGAAGTTTTCCAGGGGCAAGCAGTTGACGGAGCTGCTGGACAAGGGCCCTACGGACCGGCCCACCGGAACCACAGTCCTGTTTAAGGCGGATTCCGAAATCTTCCGGGAGACCACCACCTATACCTACGAAACGCTGCAGACCCGTCTCCGGGAGCAGGCCTTCCTCAATGCGGGCGTGAATATCGAGCTCATTGACGAGCGGCCCATGGCGGAGCGTGTGCCGGAGGAGCAGAAAGAAGAGGAGGACGTCACCTCCAATACCTACTGCTACGAGGGAGGCATCAGCTCCTTTGTGGAATATCTAAACCAGAAGAAGGCTGTGGAGGTCATTCATCCGGAGGTCATCCAGTTTGGCGCCGAGGCGGCGGACGGCAATTCCACAGCGGAGATCGCCATGCAGTATACGGACAGCTACAGCGAGCTGGTGCTGTCCTTTGCCAACAACATCAACACCACTGACGGCGGCACCCATGAGGACGGCTTCAAGCGGGCCCTGACCCGTGTGATGAACGATTACGCCAGAAAGTACAATATTCTGAAGGATGCAGACAAAAACCTGTCCGGCGAGGACGTCCGGGAGGGCCTGACCTGCGTGATCAGCGTGAAGCTGAAGGAGGCCCAGTTTGAAGGCCAGACCAAGGCCAAGCTGGGCAATACGGAAATGAGCACCCTGGTAAGCTCCCTGGTGACCGAAAAGATGATGATCTTCCTGGAGGAGAATCCCGCCGCGGCCAAGGCGATCTTTGACAAGGCGCTGCTGGCATCCCGGGCCAGGGAAGCCGCCCGGAAGGCCAGGGAGATGGCTCGCCGGAAAACGGCGCTAGATTCCGGACAGATGCCCGATAAGCTCCAGGATTGCAACGAGCGGGATCCCTCTCTCTGCGAGCTGTACATCGTGGAGGGCGATTCCGCCGCAGGCTCGGCCATTCAGGGCCGCGACAGCCGGTTCCAGGCCATTCTCGCCATGTGGGGCAAGATGCTGAACGTGGAAAAGGCCAGGGCCGATAAAATCTACGGAAACGACAAGCTCTATCCGCTGGTGCTGGGCCTTGGCGCCGGGATCGGGGATGAATTTGACATTGAAAAGCTCCGGTACCACAAAATCGTCATCATGGCCGATGCCGACGTGGACGGCGCCCATATCCGGACGCTGCTGCTGACCTTCTTTTTCCGGTATATGCGGCCCCTCATCGAGCGGGGCTATGTGTATTCCGCCGTGCCTCCCCTGTTCAAGCTGACCCGGGGCAAGACCGTCCGGGTGGCTTACTCCGAGGCGGAGCGGGACCAGATCAGCGCGGAAATGCGGGGGGATAACCCCAATGTGAAGGTGGACATCAACCGCTTCAAGGGCCTGGGTGAAATGGACCCCCATGAGCTGTGGGAGACCACCATGGATCCGGAACGCCGGACCCTCAGGCGCATTACGCTGGACGACGCCGTGCTGGCGGACCAGATTTTCACGGTCCTGATGGGCGAGGAAGTGGAGCCGCGGAAGCAGTGGATCGAAGAAAACGCCCAAAAGGCAATGTATGTTGACGTTTAAGGAGGTGGCGCAGGATGGCACATAATCGTTCTTACCGGCCAGAGGACATCATGTTCCCCAACCAGAGCATTACAGAGTCCGAACTGGTCAGCGAAATGCAGAAAAGTTATATTGAGTACGCCATGAGCGTCATCAAGGCCAGGGCCCTGCCCGATGTGCGGGACGGCCTGAAGCCTGTCCACAGGCGCATTCTGTACTCTATGTACGACACGGGCCTGACCTCGGATAAGGCCTTCAAAAAGTCCGCCACCTGTGTGGGCGAGGTGCTGGGTAAGTACCACCCCCACGGCGACGCCTCCGTGTACGATGCGCTGGTGCGCCTGGCCCAGAATTTCTCCATGCGGTATACGCTGGTGGACGGACACGGAAACTTCGGCGACGTGGACGGCAATCCCCCTGCGGCTTACCGTTATACGGAAGCCCGCATGTCCAGGATCGCCAATGAAATGCTCCGGGACATCGACAAGGACACGGTGGACTGGGACCCCAACTTTGACGAGTCCATCAAAGAACCCAGGGTCCTTCCCTCCCGATTCCCGAATCTGCTGGTAAACGGCTCCTCGGGCATTGCTGTGGGTATGGCCACCAATATCCCGCCCCACAACCTGCGGGAGGTCATCGGCGCGGTGATCTGCGAGCTGGACGATCCCGACGCCACGCTGGACGACCTGATGGAGCACATCCAGGGCCCCGATTTTCCCACCCGGGGCATCATTATGGGCCGTGCCGGCATCCGTGCGGCTTACGCCACCGGCAGGGGCAGGATCACCGTGCGAGCCAGGACGGAATTTGAGGATTACGCCAAGGACCGCACCCGGATCATTGTGACGGAGCTGCCCTATCAGGTCAATAAAAAGATGCTGATCAAGACCATTGCCGACCAGGTCAAAGATAAGCGCCTGGAGGGCATCGCCGACCTCCGGGACGAGACGGACCGGAACGGTATGCGCATTGTCATCGAGCTGAAGCGGGACGCCAATCCCCAGGTAGTGCTCAACCGCCTGTTCAGCCAGACGGCCATGCAGTCCAATTTCTCCGCCATCATGCTGGCCCTGGTAAACGACCAGACCCAGCCCAAAGTTCTGACGCTGAAAAACATCCTGGACGAGTACATCGCCTTCCAGGAGGAGATCATCGTCCGGCGGACCAGATTTGACCTGCGGAAAGCCCAGGAGAGGGCCCATCTGCTGGAGGGCCTGCTCATTGCCCAGGACAACATTGACGAGGTCATCCACATCATCCGCCAGAGCTATGACAACGCCAGGGAAAACCTGATGGAACGCTTTGGGCTGGACGAGGTCCAAGCCCAGGCTATCTGCGACATGCGGCTGATCGCTCTCCAGGGCCTGAACCGGGAGAAGCTGGAGGCAGAATATAAGGAGCTCAACGAGCGCATCGCCTATTACCAGGAGCTGCTGGGCAGCGAGGAAAAAATCCGTCAGGTGCTCAAGGAGGAGCTCCAGGAGGTGGCCAGAAAGTACGGCGACGACCGGAAGACAGAGATTCAGGATGTGGCCGGTGAAATCGACATCGAGGATCTGATCCCCGAGGAGGAATGCGTGCTCACCATGACCCAGTACGGCTACGTGAAGCGCCAGAAGATGGAAATTTACCGCACCCAGCGCCGGGGCGGCCGGGGCGTTTCCGGCATGAGCCGCCGGGACGAGGATGTGGCCACAGAGCTGTTCGTCACCGGCAGCCACGACTATGTGATGTTCTTCTCCGACGAAGGCCGGGTGTATAAGCTCAAGTGCTACGAGGTGCCGGAGAGCGGCCGCACAGGCCGGGGCATGAATATCCGGAACCTGCTGCCGCTGGGCCCGGATGAAAAGATTACCTCCATGATACGGGTGACGGCCTTTGACGAGGAAAAGTATCTGGTGATGGTCACGAAAAACGGCGTGATCAAGCGGACAAAGCTTTCCGCCTATAACACGGCCAGAAAGGGCGGGCTGATCGCCATCGACTTGGACGAGGGAGACACCCTCTGCTGGGTGCGGATCACCGGCGGAGACGATGAGCTGCTGGTGGCCACCAGGAAGGGCATGGCGATCCGCTTCCATGAAAGCCAGGTCCGCGAGGTGGGCCGCGCCGCCAGGGGCGTGAAGGTGATGGCCCTGAAGCAGGGAGACAATATTGTGGGTATGTCCACTCTCCGGGAGGGAGGGCTGGTGCTCACCGTTACCGAGACCGGCTATGGCAGGCTGTCCAGCGCGGACAATTACCGGCTCCAGCACCGGGGCGGCAAGGGCCTGCTCAACTACCACACGGAGAAATTCGGCGATGTGGCAGGGATCAAGGTAGTGGACCTGGACGACGATGTGATCCTTATTTCCGAGGACGGCATCATCATCCGCATCATGGCTTCCTCCATCCGGGTGTGCGCCCGGCCCAGCAAGGGTGTGCGGGTCATGAAGCTCCAAGAGGGCAGCAAAGTGGTGACCCTGGCCCGTGCCCCTCACGACGAGGAAGAGGTTGATGACGTAGAGATCGAGGACGACGGCACTGCCGATGAAGGCGTTGAGCCGACGGAAACCGATCCGGAAAACGAGACCGAAACCGGGAATGGCTCCGGCGAAACAGAGGAATAAGCATATTCAAACAGAGACCCGGCGCTGTTTTTTCACAGCGCCGGGTCTTTTGCTTCTTATCCTGGAATGGTTTCGCCAGCTGGGTTATTCAAATTCCGGCATGGCGCCGGTTGCCTCATACACGATCTGGCAAAGCTCCTTGGCCCGTTCCCGGTAAAGCAGGACCTTCTCCTTGGCGGCGGTGAGAATGGCGGTGTTGTCGCTGCCTGCCTCGGATTCGGCAGCCTCCGTTTGCTGGGCGGCATTCCGCTCCCAGATGTCCTGGTCCTCCTGGAGGGTATCCCGCTCCTGGCCGCTGAGGGTATCCAGCGCAGCCTGGAATGCGGTATCCATCATCTTTTCCCAGCTTGCGGCGGCCTCGTCGCAGGCTTGCAGCATGGGGGAAAAGGACATGGCACGGGCGTAGTCGGCGTCATATTTTCTATCAATGGGATTCTGGGAAAACAGGCCCTCAAAGCCCTCGGTTCCCTCCTCCACGCCGTCGGGGATCAGGTCATCTGCCGGGATGAACCAGGAGCTTTCCGGTTCCGGCTGAGGGGTGGGCGCTGTGCTGACGGCGGAGCTTTCCGGCAGCGCCGTGCTTTCCGGCCCCGGCTCCTTCTCGCAGGCCCCAAGGCTCAGCACAAGAGCCAGGGCACCCAACGCGATAAAAAATCTTTTTGCAGCTTTCATGATGATCGTCTCCTATTCTTTACAGCAGGCCCTGTTCCACCAATCTGGCGGTTTTCAGAATGCCCACCTGGGTCTTGCCGTCGGGAATTTCATTATTGAGAACCATCTCTACCGCCCTGTCCAGTGGAATGCGCTCCGTTTCCAGAAATTCGTCCTCGTCCAGGTGGAGGGCGCCGGCGTCCTCCTTTAGGCGGCAGGCCCAGATCCGGATGATCTCCGCCGAATAGCCGCAGGTGGGGTACATATTTCCCAGAAAAACATAGTTTTCCGCAGTGGTTCCGGTCTCCTCCAGCTGTTCCCGCTTCATGGCCTCAAAGGGGTCCTCCCCGGGCTCCAGCTTCCCGGCGGGCAGCTCCAGAAGGATCTCTCCCAGGGGATAGCGGAACTGGCGGACAAAAATCAACTCGTTCTTTCCGGTGAGCACCGCCACGCAGACGCCACCGGGATGCTCTACCACCTCCCGCTTTGCCAGGTTCCCGTTTTCCAGCTCCACATCGTCTACGTGGACCCGGATGATCTTTCCATGATAAATTTCCCGTTCCGTCTTTTTGGTTTCTGTCAGCTTCATGTTTTTCCTCCTCCGTGGAGCTTATGGATGGCAAAGCCAAGGATCGGCTGATAGTCGAAGGGTGCGTCCGTCAGGGAGGCCATAACAAACCCGGTCTCCGGGGTACAGCCCGTGTACATATGATAGCGCAGGGCGGCCTCGTAGTGAGAAAGGCCTGCGGAAATGGTCAGCTTCCGGTCCACGAAATCATCCCGGAGGGCGGCAATGGCCACTGGGTCGTTGATCACCCACAGCCTGTGACGGACGGAGCCATGAAGGAAATCGTACCGGGGACGGCAGGTTTTCGCCAGGTTGTCCAGCCGCCGCCGGGTGACCCGGCGCTCATCGTCGTACAGGCAGCTTACAGGGACGGCATTGCAGCCGGTATCGCGCAAAAGGTGAAAGCGATCCTTCACTTCTTTTTCCGGGGCTTCTCCCCGGGCCAGCACTACGCCGCTTGAAAAGTCCTCCAGCCGCAAAAGGCAGATCAGGCTGAAGGTTTCCCGGCCGGGTGAGGAGGCAGGGTCCTGGCGGTGCAGGTACATTCCCTCGTCCATATCCTGCCGGAGAAGCTCCGGGTCCGGTAAAATACCAACCGTTTCCGACAATGGGCGGAGAAGGCTTTCCACAGCCGGGTCATAGCGCAGCGCGCGGAAGGGTCTGATCTCAGCCATGGCGGTCACCTCCTTCTACCATTCCTGTTTCCCCTATTTTACCCGTCAAAAGCCTATCCGTCAAGCGGGGAAAGAATCACCGGCCCATCACGGAAAGTTCACATAGGACGGATAAAATAGAGTAAAATCCCGGAAAGTGCCAAAAACTATGGGAAAAGCACCAAAGAGTCTTGCAAATACCGGGTTTTTGAGGTATGATAATTCAGTTAGGCCATGAGGAAATCCCTGGAAAAGGGGATTTCCGGCGAAAACGGAAAACAGGAGGAATCACGTAACATGGTAGAGGTCAAGAACCTCACGAAGCGCTACGGCAGCACCCTGGCGCTGGATCGCGTGAGTTTTACCATCGAAGAAGGTTCCATCGTGGGATTCCTGGGCCCCAACGGCGCGGGAAAATCCACCACGATGAACATTGTCACCGGCTACCTTTCCGCCACTTCCGGCGAGGTGACGGTCTCGGGAAAAAATATCCTGGACGAGCCCGGCGAAGTGAAAAAGTTGATCGGCTATCTGCCGGAGCTGCCCCCTCTCTACATGGACATGACGGTGAAGGAGTACCTGAACTTCATGTACGACTTAAAGAAGGTAAGGCTTCCCCGGAAGGAGCATATCGAGGAGATCTGCCGGCTGGTGAAGATCGACAATGTGTACCACCGGCTGGTGGGAAACCTGTCCAAGGGCTATAAGCAGCGCGTGGGGATCGCCCAGGCCCTGCTGGGAAATCCCCCCGTCCTGATCCTGGACGAGCCCACGGTGGGCCTGGACCCCAAGCAGATCATTGAGATCCGCACCCTGATCAAGAACCTGGGCAGGGATCACACGGTGATTCTGAGCTCCCACATCCTGCCCGAGGTGCAGGCGGTGTGCGAGCGCATCATCGTCATCAATAATGGCCGGGTAGTGGCGGACGGCGCCACCGACACCCTGGCCCACGACCTTTCCGCGGACCATCGGCTGATCCTGCGGGCCGAGGGACCGGAAAAAGAAATGGTTCACACCATTCGCGGCATGGACCATGTGACCGACGCCTATTCCATGGGCGAAAGGGAGCCCGGCGTGTTTGAGATCAGCGTGGAGGCCGAGCCTGAGGCAGACGTCCGCCGGGACCTGTTTGCGCTGCTGACCAGAAAGGGCTGGCCTATGCTGGCGCTGAAGAATACCGATATGACCCTGGAGGACTTGTTCCTGCAGCTGACCAGCACGGACGCTCCTGCGATGGCGGGCCATCACGGGGAGCCTGAGGAAGGAGAGGAGAACGAATGATTGCAATTTTCAAACGGGAGCTCCGCTCCTTCTTTAACGCCCCGGTGGGTTATGTGTGTGTGGCGGCGCTGGCCGCCCTGTACGGCTACCTTTATTACGGCGTCATGTACTACGGTTCCTCCAGCAATATCCGGAGCGTGTACAGCTCCATGTTTTCCTTTGGCATGATGATCATCCCCATTATCACCATGCGCAGCATGAGCGATGACCAGAAGAATAAAACCGACCAGGCCCTGCTCACCGCTCCGGTGGGGGTCACCGCCATTGTGATGGGCAAGTTCCTGGCCTGCTTCTTTGTGTATCTCATCGCCACCACCCTGGGCCTGCTGCCCGCCGTGGCCATGAGCTTTTTCTCCTCCCCCTCCTGGGGCGAAATCATCGGCAACTATCTGGGCACCCTGCTTTACGGCGGCGCCATGATCTCCATCGGCGTGTTTATTTCCAGCCTGACGATCAGCCAGATCATTGCCGCCATCGGCACCTTCATCGTGTCTGTATTCCTGATGTATATTGACAACCTGGCTTCCGCTGTTTCCAACAGCGTAGTCAGCAAGGCGGTGGAGTGGCTTTCCTTCAACGCCCGGTACTCCACCTTCACCCAGGGCATGTTCAGCGTGCCCGCCACCGTGTTTTTCCTGAGTGTTATGGCAGTATTTATCTTTCTCACCGCGCGCAGGCTGGAAAGCCGCCGGTGGAACTAAAGGAGGGAGACGACAATGGAAACCAAGAAGAACGAGAACGGCATGGAGCCGGTAGAAGAGCAGAAGCCCGTCTCCCCTGAGGAAACGGCAGCAGCTCCCGAAACCGAAGCGGCAGAAACCGAACCGATGGAAACCGCCGAGACGGAAACCGTCAAGATGGAAGCCGCCCAAAAGGAAGAAAGCGCAGCAGAAACGGCAGAGCCCGCCCCGGCGAAGAAGAAGCCGCTGGCAGCCCTGCGCAGCACTAAGTTCAAGCGGGGCGGCATGGCCACCGTGCTGACGGTGGTGTTCATCGCCGTGGTGGTGGTGATCAACGTGCTGGTGGGCCTGCTGGCCGACCGCTTCCCCTCCATGAACCTGGACCTGACCGCCCAAAACCTGAACACCCTGTCCGACCAGGCTTTGGAGATCGCCAAAAGCATCGACCAGGAGACCAAAATCTACCTGATCGGCACAGAGGACGGCTACAGAAAAGATCAATATTATTTCAGCAGCTACGGCATCCGGTACAGCCAGGTGATAAACCTGGCGGAAAAGCTTCAGGAGGCAAACCGGAAGATCACCGTGGAATTTGTGGACCCGGATACCAACCCCACCTTTATCAGCCAGTATTCCGCGGATAACCTGGGCACCAGCGATGTGCTGGTGAAAACGGATAAGCGCTACAAGGTGCTGACCGCCGTTGACATGTTCAACCCCTACAGCGCCTCCTCCAGCGGCGGCTACCGGGTGGAGTCCAAGGTGGACAGCGCCCTGGCAAGCGCCCTTGAGATGGTCAACATGGACAAGGTACCGGTTCTGACCATGGCCACGGGCCACGGCGAAATGCTGGATGGCTACACCAGTGAGTTTGAGGAAATGATGAAGAAGGAAAACTTCGACCTGCAGACCATCAATTTCCTTACGGAAGAAATTCCCGAGGAGACCCAGATCCTCATGCTTCCCACTCCCACCACCGACTACACGGAGATCGAGATCGAAAAGCTCCGCGCTTTCCTGTCCGGCGACCAGGCAGAGGACGTAACGCTGCTGGTCACCCTGTACCCCACCCAGGGCGAGCTGCCCAATTTCAGGAGCTTCCTGGAGGAATGGGGCATCGGCGTGGAGGACGGCGTGGTGGCCGAGAGCGATTCTTCCAAGATCCTGCTGGGAAATTCGGCTTACCTGATGGTGGACCCCTCCGAGGAGTACCTCAGCGAAAACAGCTACCAGAATTTGGTGGCAATGATGACTTCTCCCCTGGATCTGCTGTTTGAGGACAACGGCGACACGGCGGTCCGCCCCCTCTGGACCACCTCCGACTCCTCTTATATTGTCACCGATGAAATGACCGAGACCCCAAAGGATCCCGAAACCAGCGCCTTTCATGTGGCGGCCATGGCTACGCTGAGCCGCACGGTGGGCGGCGATAAGCATTACAGCCATGTGGTGGTGTTCGGCTCCTCCCTGGCCTTTATGGATGGGTATATCAGCGCTTCCGCCTTTGGCAACGGCCGCTATATCACCGATCTGCTGAAGTACACCACCGGCACGGACGGCAGCTCCGTCTCCGTGGTGGAGGAGACCGTTACCACCAGCACGCTGGACGTTACTGCCTCTCAGAGCACCGTCAATCTCCTGGGCCTGGGCGTGTTTACCATCGGCCTGCCTGTGGTGATCCTCGTCACCGGCCTGGTCATCTTCCTGAGAAGAAGACATCTGTGATCCCATTCACCCTCATCTTTCATTTGTAACACAGGGAATCATTATGAAGAAAACTATCAGAAATCTATTGATCCTGCTGGCGGTCCTGGCCGTGCTGGGCGGCGCCGTGGCGGCGCTGGTCCTTTTGCCGGACCAGGCCGGCAGCGAAGAAGAAAATTCTTCCTCTGTGGCGGAGGATTCCTCCGCCGCAGAGAAGCTGACCCTCACTGACCGGGTGTCCGCCGATGTGGCGTCCCTGACCGTGGAGAACAAGGAGGGGACGTTCCGCCTGATCCCCGGCGCGGGAAGCACGGAGACCGCCCCGGAATTTGTGCCGGAGGGCTATGAGGAATATCCGATCAACACCTCCGCAGGCAAGTCCAATGTGGCGGTGCTCACCACCTTGACAGCCACCCGGGACTTGGGCGAGCAGGAGGACCTGGAGAGCTTTGGCCTGGCAGGGGAAGATGCCGCCGTTGTGACCCTGGAGTACAAGGATGGCGAGACCGTCCAAATGGTTCTGGGAAATGAAGCGGCAGCCACCAGCGGCAGGTACGTGCTGAAGGACGGCAAAGTTTATATCGCCGCCAACATCGGCGATGAGCTGTTTGGCAGTGTGTTCGGTTATTTCAGCACAGAGCTCTATACCGTAGCGAAAATGACGGAGACAGTGACCGCCAGCGACGGCACAGTTTCCGACAAGGAAACCGACAACCGGATGATCAGCCTGTCCCTGTCCGGCTCCAATTTCCCGGAAGCGGTGAATGTCGTTTTCCGCAAAACGGACGTAAACGAGTATGTGATGACGGAGCCCATGATGGCGGAATCCAATACCGACGCTTTTCAGGACCTGATCTCCTCCCTGGCGACCATGACCGCCACCGGCGTGGCCGATGCGGGGCTGAATGAGGAAAAGCTGGAGAAGTATGGCCTGGCAGAGCCCTTTGCCAAAGCGGAATTCAACATGAACAACGAGGAGCACACTGTTACGGTCAGCGGCCTGAACGGGGACGGCGAGCGGTATCTTCTGGTGGACGACCGGGACATTGTGTACCGGATCGGCCGGGAAACCGTGGCTCCCTGGGCGGAATGCAGGGTCATTGACCTGCGCCAGAGCTATATCTGGCTGCCCGCCATTTCCCAGGTGCAGAAGCTGACCTTCACCGTTGACGGGACGGAGTATGGCTTTACCACCACCCGCACCAAGAACGAGGAGGAGTCCACGGAAGAGCGGATCACCTATGATCAGACGGTGCAGAACGCCGAGGGAAAAGAGCTGGACTTTGAGAAATACCAGGATGTGTACGTTGAGCTCATTTCCCTGCCGGCATTCACGGTGGACCGGGTGGAATGGTCCGGCGCTCCGGCGCTGAAGGTGAAGTATGACTACTTCGACGGAAACGGCGACGAGCTGGCCTTCTACCTGACGGAGCAGGGCCGCTATGTGGTAACGCTCAACGGCAAATTCAACGGTCAGGCCAGAAAAACCGAAGTGGATCAGATCATCTCCCAGATTCCCGGCCTGTACGAGGGAGAATAACCGGAAAATAATTCCTGGGAAAGCGCTTGACATTTTTGACTGTTCGTGCTTTAATAGGGGAAACCAATGAAGGGGAAGTCAAACCGGGATACGCCCCATCAGCGAGCCGGAGACGGTGGAAGTCCGGCGGGAAACGGATCGGCAAATGGACCCCTGAGGGCCCGGTGAACTGCGGGCAGCCGCAAAGTATTCCGGGACGTGGGCTCACGTTACAGGGCAGGGATGTGCTTCGCATCCCCACAGAGTGGCCGGAACTTCCGGCAAGCAAGGTGGCACCGCAGAAAATGTCATTTCTGTCCTTGCGATTTCCCACAGGGAGATCGCAAGGATTTTTTTATCTAGGGAAGCTCTGAGCAAACTGTCCAGGCGCAGCTCGGCGGAATATATTCCGCCTGTCTTTGCCCCAAAATTTTGCAATACACAAAGTATTCCTGCAATTTTGGGCCTTCAACAGTCGAAATATTTTCTCGCCGATCTGACTTGTCCATTTGCTCCGAGCTTCCCAAAAAGCTCCTTTTAGAATAGCAGAAATATTAGAAAGAAGGTATTGAGTATGAAAAATCTGAAAAAGCTCCTGTGTGTTCTGTTGGCGATCGCCGTGACGGCCTGTCTGTTTGCTGGCTGCTCTCAGAAGCCGGATACCAGCTCCGCTGGTCCTGCCTCCTCGGCGGCGCCTGTCTCCGCAGCTCCCGAGGAGCCCTACAAGATCGGCCTGATCCAGTATATGGAGCACCCCTCCCTGGACGCCATCCGGGAGGCCTTTGTCAACCGCCTGGAGGAGTGGGGCTACGACGAGACCAGGGTGACCATTGACTATCAGAACGCTGCCGGGGACGCAGGGGCCATGAATACCATCTGCCAGAAATTTGTGGGCGACAAGGTGGACATGATCGTGGCCATCGCCACGCCCGCTGCTCAGGTGGCTGTCTCTGCCGCCCAGGGCACAGACATCAAGGTACTGTTCGCTGCGGTGAACAACCCTGTGCAGGACCTGGGGATTCAGAACGACCAGGCTCCCGAGGGCAATGTGACCGGCACCTCTGACCGGCTGCCCATCACCTCCGCCATTGACCTGGCCCTGAAAATCGACCCGGAGCTGAAGACCTTCGGGCTGCTGTACACCTCCAGTGAGTCCAACGCCGTGGCTTCCGCCGAAGAGGCCAAGGCCTACTGCCAGGAAAAGGGTATTGAGGTCATCGAAGGCACCGTTTCCAATTCCAGCGAGATTCAGCAGGTGGCTACGGACCTATGCTCCAAGGTGGACGCCATTTTCTCCTCCACGGACAACACCATCGCCTCCTCCATCGCCGTGGTGACCGACGCCACCCGCAAGGCCAAGGTGCCCTGGTATGTGGGCGCCGACTCCATGGTGAAGGACGGCGGCCTGGCCGCCATCGGCATTGATTACACGGAGCTGGGCCGGGCCAACGCCGACATGGCCGTGCAGATCATGACCGGAACGCCTGTGAACCAGGTCCCCGTGTTCTATTTTGAGACCTACGAGACCTATATCAACCAGAATACCCTGGACGCCTTGGGCGTGGCGATCCCTGAGGACGTTCTCAGCACCGCCAACTTCTTCTCTGACGGGGCGGAGAGCTCCGCCGCCAACTGAGGGCATTCCTGTGCAAAGGGAGAGAGTAAGGTATGAGTGATGTGGCGCTGCGGGGCGCAGTGGAGCTTGGCCTGATCTACAGCCTGGTCACGGCGGGGCTGTTTCTCAGCTACCGGATCCTGAACCTGGCTGATCTCACCGTGGATGGCAGCTTTACCCTGGGGGCCGCTGCCTCCATTATGCTTGCCGCCGGGGGACATCCCTGGCTGGGACTGCTGTGGGGTACGGTGTGCGGCGCTGTGGCTGGATTTGTCACCGCGTTTTTGCAGACGAAGCTCCGGGTGCAGTCCATTTTGGCGGGAATTCTGACCATGACCGCCCTGTACTCTATCAACCTGCGGGTCATGGACGGCCGGGCCAGCGTCAATGTCATTGGAAAAGATACCGCCTTTACCCCATTTTTGAACGCTTTTGGGGATTGGGGAAAGCTGTGCCTGGTGGGGATTGTCACCGCCGCCGCAGTGCTGCTGCTCACCCTGTTTCTGAACACCCAGGTAGGTCTCTCTGTCCGGGCAACGGGCGATAATGAGAATATGGTCCGCTCCTCCTCCATCAATGTGGACTTTACAAAGACCTTGGGCCTGGTGATCGCCAATGCCCTTGTGGCCCTGTCCGGCGGCCTGCTGGGCCAGTATCAGCAGTCTGCCGACGCCAGCATGGGCATCGGCGTGGTGGTGATCGGTCTGGCTTCCCTGATTATCGGCGAGGTTGTAGTGGGAAACCTACTGAATTTCCTGCTCCGCCGCCGTACCATGCTGACCGGGCTTCTGGCGGCAGTGGCAGGATCGATCCTGTACCGGATCATCATTGCCTTTGTCATCCAGTACAATAACGCCCCGGCCCTGCAATTTCTGCACATCACCGCCTCCGACATGAAGTTTCTGTCCGCCATCATCGTGGTAGCCGCCATCTCAATTCCGGCTGTCCGCGACATGGCGGCCATGGGCCGCAAGCGGGTTTTCCTTCGGAAAAGCCTGAAGGCGGACGGGGAAAAGGAGGAATGAGCCATGCTGGAAGTGAGGCATCTTTGTAAAACCTTTCATGCAGGAACCGTCAACGAGCGCAAAGCCATTGACGATGTGTCCTTCATGGTGCCGGAGGGCCAGCTGGTCACCCTCATCGGCGGCAACGGGGCAGGAAAATCCACCCTGCTGAAGCTGATTTCCGGGGCATATCTGGCGGATTCCGGCTCCATCTCCCTGGAGGGGCGGGACGTGACCTATCTGCCGGAGCACAAGCGCGCACGACAGATTGGCCACCTGTTTCAGGATCCGTTGATGGGCACCGCGCCCAACATGACCATTGAGGAAAACCTGTCTTTGGCATATCTGCGGGGCTCTCACCGGAGCTTTGCGCCGGCTACCAGCAGACGGAATATCGGGTTCTTTCAGGAAAAGCTCCGGGAGCTGGACCTTGGCCTGGAGGATCGGCTGAAAACCCGGGTGGGACTGCTCTCCGGCGGCCAGCGGCAGGCGATCACCCTGCTCATGGCCACGGTGGCGACGCCGAAGCTCCTTCTTTTGGACGAGCACACCGCCGCCCTGGATCCTGCCACGGCAGAAAAGGTGCTGCGGCTGACGGAAAAGGTGGTGCGGGAAAACCACATTACCACCCTGATGATCACCCATAATATCCAGTCGGCCTTGACCTGCGGCGACCGTACCATAATGATGCGGGAGGGCAGGATTGTGCTGGACCTTTCCGGCCCGGAGCGGGAACAGATGACGGTGGACGCCCTGCTGGACCTGTTTCGCCGTCACACCGGCGAGGACAACGACCGGGTTCTGCTGAGCTGAGTGGAACAATAAAAATATCGGTCCGCCCGCGGGGAGGCCCGCAAATAGAACAAAAGCCCGATGTCAAGCAGAGGCCTGTTTGACATCGGGTTTTTTACCGTGCCGTTTCTGTATTAGCTGACAGCCGATATTTTTCTTCTACGCTGGCTAAAAAGAGGGATTCACAGTTTTTGTCATTCTGTTTCCGTCCTTGCCAGCAGATGGAAACTATCCTTCATGGCCGGGTAGAGGGAAGCGTACACCCGGTAAAAGGCCTCGTACCGGGGGACGTTTCCCGGGATGGGCTTCTGGGGCGGATTGGTGCGGATCATGGCGTCGCAGGCGTCCTGAACCGAGGGGTACAGTCCGGCCCCCACACCGGCCAGAATGGCCGCGCCCAGGGCGGGGCCCTCCTTAGAGGCTACGGTTTTTACCGGGCAGTTATAGGTGTCGGCCAGCATCTGCCGCCAGAGGGGCGAGCTTCCGCCGCCTCCGCAGGCCAGCATTTCCTCGATTTTCACACCCATGCCCCGAAGGACCTCCACGCTGTCCCGCTGAGAGTAGGTCACGCCCTCCATCACGGCCCGCAGCATATCGTATTTGGTATGGATGGCAGAAAGGCCAAAGAATACCCCCCGGCAGTCCGGGTCCAGATGAGGTGTGCGCTCGCCCATGAGATAGGGCAGGTAGATCAGCCGGTTGCAGCCGATAGGAGACTGCTCCGCCTGTTTGTCCATTAAATAATAGGAATCCACGCCCATGCCCTGGGCGGTGGAGATTTCCGCCTGGCAGAAATTGTCCCGGAACCATTTCAGGGAGAGTCCCGCCCCCTGGGTCACGCCCATCACGTGCCAGGCTCCCGGCACGGCGCAGCAGAAGGTGTGTACCCGGCCCTTGGGGTCGATGGTGATCTGATCCGTGTGGGCAAACACCACGCCGGAGGTGCCGATGGTGGTAAAGGCCCTGCCGTCCCGCACCACGCCGGTGCCCACGGCCGCGGCGGCGTTATCGCCCGCGCCGCCCGCCACAGGCGTACCGGGCAGCAGTCCGGTGAGCTCTGCGGCTTCTTTTGTGATATATCCGGTGATCTCCGGAGACTCGTACACCCTTGCCAGCAGGCTTTCATCAATGTCCAGAAGGTCCAGAAGCTCTTTGCTCCAGCAGCGGTTCGGCACGTCCAGCAGCTGCATCCCGGAGGCGTCGGACACCTCGGTGGCAAACTGGCCGGTGAGCATGTAGCGCACATAGTCCTTGGGCAGCAGAATATGGGCGCATTTCTTGTAAATTTCCGGCTCGTTGTTTCGCACCCAGAGAATTTTAGAGGCGGTAAAGCCGGTCATGGCCGGATTGGCGGTGATCTCTATGAGCCTTTCAGCGCCCACCTTTTCCGTGATCTCCTTACATTCTGCGGCGGTACGCTGATCGCACCAGATGATGGACCGGCGCAGCACATTTCCATTCTGATCCAGCATGACAAGGCCGTGCATCTGGCCGGAAATCCCAAGGCCCTTTACGTCCGCCGGGTCTACGCCGCTTTCCGTTATGACGGTTTTCAGGGTTGACGCCGCGGCGTTCCACCAGTCCAAAGGCTCTTGCTCCGCCCAGCCGTTTTTGGGCTGGTAAAGGGGGTATTCCACCAGGGCGCTGGCCACAACGGCGCCGGTTTTGTCAAACAGCACGGTCTTGGTGCCGCTGGTGCCAAGATCAATGCCAATGAGATATTCCATAACGCAACCTCCGCTTTCCGTAATTTGCAATTTCATTTTCCCCGATTTCTGCCGGGATGTCAAGAGTTTTTCCCTTTGTTTCCCTTGCTGTAGCGCCGATTTTGTGGTATCCTAAGAGCTGTAATGGATAGGCCGAAAACGGAGGGACATTATGAAACGATATGACGCTGTGATCATCGGCGCTGGCGTGATCGGCTGCGCCGTGGCGAGGGAGCTTTCCCGGCGGCAGGGCAGTTTCCTGGTGCTGGAGCGGGCAAGCGATGTGTGCGAGGGCACCAGCAAGGCCAATTCCGCCATTGTCCACGCGGGCTTTGACGCGGAGCCCGGCACCCTGAAGGCGAAGATGAACGTCCGGGGAAACCAGCTGATGGATAAAATCTCTCAGGAGCTGGACGTACCCTTCAAGCGGGTGGGCGCGCTGGTGGTCTGTCTCTATGAGGAGGACATGCCCCATCTCCGGGAGCTTTACGAAAGGGGCCTGAAAAACGGGGTTCCCGGCATGAAGCTGATGACAGGGGACGAAGCCAGGGCTCTGGAGCCCAACCTGACCGATGAGGTCTGCGGAGCGCTGCTGGCAGAGACCTCCGGCATCGTCTGCCCCTTTGAACTGACCCTGGGCATGGCGGAGAGCGCCGCCAAAAACGGGGTGGAATTCCGGTTTGACACGGAGGTGACCGGATTCTCCAAGGCCGAAAAGGGCTGGGTGATCCATACGGCGGCCGGGGATGTGGAGGCCTCCGCCGTGGTAAACGCCGCAGGCGTGTATTCCGACAGGCTCCACAACCAGGTGAGCGAAAGAAAGCTGAAAATCACTCCCCGCCGGGGCGAATATATGCTGCTGGACAAGACGGCAGGGGGCCATGTGTCCCGTACCATCTTCCAGCTTCCCGGCAAATACGGCAAGGGCGTGCTGGTGTCCCCCACGGTCCATGGCAATCTGCTGGTGGGCCCCACCGCCGCGGATACGGACGATCCTGAGGATGTTGCCACTACCAGCCGTGGGCTGGCCGAGGTGGCGGAAAAATCCGCTTTGGCCGTGAAAAATGTGCCCCTGCGGCAGGTCATCACCTCCTTTGCGGGGCTTCGGGCCCATGAAGCGGGAGACGACTTTGTGCTGGGGGAGACGGAAGAAGGCTTTTTTGACGCGGCAGGCGTGGAATCCCCCGGGCTGACCAGCGCTCCGGCCATCGGAGAATATCTGGCCTCCCTGGTGGCGGACAAGCTGGGCCTGCCCGAAAAACCTGACTTTGACCCTCTCCGCCGGGGGGTGACCCGGGCGGCCGCCCTTCCCCTGGAGGAGCGCCGGGCCTTGATCGGGAGAAATCCGGCTTACGGCGCCATCGTCTGCCGGTGCGAGCAGATTTCAGAGGGAGAGATTCTGGAGGCCATCCACGGCATTCTGGGGGCAAAGACACTGGACGGCGTCAAGCGTCGGACGCGGGCTGGCATGGGCCGCTGCCAAAGCGGGTTCTGCTCTCCCCGGGTTATGGAGCTTTTGGCGAGGGAATGGCATCTGGATCTGACGGAGATCCGGAAAAATAACAAGGATTCCCAGATCGTTTGGGAGCAGACGAGAGGGGGCGAAGCGGAATGAAGCGGGATATTGTGATCGTCGGCGGCGGCCCCGCAGGCCTGGCGGCGGCCATATCCGCCAGGGAGACCGGGGCAGAGGACGTGCTGATCCTGGAGCGTGAGCAGGAGCTGGGCGGCATTCTGAACCAGTGCATCCATAACGGATTTGGCCTCCACACCTTTCAGGAGGAGCTGACTGGCCCGGAGTACGCTGCCCGGTACATTGAAAAAGTCCGGGAAATGAATATCCCCTATCTGCTGGGCGCCACTGTGGTCGACCTTTCCCGCAGCGGCAGCGGCGTCACCGTCACTGCGGTCAGCCGGACGGAGGGACTGATGCAGATCAATGCCAGGGCCGTTGTGCTGGCCATGGGCTGCCGGGAGCGGCCCAGAGGAGCACTGAATACCCCCGGCACCCGGCCCGCCGGAATTTTCTCCGCAGGGACCGCCCAGAGGCTGGTAAACCGGGAGGGCTATCTTCCCGGCAAAGAAGTGGTCATTCTGGGCAGCGGCGACATTGGGCTGATCATGGCCCGGCGGATGACCCTGGAGGGCGCCAAGGTAAAGTGTGTGGCGGAGCTCATGCCCTACTCCGGCGGCCTGAAGCGCAATATCGTCCAGTGCCTGGAGGATTATGGCATTCCCCTGAAGCTGAGCCATACCGTGGTGGAGATTCGCGGCAAGGAACGGCTCACCGGCGTGACCATCGCCCAGGTAGATGAGCATAACAGACCGATCCCCGGCACGGAGGAGGAAATTTCCTGCGACGCCCTGCTGCTTTCTGTGGGCCTGCTGCCGGAAAACGAGCTGTCCAAGGCGGCGGGGGTAGAGCTTTCCCGCGTTACCGGCGGCCCCATCGTGGGAGAAAGCCTGGAAACAGGCGTCCCCGGTGTATTTGCCTGCGGCAATGTGCTCCATGTCCACGACCTGGTGGACTATGTGTCCGAGGAAGCGGTGCAGGCCGGAAGAAACGCGGCCCGGTATGTCCGGGGCGACCTGCCGGCGCCGGGAGAAAAGATCGTCCTGCGGCCCGATGGCGCCGTGCGCTATACCGTTCCCTGCTCCCTGGACCTGAACCGCATGGAGGAGCAGACGGTCATCCGCTTCCGGGTGGGACGGAACCTGCGGAAGGCCCTGGTGCGGGTCACCGCCGACGGACGGGAGCTTTACCGGCGGAAGCGGCCTGTGATGGCTCCCGGCGAAATGGAGCAAATCGTTTTTCAGAAGAAGTGGCTGGCGTCCGGCGAGGAGCTCCCCAAGGAGCTCGTGATCTGGGCAGGGCCGGAGGAGGAGAAATGATATGGCGGTGAAAGAACTGATTTGTATCAACTGCCCTTTGGGCTGCCCTCTGCGGGTAGAGATGGATGAGCGGGGCCGGGTGCTTTCCGTTTCCGGCAATACCTGCAAGCGGGGGGAGGAATACGGCCGCCGGGAGGTGACCTCCCCCACCCGGACCGTGACCTCCACCGTCCGGGTGCTGGGAGGAAAAGACTCCGTCACCTCCGTGCGGACCCGGACCGACATTCCCAAGGAGAAAATCTTTGCCTGTATGGAGGAAATTCGGAAAACGGCGGTCCGCGCTCCGGTGAAGATCGGGGATGTGGCGGTGGAAAACGCCGCCGGTACCGGCGTGGACGTGATCATTACCAAGGCTGTGGAAAAGGAGGAAGCCTGATTTGCTGGACAAACGCATCACAACGGTCCTGTTCGATTTGGACGGCACGCTGCTGCCCATGGACACGGACGTTTTTACAAAGGCCTATTTCCGGGAGCTGACAAAGAAGGCGGCAGAGCACGGATATACGGACAGCAAGGCTATTATAGCCGCTGTGTGGGCGGGGACGAAAGCCATGGTGCAAAACGATGGCAGCATTTCCAATTTCCAGCGGTTCTGGTCGGTCTTTGCCGGACAGCTGGGGGAAAAGGCCCTGGAGCTCAAGCCCTGTTTCGACGGCTTTTATGCCCAGGAATTCCACCGGGTGAAAAGCGATGTGGGAGAGAATCCCCTGGCAAAGCCGCTGGTTGAGGGCCTGAAGGCCAAGGGATACGATGTGATCCTGGCAACCAATCCGATTTTTCCTCTGGTGGGCCAGGCCACCCGGCTTTCCTGGGTGGGGCTGAAGCCGGAGGACTTTTCGCTGGTGACTTCCTATGAGAACAGCAGCTTCTGCAAGCCGAATCCCGCCTATTTCGGGGAGATTCTGAAAAAAACAGGCAAGAGGCCGGAGGAATGCCTGATGGTGGGCAACGACGCCGACGAGGATTTGGCGGCGGCCCAGGCCGGGCTGGAGGTCTATCTGGTCACGGACTGCCTGATAAACAAGTCCGGCCGGGAGCTTTCCGGTATAAAACACGGCAGCTTTCGGGAATTTTTTGATTTGACAGAGGTACAATAGCCGTAAACGGCTTAAATAAATTAAAATTAAATCAGAAAAGGAGAAAGTAGTATGGCAGCATTGATTTTGACAAAGGAAAATTTTGACGAGACCCTGAAGACAGCGGAGGTTCCTGTGCTGGTGGATTTCTGGGCCACCTGGTGCGGCCCCTGCCGCATGTTTGCCCCCATCGTGGAGGAATTTGCCGAGGAGAACGAGGGCAAGGTGATCCTGGGTAAGGTAGATGTGGACGAGCAGCCGGAGCTGGCCGCCCGCTACGGGATCATGAGCATTCCCACCGCCATTCTGTTCAAAAACGGCGAGGCTGTCCAGTCGATGGTAGGCGTCCAGCCCAAGGAAAAGCTGGAAGAGCTGCTGTAATGAGGGAAATATGGAGCAGGAAATTTTTGATATGATCGTGGTGGGCGGCGGTCCGGGGGGATACACGGCGGCCCTATACGGGGCCAGAGCAGGTCTTTCCGCGCTAGTACTGGAAAAGCTTTCCCCCGGAGGCCAGATGGCCACTACAGACGTGATCGATAACTATCCCGGCTTTCCCGATGGGATCGGTGGCTTTGAGCTTGCCGAAAAGATGAAGCGGCAGGCCGAGCGTTTTGGGGTGAAGACGAAGCTGTCCCAGGTGCTGCGCCTGGAGCTTTCCGGCCCGGTGAAGCAGGTTATCACCAGGAAGGAGTCCCTGTCCGCCAGGACTTTGGTTTTGGCCACGGGAGCGCAGCCCCGGGAGCTGGGGCTGCCCATGGAGCGGGAGCTGCGGGGGAAGGGCGTTTCCTACTGCGCCACCTGCGATGGCATGTTTTACCGGGGAAAGACCGTGGCCGTCATCGGCGGTGGAAACACCGCCGTGGCCGACGCTTTGTACCTTTCCCGGCTGTGCGAAAAGGTGTATCTGATCCACCGGCGGGACACGCTGCGGGCCTCTAAGGTCTATGAGGACGCCCTGAAAAACGCGGGCAATGTGGAATTTGTCTGGAATTCTGTCACAGAGGAGCTTTTGTACGGAGAAAGGCTCACCGGTCTGCGGGTGAAGGACAAGCTCTCCGGGGCGCTTCGGGAGATCTCCTGCGACGGCGTGTTTGTGGCCATCGGCTACCTGCCCGATTCCGGGCTGGCCCGGGGCCAGGTGGCCCTGGACGAGGCCGGGTATGTGAAAGCGGACGAGACCACGAGGACGGACATTCCCGGGGTGTTTGCCATCGGTGATCTGCGGCAAAAGCCTCTGCGCCAGGAGATCACTGCCGCAGCTGACGGCGCTGTGGCCGCCCACTTTGCGGAGGAATATCTGCAAGCAAAATAGCAGGCGGAAGAATCGAAAAGAGGTCTGGCTGCATCAGAAAAATCAGGTTTCGTGAGCTGTGACCTACAGGAATAAAAAAGCATCCTGCGTATTTGGCAGGATGCTTTTTCATTTTTTGTTCTGATTTCTCCGCAAATAGGAATTTCCGTAATTTTCAAATATTACAATAACATCGATTATCACTACTACTCACATATATCTCATGTTTCGCTATATCTTCATATCCGGGCAAAGTCCCAATCGCATTTCTTATGATATATTTCCCCATTAAGTTATAGGTATCTCCTTCTGATATTTTACCATTTGACAGTTTTCCTGTAATCCACCCGCGTCTCAACAAATTCAGCAGCCATTCTTTCTTTTGCATGATCAATGCTTTCGTTTTCTCATTTTTTATATCGGTAAATGCCATAAGCAAATAGGACATAGGTATGCCCTGCTGAATTGCCGCTTGTCCCCTTCCAAAAGAGAGAAATATCTCTCCCAGGGGATTTAGTAATTGATCTATCCATTCTGTGTTATCCGGCTGTACTACAGCAAGAAATCTTAAAACACTGATCCCTGTTGCCAGGCACTCACCCTGTGTGCATGATTTTCCAAAACAGGAAGCCTTCAGCCTTTGCAAGGTATTTTTCACCATTTCATCAACAGTTGGGTTTTCCGGGAGAAACAGATAAAGTAATCGGATAATTTCCAATTCATAGTGATTGGAATAGAGGATATTGGTCTTGGGTAAATATCCTTGAATCAGACGAAGCTTCTTGTTTCCGTTATGCGGCGGGATATAGTAATTTGGATAGATACTGTCTGTTTCCGCGTTAACCTTCATCCGCTTTTTATATCTGGAGACTTCTTCCGTATCGCATATCCCATTCAGTAAAATGGATACAGCATCTTCTTTTTCTGTATCTGGTATTGCTTCTCCAAATACCATTTTTCTGTTCAGTTCCATCAGTATTTTATACTTTTCCAAATGCGTGATCCTCTCTTCCGCAACAAGCTCCCGCTTATGGCATAATGACAGATTTGCAGTCAGTATACCATTTAACTCACACACAGGTCAATTTATTCTTGTGCGGCCGGACCCAGGTCTATCTCTTCGTTTTTGCGCATAAAATTGGGGGAACAGCCGGGAGAGGGGAGGGATCTTATGGCATTTTCCGACCGGGAAATTCTGGCCCGCATTCTGGAATGCGAGGCCGGCGGCGAGGGAGACACCGGCATGAAGGCAGTGGCCTGCGTGGTGATGAATCGAGTCCAGGTGACCTATGGGGAATATGGGCGGCTGGACACCATCCGTCAGGTCATTTATCAGCCCCGGCAGTTTACCTGTGTGATGGAGACCGTGGGAGGCCGGTACAATATGCAGAACATCTACAACATGCGGCCTACAGAGGTGCAATACGACATTGCGGACTGGGCCATCGCCGGAAACCGGCTGACCAACCTGGGCTTTGCCCTGTGGTATTTTAACCCCTTTAAGCCGGAATGCAGGGCCTTTTTTCCGTCTCAGGTGGGCGAATTCGTCATCCGCATTGGCGACCACTGCTTCTATAATCCCACGGCAGCCTATGCGGAGACTTAATAACAGGAGGTCATACCATGAGTGACAACAACTGGAACGAGGGCGGCTGGAACCAGGATATGACGCCGGGAATGCGGCGGCTGCAAAACAGAAAGGACTATCGGCAAATGGAGGACGGAAGCTGCAAAATGGACAATTTCTACCGTCCGCCCCAGGAGGACTTCAACACGGAGGAAATGCGGGGCTCCATGCAGTACATCCTGTCCATGAACATCGGAAACTATGTGGTGTGCGAGTTTCTGATCGGCACCCAGGAGATGGTCCGCAAGCAGGGAATGCTGTACTTTGTGGGCAGAAGCTATGTGACCCTGTACGACGAGGCGGTGAACAATTTTATCGTCTGTGACATTTTCTCCGTAAAATTTGTCTATTTCTATATGCCAGGCGACCGTCCCGGCACAAATTTCAATCTGTTTCCCGGCTCCAATGGACAGATGAATAACCGCCGCACGCGGTAACGCTAAAAATCCCGGCAGAAAGAACCTGCCGGGATCGTTTTCTGTCCGGAACAAAAAATGACGGTTGCGCGGTATTGTAACAGCGGAGCGCCGCTACAGTGTGATACAGTCCCGGTTGTCCCAAAGATATTTGACGCCGGAGATCAGGGTGACCGCAGCGACGGCCCAGCACAGGAGCTTTGTCAGGGTGATAACGGCAAATCCGGCGTCTGGCGGGGAGAGGGCGGCCAGAAAATACCAGAGCAGCACGGTGACCATCTGCAAAACGGTTTTCACCTTTCCCCACATGTTGGCGGCAATGACCTTCTGGTTGGCGGCGGCCACCATCCGCACTCCGGCCACGGCAAATTCCCGGAATAAAATGACCGCCAGCACCACCGGATGGCACACGTTGTCCAGAACCATGTACAGAAAAGCGGCGGTGGTCAGCATCTTGTCGGCCAGGGGATCGGCAAATTTGCCGAAGTCTGTGACCAGGTTATTTTTCCGGGCCAGATACCCGTCCAGAAAATCCGTAAAGCTGGCGGCGGCAAACACGATCCCTGCCAGCAGGGTCATGGTGCGGCTGAAATCGTTCTGCCCGTAGTGGGACAGAGCGGCGAACACCATAAATACCGGAACCAGAACCACCCGGAGCAGCGTGAGTTTGTTGGGCAGATTCATTTTCATCACTCAATCTCCTTTGTTATCTGTAACAAGGCTTGCGAACAGGTCGCAGTCGATGCAGTCCTCCACCTCTACCCGGACAAAGGAGCCGTATACCGGCCGTTTGTCCCCGGCGGTGAAAAACACCTTTCCGTCCACATCCGGGGCGTCCATGGCGGACCGGCCGAACCAGCACTCGGCGTATCGGTCGAAGCCCTCCACCAGCACCTCCAAGGTCTGGCCGATATAGGCCTGTCCCTTTTTCTCCATGATGCGGCCCTGGGTTTCCATGATGATCTCCGCCCGGCGCTCCTTTTCCTCCTGGTCGATCTGGCCGGGAAGCTCCGCAGCGGGAGTGCCTTCCTCCTGGGAGTAGGCAAAGCACCCCAATCGGTCAAACTGCACATCCTTTACAAATTCCGCCAGCTCCGTGAAGTCCTCCTCTGTTTCCCCAGGAAATCCGGCGATGAGGGTGGTGCGCAGGATCACGCCCGGCACCCGTTCCCGGATCTTTTTCATCAGGGCGGTGAGGCTTGCCCGGTCCCCCGCCCGGTTCATAGCCTTTAGAATTTTTCCGGAGGCATGCTGCAGGGGCAGGTCTATGTATTTCACCACCTTTTCCTCAGTGGCCATCACGTCCAGAAGCTCGTCGGTAACGGCGTCGGGATAGCCGTAGAGGAACCTGATCCACCGGAGGCCGTCAATTTTGCACAGGCGCCGGAGAAGCTTCGCCAGAGAGTATTCGCCGTAGAGGTCCACGCCGTACCGGGTGGTGTCCTGGGCAATGAGGACAAGCTCTTTTGCGCCGTCTGCCGCCAGCTGCCGGGCCTCCGCTTCAATGCTTTCCATGGTGCGGCTGCGGTAGCCGCCCCGGATCATGGGAATGGCGCAGTAGGAGCAGCGGTTGTCGCAGCCCTCGGCGATTTTCAGGTAGGCGGACCAGCTGGGAGTGGAAAGCTCCCGGTCCCCGCAGAGGGGCATTTCTTCCTTTCCCGGAAATTCCTCCACAAATTCCCCAGCCATCATTTTTTGAAGAACATCCACTATTCTGCCGTTGGCGCCGATGCCCAGCACCGCGTCCACCTCGGGAAGCTCCTTGTGGACCTCCTCCCGGTAGCGCTCGGCCAGACAGCCAGTGACCACCAGTTTTTTGATCCGGCCATCCTTCTTCAGCTTGGCAAGCTCCAGAATTTCGTCGATGGACTCTTTCTTGGCGCTGTCGATAAAGCCGCAGGTATTGACGATGGCAATGTCTGCCAGCGCCGCGTCGTCCACGGTCTCAAAGCCGCCGTTTTTCAGGGCGGCCATGAGCATTTCTCCGTCCACCTGGTTTTTGGCGCAGCCCAGGCTTACCATTCCAAC